>PKUC01000058.1 GCA_002868865.1 Desulfuromonas sp. | reverse complement strand
CGCTGGCTACCCGGATCGAAACCGCGCATCCGTTCGATGAAATCACCGTAAAACTCGATCCGCACCGGCGTGTCAAGGTCCGGCGGGAAGATGTCGAGGATGTCGCCGCGCACGGCAAAGCTGCCCCGTTCTTCGACGAGAGGGACGGCCTGATACCCCAGGTGTTGCAGGGTGGTCAACAGCTCCGGTCGGGGATATTCCTCCTCGGCGATCAGGGTCAGACACAGCTCTGATAATACGGTGCGCGGGATGGTCTTCTGCATCAGTGCGCGCAGCGAGAGGACCAGACAGCCGACCTGTCCCTGATCCAGCGCGGCCAGAGTGCTTAGGCGGGTTGCCTCCAACTCGGGGTGAGGGGTCAGGGGATCGTAGGGTCCGATTTCCCAGTGGGGGAGCAGCCTGACTTGGGATGTGCGCGGATGGAAGAATTGGAGATCGGTGACCAATTGGCGGGCGCGGGACTGTTCGGCGGTGAGAATCACCAGCGGCCGGGAATGTTCCTGCTGGAGGCGGCTCAGAATCCAGGCGTCACTCGTGCCGAGCAGACCGAGTACTTCGCTGGTCTGGTGATGGGTCGCCAGCCCGTCGATAAAACTGCGTACCGTCGCGTGGCGAATGTCCTGCTGCTGGTCGTTTTCGGTCATTACGGAGAATCTTCGCGGCAAAAACAAAGGGCGCACTTAAATCGCAGCGCACCCTTTGAGTGTTTCACTGTGTGTTAACGCCTCAGTCGCGGGGCACCGCCAGCATCCGATCGAGGGACAGACGCGCTTTGCGGCGCACGTTCTCTTCGACGGTGATACGGGGGCTCATGGTCTCCAGGCAGCTCAGGATATCTTCCAGCGAGGTCAACTTCATGTTGGGACAGATCAGGCCGCGGCTGGGAATGATGAATGTTTTCTCCGGGTTCTCCTTGCGCAACCGGTAGAGGATTCCCTGTTCTGTGCCGACGATAAACTTCTGCGCGGGGCTTTTTTGAGCGTATTCGTACATGCCACTGGTCGAGCAGATATGATCCGCCAGTGCGAGGATTTCGGGAGGACATTCAGGGTGCGCCATAAACAGGGCGTCGGGGTGCTCGGCGAGGGCTTTTTTGATCTCCTCGACCTTGACCCGGTCGTGGGTCGGGCAATAGCCCTCCCAGATGTGGCAGGTCTTGCCGACATGACTGGCAATATATTGTGCGAGGTTGCGGTCAGGGACCAGCAGCACCTCTTCGGCGTCGAGGGAACGCACCACGTTGATTGCGTTTGAACTGGTACAGCAGATATCGCTTTCGGCTTTGACCTCTGCAGTTGAGTTGACATAGGTGACAACTGTCGCGTCGGGATATTGGCCTTTCATCTTTCTCAGGCCTTCGGCGTCGACCATGTCCGCCATGGGACAGACTGCGTCTTCGCGGGGGAGCAGAACCGTCTTTTCCGGGGCGAGAATGGCAGCGCTTTCGGCCATGAAGTGAACCCCGCAGAACACGATAATGTCCTTGTCGGTTTGTGCGGCAGCCATCGAAAGGGCCAGAGAATCACCTGTGATATCAGCGATCTCCTGAATTTCATCACGCTGGTAGTTGTGCGCCAGCAGCAATGCGTTGCGTTCTTTGGCTAGGTCTTTGATCTGTTTTTTAAGAAGTTCTTGGTCCATCAATCGTTCCCATTTCGGGTGAGTATAAGAGCGACGAAAAAAAGAGATGCTAGACCAAACCCCCTGATATGTCAATCTTTTCACCCAGCACGACGCTTGACAGCCGGACCACGATACAGCTATCCTTCCCTGTTCTTATTGCAACACGCTGAAGAGATAATAGAGAGGACTTAAATATGTTCGGAATCGGAATGACCGAACTGCTGCTGATTATGGGCCTGGCGCTGATTGTGCTGGGGCCGAAGAAGCTCCCCGACCTGGCACGCGCGATGGGCAAGGGGTTTTCCGAGTTCAAGCGCGCGACCGATGAAATCAAGAACACGGTGCGTGAAGAAAGTGGTATCGCTGAAAACCGCGATCGGTTGCATAGCGAAGGGAAGTTGACTCCGCCCAATGCCGCACCGGTGGAGACCCATTATGTCGGTGGCGTCAACCCTCTGCCCAAGCGGCCCGGTGTCGTAGCGCAGAGTTCAGAGAGTACGGCAGAAACTGGCGAGAATGACACCGCTGGAGCCGAAGAGCGGAGAGACGATGTCTGAGACCATGCCGATGACATCGCACCTTGAGGAGCTGCGCAAACGGCTGATGATCGCTTCAGCGGCCTGGCTGGTGGCGTTTTTTGCCTGCTACAGCTTTGCCGAGCGCCTGTTCAAGGCGTTGTCGGATCCGGTGCGTGCGGCGTTGCCCGAAGGCAGTTCACTGGTTTTTATNNNCTCAAGGTGGCGGCGGTCGCAGCGGTGCTGGTGGCCCTTCCGGTGATCCTGTGGCAGGTCTGGGCGTTTATCGCGCCCGGTCTGTATCGCAATGAAAAACGTTTCGCCTTTCCGTTTGTGGTGGTCAGCTGCTGCTGTTTCGGGACCGGCGCCTATTTCGGCTTTACCCTGGTGTTCCCGATGGTGTTCAGCTTTCTGGTTCAGTTCGGAACCGGTTCCGGTGAGATCAACGCCATGCTCTCCATGGGAGCGTACCTCACGTTAGCGACCCGCCTGCTGTTCTCCTTCGGACTGGTTTTTGAGCTGCCGATCGTGATCTTCTTTCTCGCCCGGATGGGGGTGGTCGATCACACCTGGCTGGCGAAGAACCGCAAGTACGCGTTGCTGGCGGCGTTTATTTTTGGTGCTGTGTTGACCCCTCCTGATCTGTTTTCTCAGGCTTCGATCGCCCTGCCGTTTGTCCTGCTCTATGAGGTCGGCATCATAGCGGCGCGTTTGTTCGGCAAAAAAAAGACAGATCCTGTGGAGGATCTGCCCGAAGACTAGTGTGTCCGATGCGGGAGCATCAGGACTGAATTCCGCCGTGACGGATGATCTCGCCATCGACCTGATAGACGACGTCTTCAGCGAT
>PKUC01000090.1 GCA_002868865.1 Desulfuromonas sp. | reverse complement strand
ACTTTGAATTCGGGCAGTCCTGTTGTGGAGTTGTAGTCGTCAGCGACATAGTGGTCGATGGCGTTGTAGCTGTCTGCGGCCGGAGCGGGACGCTTGCTGAGCCGGGTACCGCCCAGGTCTTCTTCGATGATGGAGCCACCGACGTGGCAGCTGGCGCAGCTGGTCGCCATATCCCAGACCGCAAGGTCGACCTTGGCGATCATTGCTGCTTCGTTTTCTGCTGCAGTCCCGCCTTCAAAAGTTGCGTTCGGGACATAGGATCCGTTGGTGTGGTCTTCGTCTTGATCACTGAGATCCGCCGACTGGCGGAGCGAAGGCGGTCACCACTTACCCCACATACCGTTGGTCCGCGACCACGGCTTACCGAATTGACTGGTGGCGTCATCCGGGTCGCCGAGTTCGGTCGGATCGGCGTGTCCCCAGGCTTCGGCACCCAGCTCGGCGTGGAATGCCTGCTTGGACATCTCTTCATAGCTGACCATGTCGGCGGGAAGGTCGGTGACCTGTCCGTCCCAGCTGGTGGTCGTGCCGTTGTGGCAGTTACCGCAGGTCATTTTCGGGCTGTAGGGCATGCCTGCCATGAAACCCGGTTGGGTTTGGTCGGTCCAGTTCTGGAACATGACCGGCATCATGCCGCCGGGCTGCCCAAACGCTTCGCCCACCTCTTCATAGGTGTAGAGCGTAATGTCCGGGTGCGCCGCCATTGTAATCCCTGCTCCGAATGTCAGCGTCGCAAAAACGCTGAGGAGCACGGATGCGAGCATCTTACGTTTCATTCCGCGAGTCCTTTCTCGAGAAAAAGTTTGGGTTACGAACTGTTTAGCTTTGCGGAAAGAGGATTGGGTGACGTGCTTTTGTCAGCTGTCATCCATTTTGGTTCCCGGGTCAGTCGATTGGTGGCGGTTGGTGTTGGGGCACGAACCGGCCTCGTGCTGAACCGAGGGTGTTTCCTGTGCGTAAAGCCTCACTTGGCCCACGCGTTTAAAATTAGTAGAGTTTGATATAGCAATCCTGATACCAGATCGACTGTTTTGGTCGACTTTTTATGAAATTATATTGAATATTCTATGCGTTGCTGTGTTTTGCATGTTTTGAGAGGTGTGTTAACTGTTTGAAAATTAAAGGTTCTTGGCGGTTCTATGGGTGAGAATAAGGGTTGTTTACGGGGCCAATTTTTTTGCTGGATGATACCGCCCAAATTCTGAGAAGTTTCCCCTAATCAGGCTAGGGGGGAGTGCTGAAAACGGGTTGAGAGTTGCTGCTTTGTGTGGGCGGTCTGGCCCTGAGGACGGGGCATATGCCCCACCTTGTTGTTCGGGGGAGAAAAGCCGCATTTTGTGCCGAATATGGCATCAGATAAAACATCTTTTGTGAGCGTGATCTGATTTCTGGGGATTTGACATTGTCGCCAGTTTGTCGTCTAGTGAAGCGGTTGGAGATCGGTTTTTCGATCGGAATCTTTGATGCTTGGCAGGGAGTCGTGACGCATGACAGAAATTCAGCCGTCTGCAAACCTTTTTGAGGCGATCGTCGGAAATTTAAGCAGTGGTCTTTATGTGGTTCAGGGTGAACGGGCCATCTATTTGAACGAGCACTTTGGACGTTTTTTCGGCTTAGGCGATGCGCAGGCGCTGATCGGGGCCAATATGTTTCGTGATGTCTATCCCGACGCAGCATCGCGGGCTCTGTTTCAGGATATCCATCAGCAGATGCTCGATAAGCAGATGTCTGAAACTTCGTGGGCGCAGATCGCGGCCCGAAAAGATGGTACGCCGTTTTGGCTGGAGGTGGAGGCGCGGCTGATCAAAATTGACGGCGAGCCGGCGATTCTCGGGGTTTTCAAAGACCAGACCGAATGTCAGATGCTGTCCCATGCCATGCATGTATCGCAGGAGACGCTGCGGTTGTTGCTCGACGCGATGGAGGATCGGGTCTATGTCGTTACCGATGACTACCGCATCGTTTATGCCAACAAAAAGATGCGGGACGGCTGTTTGGGAGATATTGACACGGAGCCCTGCTATCTGGTCTGTCGTGGGCTGGAATCGGAGTGCGATGATTGCGCCAAGGATGAGGTGTTTAGAACTGGGCGCCCAAGCTATAAGGAATTTTTCAATCAGGTGACGCAAAGGTGGTATTCGGTGGTCGAGTTGGCGATCCGGATGCCGGACGTCGATCGGCCTGCCAAGCTGGCTGTTGCACGGGATATTACTGCGCGGCGCGAATCGGAAGGGCGAGTGCGTGGTTTGACGCATCGCCTGATGTCGGTCCAGGAGGAAGAGCGCAAACGGCTTTCCCGTGATCTGCACGATGATCTCGGACAGCGCCTGAACGCGGTAAAGATGGGTATTGAATCGTTGGGAGGAGACGGATCCATCGGGGCGGAGGCACGGGTTGTCGAGCTGAGCGAGATGCTGCAGGGCGCGATCGAGTCTGTTCGG
This sequence comes from Desulfuromonas sp., assembly GCA_002868865.1. Taxonomy (GTDB): domain Bacteria; phylum Desulfobacterota; class Desulfuromonadia; order Desulfuromonadales; family Geopsychrobacteraceae; genus BM509. The sequence continues at coordinate 12,676 of PKUC01000090.1, read as the reverse complement.
CAGTTGTCGGCAGGGTTGCGGCCGCCGGTGCTGGAGCGCTATGGCCTGGTGCGTACCGTGCGGGAGCATTGCGAACGGCTCTCCACGCTGCACGGTCTCCGCATCGATTTTCAGGCGCCGGGGATGAAGGATGTCAGTCTGGGAGGGCGGACAGAGATTAAACTGTTTCGTGTCGTGCAGGAGGCCGTCAATAATGCCCTGCGCCACGCTGAGGCTTCGGTCATCAAGGTCCGTCTGATTGCGTCCTATCCGTCCGTGCGGCTGCGGATCGAAGACGATGGCAAGGGGTTTGAGCCGCAGCACGTTACCGATCTCGATGATCGGCCGCGTTTCGGTCTGCTGGGTATGTCGGAGCGGGTGGAACTTTTGGGCGGCAAATTTCACGTCGATTCGCGCCCCGGACAGGGGACGAGGGTGACGGTTGAACTTCCCGATGCGGCGCAGTGTGCTCATTGTGACGAGTGATACGGTGATGTGTGTTGGGTCTATCAGGTGGGAGATGTGATGACAGAAAAAAAACGTGTGATGATTGTCGATGATCACCCGGTGTTCCGGGAGGGTCTGAAAAGTCTGGTGGATCGCAGTGTGCGCTATGCCGTTGTCGGTGAGGCCAGCAGTGGCGAAGAGGCGTTGAGAAAGATCGAAGCGCTGCAGCCGGATCTGGTCACCATGGATATTTCGCTGCCAGAAATGAGTGGTGTTGAGACGGTCCGCTTGCTGACGGAGCGGTTTTCATCGGTGCAGGCGCTGATGCTGAGTATGCACCAGAAATATGAATATATCGCTGACTCGTTCCGGGCCGGTGCGCGGGGCTATGTGGTCAAGGACGCGGCCGGCGGGCGGCTGATCGATGCGCTGGATGCCCTGTGTCGTGGCGAATATTATCTCGATGGCAAGGCGCAGCAGGAGGTGGTGCAGCAGTTGATCCTTGCGGACGGGCAGGATGTGGTTGTGCATGATGAGCACTACGGCCTGTTGTCGCCCCGGGAGCAGCAGGTCATGCGGATGGTGGTTGAAGGGTCGACCACCCGGGAGATTGCCGAAAGCCTGTCGCTCAGTCCGAAGACGGTGGAAAACCACCGCGCCAACCTGATGAAGAAGCTCGGCGTGCGCAGCAAGATGGAGCTGGTGCGTTACGCGGCTCGACTCGGCTTGATCGACGTTGAGCAGTGGAAGGAATAGAGTCGTTTCGTGGGCACGCCGGGGCTTCTGTTCGGGGGTTATCGCCCGTAACTGTTGCCCCGGTGGGTCAAAACCCCCTCGGATCTGGTGGCGTTCCGGCCCCGACTTGCAGCACTCCCCAATGATGTAACCTCTCGAAAAATAATATATTTTGGTTTCAATATAGATAATTTTTATGGCGCATGCGCTTGCGGCATTGTCTTTGCTATACCTAACGGTCATTCGAAAACCTATTGGGGTAGGTTACGAATCATTTCTGAAATCAGACGTTTTCTGTTTTGTCCTATTTATCCGTTGGCTTAAACACGGTACGGACTGCCTCGCCGCAACAGAATGCAAGGATTTTTCAGAAATGCCAGGAAAGAGGAAAGAGCCGGTAAGTTAAATTGGCGAGGTCTCAATGTTTTGTAAAAAAACTGAAAAGAGAATTATCAACCCATACGGGAGGTATGAATTTAGTTATGAAAAAGATATTACTCACTCTGTTGATGGTCGCTATGGCGTCCTCTTCCTTCGCGGTTGTCGAAGGCTCCAAGCACGACATGCGGATCCTGGACAGCGACGCTGAAGTTCGCATCTGTGCTTACTGTCACACCCCTCACCATGCGAACGTCACTGGTGGATACAAGCCTCTGTGGAGCCATGACCTCTCCATCCAGACTTTTGTTCCTTACGAGAGTGACACCTTTAATGGTGATGATCTTGGCGCAATCGATCCGATGGCCGGTCCGTCTCTGCTCTGCATGAGCTGCCATGACGGCGCTATCGCTCCGGACGCGTACTATGGTGATCCCGGTGGTAACATCGGTGTTGAAGCTGACGTTTGGAACGGCTACGGCGTTGGTCAGTTTGGTGATATGACAAACGACCACCCGATCGGCTTCGATTACACCTACTCCTATGCGAACGACACTGGTATGTCGACCGATACCGCTGTTTTTGCCGAACTGCGCGATCCTGCTGCAACCCTGGCAAGCCAGACTTCTGACGTTTATGCGATCACCAAGATCGAAGACGTTCTTCTGAATGAGAAAATCATGACCTGCGCGTCCTGTCACGATGTTCACAATCGTGATCCTCTCGGATACAACGCTGCCGATGGTTACTTCCTCTATGGTCAGCAGCAGGACTCTCAAGTTTGCACCATGTGTCACGTCAAGTAATTCACGTTACACGATGATGTGCTGATGTATTGGGTCGCTGGTTTTTCCAGCGACCCTTTTTTATTGGGAAATTGGAGAGTGTTTCGTGCTTATGAACAGTTTTGAATGGGCTGGTTAGCACTTTTGTTTTACTTGAAAACTTGCTAAAGTGCCGCACATGTCTGTCTCGATAGTTGAACTGCGAGACCAAGAGTCAATTAAAGTAGGAAGCAGGGAGTCTTTTTTATGCGTACGGAATGTTTTGCTGATCGTCTGTGCTACGTCGTACTGATGGTATTACTTATTAGCTTGACAGGATGTGCCGGACAGCGCACGGCTTCGAAGGGCCCATACACGTTCTGGCCGGGTTCTGATCTGCCGCGCATTCAGTTTCTGACTGAGGTGAATAGCAATTTCGATGTCATTGAGCAGCAGCGCGGTTTTCAACTGATTTCTTTTGAGGCCCCCGAAAAGATTGAGTTCGAGCCGATCATCAAGCCGACTGGTGTTACGGTTCATAAGGGAAAGCTTTATGTCTGTGATGCGGGGCGAACGGCCGTATTTGTCATCGACTTTGTGAATAAAACGTTTGAAAAATTCACTGGGGCTATTGGGCGCGGATCCTTTAATAAACCGCTCAATCTGGCCTTCAGTGATGATGACTACATGTATGTTGCCGATGTCAATCGCCAGGAAGTTCTCGTATTCGATCCTTTAGGAGGTTTTGTTCGGTCCTTCGGCCGTGATGAACTGTTTAAGCCGACCGATGTTGCGGTGTATGAAGATAAGGTCTATGTGACCGATGCCAAGGACCATCATGTCAAAATCTACGACCGTCTGACCTATAAGCTTATTGATCAGATTGGGCGGGGTTCGGACATGTCGCCTGAGCGACTTTATATCCCTCTGCATATGGCCATGGACGACAAGGGTGAACTCTACGTCACCAACACTGGAACCGGCCGGATTATTAAGATGGACCGTGATGGACACCTTTTGATGGCGTTCGGGGGAATGGGGAATGTCGTATCCCTGTTTGGTCGGCCGCGGGGAATTCACGTCGATGACCAGGGGTTGATCTATGTGGTCGATGCATCACATCAGAATATTCAGATTTTCAACCAGGAAGGCCGTTTGCTGATGTTTTTTGGCGGTTCCAACGAGATGAGGCTACCTGCGTCTGTGGCGGTATCGACAGAAAATCTTGAGTTTTTCCAGCAGTATGCGGCACCCAATTTTGAACTGGAGCGCGTTGTTTATGTCTCTAATCACTTTGGAGACAAGCGGCTTGCCGTGTACGGTTTGGGACAGAGGCGTGGAGTCGATTATGAGGCCGAATATCGTTTGATACGTGAGGAACGTGAGGCTGAGATTGCTCGTGAAAAGGCCGAGGCAGAGCAGGCTCAGGAAGATGGCGCCGCTGCTGGGCAGTAGAGAATAATTCGAATAACTTCTTTTTTCGCGGGTGGTGTGTGCATGAAGGTCGCTTTGATCTGCATTGCTTTGCTGTTGGTCAGTGGTTGTGATCAGGTGACGAGACACAAGGCACTGAGTACGCTCTTTGATGGGGTGCCCAAGTTGCCTCCGGTAGACCAGATCTGTGCCGATTATGCTGTCGAGAGTAAGGCGATGCCGGCGGCGGGGATGGTCGCTTCGGGCGGGGACGATGCTCCGAAGGGTTCGTCTCACGAACCTTATGGAGAAAAGGATTGTGGGGGCTGCCATGAAACCGGTGCCAGTAACGCACTGTTATTGCCCCCCGATCAGTTGTGTTTTAAGTGTCACGTCGGTTTTATTGAGGGGCCAAACGTGCATGGACCGGTTGCTGTTCATGATTGCCTTGCCTGTCACTTGCCGCATCAGTCACAGTACCTCTCCTTGTTAAAGAAAAGTCGTTCCGATATCTGCTCGATTTGTCATAAAGAAGAACGACTGGCGGCGGCCCTGCACCAGCGCGTCGATGAGAAGGAACTTCTTTGTGTTGATTGTCATGGCGCCCACTTTGGCAAAAACCAGTATTTTCTGAAGTGATCAGGATCTATGGTCTTTCGCCTCCCACCCTTTTTTCTGCTCCTACTGTGCGCCCTCGCAGCTTTATGCCCTTCGTCAGTCGAGGCTGCAACCACACGGACATCCCTTTTTCTTGTTCAGAATATTCGCTCAGATCTGCGTCTTGCCTACACATTTCAACGCAACGGGTACGGTCAGTCACAAAGCGATCAGGTGATCCAGCGCCACAGGAGTGAGGGGAGTTATGGGTTTTCTCTGGACTACTCAATCTATGGACGCAATATCTGGTCCGGTACGCTTTCGGGCCGTTTGGGAATACGTCAATTTCTCGAAAAAGAGACTGGGGTCAAGGACTACCGCTGGGATGAGTCGCGAGAAGAGTACCGCTTTAGAGGGCAGATCGCTAAGCGGTCAAGAACTCCGATAACCTTCGATTCCTTTTCGACAACGGATGTTCGTGAACGTCGCTTTTCCGGTGATTACATCACAGATACGCGTCGAAACAGTATCAGTGTCCGACTCAGAAGCCGTATACTCCCTGCCAGTGTCCAGCTTTTTGAAAACGACACGTCGACGTCGGGTCTGGAACAGGACCGGTCGACGCAAACCACATCTCTCTCCGTAAGTGGCGGGCATTCTTGGCGTCGCTTCAGTCGAACGCTGTATTCTGTGAGTGCAACTGACGCCGTGGTCGATTTTGATGATACTTCTGGCGTGGATCAGCATACCGAGACTGTCCATTACCGACTGTTTAATGAGCTTAGACCCTGGTTCGCTGATGAATGGCTGGAATTGGACTCGGAGTATTCCCTCAAGGATGAAGCCGGGTTTCGTCAGGGCCGAGAATGGCGCTGGCAGGAGACATTGCACTGGACGCCGGGGCCTGCGCTGCGCGGCATGCTGCTTTATGGAAAAGATTTTCAGCGCCGATATGATATCGAGACGCATCAGGATTTGGTCCGGGGGCGTTTGACGCATCAGCTGTTCAGCAGTTTAACAACCACGCTCAACGGCCAGTTTCGTCAGAAAGAATTTGGTGGTGGTGAAGATCGTCTTCGTGGCTATGGTCTCCAGCTTGCCTATAGTAAAAAACTGGCGCGGGGTCGCGTTCTCCATATCGGTGTTGAAGAATCACGCAGCTTGATCGATCGGGATATTTCGGGAATCGTACCTGTTGTTGACGAGTTGATTGTTGTTCCCGATGACTCCAGCATCGACCCGATGTTGTTAAGTCGTCGCAATGTCTTGATCGATACGGTCGAAATCCGTAGTGAAGACGGTTCAGAAACGTATGCGTTGGGTGCCGACTATACGCTGGACGTGTTTCTGGTCGACCAACTCCGGATCATTATTCCAGAAAGTGGAAGTGCGATTAACGAGGATGATACATTAAGGGTCAGTTATCAGTATGAGGTGGCACCAACGTCCCGTTTTGAAGAGGCCACACATGGTCTCAATGCGTCCCTTTTTTTCTTTCGTAAGCTCTTGTCGGTCTACACGCGTGTCCGCCTTTCAGATCAAACCTCGCGTCGGAGTGTTGACAGTGACCCGACGTTAAGTGATACCGGATACTACAGCCTCGGTTTTAAGGGGCAGCTTGACCCCTACTCATTCGGAATTGAAGCGGAGTATACCGATCGCTCAGCGGCGGCTCTGTCGTCGTATTCAAAGGGGGTAAAGTCCTATCTCCTCTACAATACGCAAAAGCGTGGCCGTCGTTTTTATTCTCATTTTCATCAGGTGTATCTGCTTTATGGTACGGACAGAGGCGAGAACCGGTATGAACGCGAAGTGCAGCGTCTCAGTAATCGGAGCGGTTATCACAATAAGCTGACAGAAAAGATTCTGTATAAGCTTGAAGGGGAATACCGCTACAGCTTCGGGGATAATCCGGACCGTCATGAAACCTACGCGATGATCGGAATGGATTATCGCCATCGTCAAATCCGTTTTTCGATTGAACTCTCCGATGAGTGGGATATTTATCAGGGGACCGAGACTCACGATAACTGTCTCGAAATTCAATTTACGAGGTCGTTCTGATGTTCCGTTTTGGGCTGATCGCGCTGCTTGTTTTGCTTGTTTTATCCGGATGCGCAGCAAAAACACCGCTGACGGATGAAGTGAAGAACGCTTTGGTCTGGCACGACAACAACGATCAACCCATGATCCGCTGGGAAGGCGAGATTCAGACTCCGCAGGATGCGGGGCTGAAACCGAGATTCTGGAACCGTGTTGGGGCCTTTCTGTTCGGTGATCGACGTGAAAGAATTCTTCGACCCTATGGGATCCATGTCGACTCGGCGGGTCGGGTGTTTATTGCCGATCCCGGCAGCACATCGCTGCATCTTATCGATATCGATGACCGTCGTTACCGCGTCGAGCGAGGAGAGGGGGACGCGACTCTGTTGAGCCCTGTCGGCGTGACCTCGGATGGTGCAGGGAGCATTTATTTGACCGATTCGGTCCGGGGGCGAATCTATCGCTACCGTTTGAGTGAGGGACGGCTGGTCCGTTTCAATCTTGATCCTCTGGCGCGTCCGACCGGAATCGCCTTTCACCCCGAAAACTGGCAGATATATATTACCGACACCGGTGCGCACCAGGTTGCGGTCTTTGGGCTTGATGGCTATGAACGTTTCCGCTTTTCCGGCCGCGGCGCGGGGGAGGGAGAGTTGAACTTCCCCACCGATCTGTGGATTGACCGACTGGGACGAATTTTTGTCACCGATGCGATCAATGCGCGCATTCAGATGTTTGCTGCCGACGGTCGCTACCTTACGACCTTCGGCGCGCGCGGACACGCCAGCGGGTATTTTGACAAGCCGAAGGGTGTCGCCACCGACAGTGACGGCCATATTTACGTCTGTGATTCGCTCAAGGACGCCGTTCAGGTGTACGATGCTGACGGTCGTTATCTGTTCGCCTTTGGCGAGCAGGGACAGGGCCCGGCGCAGTTCTGGATGCCGGCCGGACTTTACATCGACAATGACGACCGGATTTATGTTGCGGATGCGTACAATCATCGCATCCAGATCTTCCAATATCTGAAGGGGGAAGGTCGGCTATGATCAAAAAAAATGCTCTCGCGGCTGTTTTGGGCCTTTTGGGGTTATTTCTGTGTCTTCTGCTTGTGTCGTCTGCGGCTCTGGCCGTCGGAGTGGTTGACACCCTGCACAACCTGTCGGCCTCGGGGACCGGTCCTATCAGCACCGCCAGTGAAGAGCGGGTCTGTATCTTCTGTCATACTCCCCATCACGCCAACGTGACCGGCGATTACATGCCCCTCTGGAGTCGGGCGCTCTCGACGGCCGATTACACCCTGTACAGCTCGACCACGGTTCAGGCGGCGCCCGATCAGCCCACCGGCGCGTCACGGCTGTGTTTGTCCTGCCATGACGGCACGATCGCTGTCGGACTGCTGACCGGTGACTACCGGCCCGGCGGCAACAGCCTCGGGGCGTTGCCGGTGGGTGATACCAATCTTGAAACAGACCTGTCCAACGATCACCCGATCTCTTTTGTTTACGAAGATTCCCAGGCCGATGACGGTCAGATGGTGCACCCCGATTCTCTTACCGGGGCGGTCCAGCTCTCGCCTGGCAACCGGATGGAATGCACCGCATGCCACGATTCCCATCAGGACCTCTTCGGTAAGTTTTTGTTGATGGATAATGGTGACTCGGCCCTCTGTGAGGTTTGCCACATCCCGACCGGTTGGGCCGACGGGACCCACAATCGTAACGATATCGATGTCTCCTGCGAAAGTTGCCATACCGCCCATGGTGCGGGGCATGCGGCCAGTCTGCTCCGATCAACCCTGCCCGATGAAGAAGACGCCTGTTTGATCAGCTGTCATAATGCGGCCAGTTCCGGACCCGAAGCCGACGTCGAAACCGCTTTTTCCCGCACTTCGACCCATCCCCTCGATTTTACTGACGGGATTCACGATCCTACCGAGACGCCTTTAACGATGGCTGAGCACGTCGAGTGTGCGGACTGCCACAACAGCCATCAGCTTGACGGTGCTATTGCCAGCGCTCCAAACGTCAGCGGACGCCTTTCTGCGGTCAGCGGGGTGGATGCGTCGGGTGTCGAGATCGAGAGCGCCAGCTATGAATATGAAATCTGCTATAAATGTCACAGCAGTAACCCATTTGTTGATGCTACACATATTACCCGCCAGTTTAACGAGCTCGATGAGAGTATCCGTTTTGATGCAGGAAATCCGTCCTACCATCCGGTGACGGCATTGGGAAAGAATACCACTATGGTGACCCTGACCAATGGCTATACGACCGGAAGCCGGATCTATTGCACCGACTGTCACAATAGCAGCAGCGGGGCAACAGGGCCTCACGGTTCGATCTATGAGCCGATTCTCGTCGGTCAGTATCTGACCAGTTACCCGCAGAGTTACGCCCAGAGCAATTATGACCTCTGCTGGCGGTGTCACGACCCCGCAGTGTTGATGCCCGCTCCTCCTGCCGACAATATCCATACCCGTCATGTACAGGGGCTCGGTGCCCATGCAGGCAAAGAAACCCCCTGTGCCTCCTGCCACGACCCCCACGGTGTTCCCGACGTCAGCGGAACATATCTGATCAACTTCGACAGCACCGCCGCTGGGCCCACCATGGTGCACGACCAGCTCAATCGCACCTGTTCTGTCGATTGCCACAGTTCCGCCACGGCACGTTCCTATTAGATTCAACAAGAAAACCTAACAGATTCAGGTGATGGCTTGGGTGGGGCGTATTGTGTCCTGCGCTGAAAAGGGGAGGGTACGTCCCTTATCTCAACTTAGAGGTGTGGTGGGTTATATGGCCCATGAGGGTTAGTGGTTTTTTGGGGTATAACCCTCATAAACGCAAATAACGAGACAACACAGGGGAACGTGCAGGATCGGCAAAGATGAAAAGTTTTAAGAAAACTTTCTTTAAGTACACATGTTTTTGATGATTATTTTGCCGACAAATAATCAACGATATTTCGTTGGGCTTTTGGCGTGCATGTTGCAGAAATAGCCGTCACTGGTATTTTCTCTTTTCTCTTTCAGGAGAATTATTATTGGTCACCCGCCGGATCGATGCCCCAACATCGGTTCAGGACAGACGGGGGCTGACACGGAAAGGGGGTTTGACGCAACTCGCAGAACAGTTATCAAAGTTTAAGGTTTTGTCAGTCACGTTAAGCTTTCCACCCGTCGCCCCGGTGACGGACAACTTTTTAGAGAACTAAGGAGAATGAAATCTATGTCATTCAATTCAAAAACATTGCGGAAGCTGATCCTGCTTGCGTTGGTGTCCGTAGCTGCGGTCGCCTTCGGAAGCACAGCTTTTGCGTATGATCACAACGCTGTGACGCTGAAAGATGCGTCGGGCGCAGAGATCAGCCTTGACGCAGACGACGTTGGTAACGCCTACAGCGTCCAAGCAACCTGCGGCGGCTGTCACGATTACGATGCCTACGAGCAGCACAGCTATCACTCTCAGCTGGCCGCTAACGAGCACTATGGCTTCAACCCCATGAACCCCGACGGTGATGTTTGGGAATCCGGTCCTGGTCCCAAAGGTAAGGCCTGGGTTCAGGGTCAAGGCCACGTAGGTGCATGGTGACCGCCTTCTGCTCGACAGTTGTCGAGACTTTATGATGATGGTGGTTCCTTCCAGTACGATGCAGCTAACGGTAAGCTGATTTCGGTTCAGTTCGGCCAGAAGTCTGGTGGCGCTGAATTCGACGGCAAGCCTGGTGGTTTGAACCAGGTTGGTGAAAATGCTTACGGCGATGCCCTGACCGGTACCCGTGCCGCGTCCATGTATGTTCCTTACGACTATGCTGCAACTGCTGCCAAAGTTGCTGCTGCAGACTACACCAACGACACCTGGTCTGATCCCGTAGGTCTGTTCAAGGCCCGCGTTGACAACACTGTCATCGGTAACATGCGTGATTGCGGTGAGTGCCACGTTGGTGGCGGTGGTATGGAATACTTCCCCCGCAACCAGGACTGGGACAAAGCTGATAACACCACCACTGGTACTGCAGGACCGACTCCTCAGGATATCTACATCAACGGTACCGGTGTTGTTGAGAAGGTTGGTTACTCTTATGCTTACACTACAGACCCGACTCTGGGCGTAGATGGGCTGCAAGATGTAGATGCCTATGGCAACCCGATCTTCCTCGACGATTCCCCGCGTGTCGCATATCGCGGTACCGCTCAGGATGCGTCCGAGTACACCTCATTCAACTACTTCATCGATATCTTTGATGATGACGGCGACGGCGACTACAACGAGCCGCTGTTCAGCGACTTCGCTAAGACCGGTGTTGTTGAAATGGACTGCCTCTCCTGTCACATGGAAGGCTACTCCTGGAATGCTGCCAAAGCTGCTAAGCGCGACGGCCGTTTCGATGCGTCCCGCGTTGCCGGTGCCGGCATGGGTACAACTGTTGATACCCTCGGTTGGACCAACAACGTAATGGACGACGGCTTTGGTACTACAGCCGACTACACCGACGGTCTGGCAAGCGGCATCGTCTTTGATGACGCAGGCACCCTTAAGGCCAACCTGTTCGGTAAAGTCAAAGCTGTACCGCCGACCGAGAACTGCGCAACCTGTCACCAGGGCAAGTACCAGGTTGATTGGAAGAAGCGTGGTGAGATGGCTGCCGACGTTGACGTCCACGAAGTTATCGGCTGCATGGGCTGCCACGAGCGCACCGATTATCTGCGCGGTGTGAATCCCAATACCGACGCGCGCGACACTCGCAAGGTTCTGGGTGAGACCGTTGGTTCCAGCCTGAACATCCGCGACGGCAAGCTGGGTCACGATCCTGCTAAAGGTGGCGCTGGTCAGTGGGACAGCCTCAATAACAAGAACGACTGGAAGGGCTTCAAAGGCTGCGAAGGCTGTCACGACGGCTCCGGTCTTGGCGACCGCGGCAAGTCCTACGGTGCTCCTAACCCGTCTGCGGCTCACGCAGCTGCCGGCCTAAGCGCTACCATCGTTCAGAAGAAGGGCACCCGTACTGGTGTTGCTGACGGTAGTCACCTCGATATCATCAGCTGCGAAGCCTGCCACATCACCAAGGCAAGTGAAGTTCCGCACACCATGACCGACCATGACGGCAACACCGTCAACTTGACCTACGCAACCGGTGGTGCTTTTGTTGATGGATCCGCTCCTGACCATGAAGGTCGTCTGGCGACTCACGACACCTACGAAGTCAGCCGCCCCATGTACACTGACGCCGGTGGTTCCAACTTCGGTTACACCTGGGCCAAAGACGGTAAAATTCACGGCGGTAACATGCTGACCAGTCTGTTCTGGCGTGACAAGAACGACGTCACCTACGACGTTAACGTCGACGGTCGTGCTCACGGTATGGACGCTGTCCTGCCGACTCACGTTCTGAAGAACGCTCTGACCAACACCCCTGATGCTGGCCACCCTGCAGCGTACGGCCTGCTGGCTGACGGCGTGTCCACCGGCGTTGAGGTTGCTGATCACATCACTGATCTGAAAGCAACTCTTGATACCATGACCGGTATCACTGGCAAGACCCAAAAGCTCAAGCTTTCTTGGGTTACTGTCGCATTCACCATGTCTCACCAGATCGAGCCTGCTGCTGAGGCCTTCGGTGCTGGCGGTTGTACCGACTGTCACGGCAGCGATGCTTTCTATGGTGGTACCATCGACATGGAAGGTTACGGCCAGTTTGGTTTCAATGCTGATCAGACCACCCCGATGACCAAGGTTCAGGGCGGCACCGAGAAGACTTTCGGTCACCCGAACATGAAAGACAAGTTTGGTTTCATCTCGATTCCGCTGATGAACAACAACGGTACCGATGTTACCAACGGTGCTGGTGCTGTTCCTGCTGATTCGACCAACGTCATCCGTGACATGGATCGTTCTGAAGGTCTGTACGAGGTAACCTTCCGTAGCCGCGTCACTGACTGGTTCGACACCATTAATGGTTCGACCATGACCGGTACCTCTATGCTGCCTTCTTCTGGCGAAGGGACCACCTGGAAGGGTTGGTTGCTCAAGCTGGAAGTCTGCGACACCGATGCTGATGCAACCTGCGCGACCTATGCTAAGCGCAGCATGATGATCGGCCCGAGCTCAGGTTCCGCGTACAAGAACATCGACGATACTCCGTCGATCGCTGAACTGCTTGACGTTATGCCTGCCAACTTCAAGAACGGCACCTTCGGATTTACCGTTGAAGACAATGGTAACGGTGGTATCAACATCACCACCGACGCGACTCACAAGGTCCGCGTGAGCCCGCAGTCCAACTACGGCGCGTTCAAGATTCCGAGCTATGTCCTG
>PKUC01000052.1 GCA_002868865.1 Desulfuromonas sp. | reverse complement strand
GGATGGGAGTCTTCACCGCTCTCGCGATCGGTATCCATAATTTTCCGGAAGGGCTAGCCACCTTTACCGCGGCTCTGACCGATCCGAGTCTCGGCATCGCCATCGCTGCGGCCATTGCGATCCATAACATTCCAGAAGGGATTGCCGTTTCCGTGCCGATCTACTTCGCCACCGGAAGTCGCAAAAAGGCCTTTAAATTATCCTTTTTGTCGGGGCTCTCTGAACCGGTCGGCGCGATCGTGGGCTATCTGATTTTGATGCCTTTTTTATCACCGACTGTTTTCGGGATTCTGTTTGCTGGAGTTGCGGGAATCATGGTGTTTATTTCGCTGGATGAATTGTTGCCTGCAGCGGAAGAATATGGTGAACATCACCTCTCGATTTACGGCATGATCGCCGGAATGGGAGTGATGGCATTGAGCTTGTTATTGTTTCTGTAAACTTATCCTCCTACAGGCATCTGAGCTGAATCGATACGACTTAAGCGGACAGACGCTTCAGTGCGGCCAACTTGCGCAGGTGAGACTCCTCACTTCTGGCCATCGCCGCAAACATCGCCCTCATCCGCTCATCCTGAAATCGCACAGAATTTTCCAAATGGATCCGACAGAATTCGCCCTCGAGTTCTGCCGCCAGCTCCGCAGCCTGTGCCAGCGGAAGCGCAGCGGTATCGACCTGATGCTGTAGCTCTTCGACGCGATGCAACAGAACCGTAGCCTGCCCGAGCCACAGATCTTTTTTGGCCGTCGCCGTACCGGTCGGGAATCGCAGAGCAAAATCGAGCTGGTGAGCATGATCCTCTTCGTCGTTGGCCAGGGACTGAAAGATCTGGCGCACCTCCAAGCTGTAGTGCGCGGATTCACTAAGCAGCCGATAGATCTCGGCGGCCTTTTTTTCGATCTGGGCACAGGTCTGTAGATACTGCCGCATCACTTTTCTCCTTCTGTCTCCCGCAGAGCACCCCGTGACCCCATCTACCGTTGAACAGTTCGGTCTGGCGTGAGCCGCTTGCAATCGCTCGGTCACATGGTAAGGTAAAAAAAACGTCAAGGGAGGCTGCACCATGATGATCCGTATTATGTATCCAAATGGTGGCTACGACATGGTTCACAACAACGTCCTCGACAGACTGGTCACAAACCACCAGATCAAAAAATTTAAACGGGCTACCGGCTGGGTGGATATCGACGACGATCGAGTTCGGCTGCGGCGGGCGATATCGCCTCCATGGAACGGCCAGGACCGCCGTCAGGTCAGAAGCTGAAACCCTGCGGCATTACCCCCGAAACGATCGAAGGCCCGTAGAAAACTACAGGCCTTCAAAAGGGATTCGTGGGTCACGGAAAAGGCTCAGCTGATCCGTTCCTGACGCTCCTGTTCAGTTTTGCAGTCGATACACAGGGTGGTGACCGGGCGGGCACGCAGACGCTCGAGGCCGATCAACTCTTCACAACTTTCGCACTCACCGAAAACCCCTTCATCGATCCGTTCGAGAGCTTCCCTGATTTTCCCGATCAGCTTCCGTTCACGATCACGGATCCGCAGCTCGAAGTTGCGGTCAGATTCGAGACTGGCGCGATCAGTCGGATCGGGGAAATTGGTTTTTTCCTCGGTCATGTCCGAAACGGTCCGTCCCGCTTCCTGCAACAAATCATCCATCTGCTTTTGCAGCAAAGTCCGAAATTCTTCTAATAGTTGTTTTTTCATGATCATCCTCGTATCGCGATAAGCAATCCGGCCATCGGTTGGTGCAATGCGACCGGACTCATGACAAACAGGACAACGTTCAGGATGCCCCTCCGAACTGAACATAAAGGATCAACAGCAGCAATCCCGCAGCGAACCAGGCAGAAACAATATCACCACTCTTCTGTGGGGGAGCCTGGGCCATCTGCTTTGTTTCCGGGGCGATTGCCGCCTCGGGAACCCGCTTTAACAGCTGAGTCACCAGCGCGGAAAAGTTCGCATAGCTGTTGGACAGAATAACAAAATCGGGTTCGGTACTGATACTTAAAAATGCCCTCTTGCGGACCAACACCGTATCGACCGACGTGACATCAGTATAAACCAGACGCTTGTTACGAAACAACTTGCGCACCACCAACGCCTCTTCTTCGAGTTCGACCCGTCGCAGGCTGCTCTCGATAAAAAGTAGACAGACAGGCACCAGCATAGCGCAGAGGATGACGAGCTTAGCCGTCGGCTGCTGCTGCACGACACACACCACCAGCAGCGCCAGACTGAAGAGAAGCACCAGCCCCAGCGGCAGGAGGAATGTCTTGCGAATCCTGAATTCTCGTGGTTCCATAGCGCCCCTCTTAAGTGAAACAGGTTAAAAAACGGACGAATAATAGCAGATTGCTCCTGTTTTGCAAATCATCACAAAGACCGTGACTTTATCCGCAACGGGGACTTAATTGAAAATAATTTCGAGAAGTTCTCCGGCATGGCGGACCCCGCACAATCTCATACCCTGCGGCGCTTCGAGATTCTTGAGGTTTCCCTTCGGCAGAACACAGCGGGTAAAACCGAGCCGGGCCGCCTCACGGACACGCAGCTCCGGACGCGATACCGCTCTGACTTCCCCCGTCAATCCGACCTCGCCGAAGATCACCGTCTGCGGACAGATTGCGCGATTGAGGTGACTCGACGCCAAAGCGGCGATAACACCCAGGTCCACCGCCGGTTCGTCGAGACGGACGCCGCCGGCGACATTGAGAAAGATATCCTGCCCGGCGATCGACAATTCGACCTTCTTCTCTAAAATCGCCACCAAAAGCGCAACCCTCTTATGATCGATGCCGATCGCGGTGCGCTGCGGAGTGCCGAAGGTGCTGGACGACACCAGTGCCTGCAGTTCGACGAGAATCGGACGACTGCCCTCCAGTGACGGCACGACAACGCTGCCGGCGCTCTTTTCGGGGCGTTCCGCAAGAAACAGCTCGGACGGGTTACCGACCTCCTTCAGCCCCGACTCCTTCATCTCGAAGACACCGATTTCGTTTGTCGAACCGAAGCGGTTTTTCACTGCACGCAAGATGCGATAGGGATGGCCTGGGTCGCCCTCGAAGTAGAGAACCGTATCGACCATATGTTCGAGCATTCTCGGCCCGGCGATAGCGCCGTCCTTGGTGACATGTCCAACCAGAAAAATCGGCAGGCCATCCCCTTTGGCCATCAACATCAGCCGTCCGGCGCACTCGCGGACCTGACTGACGCTGCCGGGTGCCGATTCGAGGCTCGAGGTGAAAATGGTCTGGATCGAATCGACAATCAAGAAATCGGGCTGAATCGACGCAACCTGCTGCTGAACCTGCTCCAGCGAGGTTTCTGCCAGCAGAAACAACTGCTCGGCAGCAACCCCCAGCCGATCCGCCCGCAGCTTGACCTGTCGGGTCGACTCTTCGGCAGTGACATACAGGGCCTTGCCGCGCTTCGCCAGTTGAGCCACCGCCTGGAGCAGCAGGGTCGACTTACCGATCCCGGGGTCACCGCCGACCAGCACCAGCGAGCCAGGAACCACACCGCCACCGAGGGTGCGATCCAGCTCGGCGATACCGCAGGAGAGGCGATCCTCTTCCTGACCATCGACCTCGGTTAAGCGCTGCGGCACACCGGGCCGAGCCAGACTCCGCCCGGTGGACGCTGCAGGCACAGGGGTCTCTTCCGCCAGGGTATTCCACTGGCGACAATCAGGGCATCTGCCCATCCATTTCGGACTCTGAAATCCACACTGCTGACAGGTAAAAAAGGTCTTCTGCTTTACCAAAACCGCCCCCTGAGGTTGAGAGATCGTTACCGATGCGCCATCCTAAGTGCTGTCCCGCCGGCTGTCAATCACAGCGCACGTCCCAACCAGAATCGGTCGATCCTCATTGTTGTTGTCCTTGAGAATCCGTTATACTCGAGCGATACAAGCTAGATGCCTGCCTTTCGGGAGTACGACCATGACCTATCGGGATCTCCGCAATGCCCTGACCGAATTCGACCTGCCCCCCAGGGTCAGCTGGCGACAGCTCAAAGAACGCCACCGCCAACTGGTCAAACGGTATCATCCCGATAACGGCGATGCGACTGACCCCGACAGGATCCGCCGCATCAATGATGCCTACCGGGTTTTACGGGAATACTGCACCGATTACAGGTTCGATTTTTCACATCAGGAATTTCTCGAACAATGCCCCGAAGAACGCTTGCGTGAACAGTTCTCCGAAGATTCTCTGTGGGGCGGCGGTTCCTGACGCGAAGTCCTTTTCTCTCCTCCGCCGGCATGCTATCCTGTGACGTTTACCGCCCGCAACCAGTGTTCGGGCTCCGCATCTGCTGAAACCACCGCAACACAGAACAAGAAGACAGATCTATCATGAAACAGTTAAGCGCACTCACAGAGGTCAGTCGACCCTCACGATACCTCGGCGGAGAGCTCGGCAGCCGCTCCTTTCAGTCCGACCAAATCGACCTGAGAATCGCTCTGGCCTTCCCGGACGTCTACGAAATCGGCATGAGCCATATCGGCTTTCCGATCCTCTATCAGACCCTCAACCAGATCGACGGCATCGCCGCAGAGCGCGCCTACGCGCCGTGGCCGGACATGGCCGCGTGGTTGACCGAGCACGATGAACCGCTCTGCGCCCTCGAATCGGGGCTGCCCCTGAGCCACTTCGACATCATCGGCTTCACCCTGCAATACGAACTGAGCTACACCAACCTGCTCGGCATGCTCAAGCTGGCGGGAGTCCCTCTGCGCCGTGACCAGCGGGATGAAGACGCACCACTGATCCTGGTCGGCGGGCCCTGCGCCTTCAATCCGGAACCGCTCGCCGACTTTTTCGATTGCGCAATCATCGGTGACGGAGAAGAAGCCATCGTCGAATTCTGCGCCGCGGTCCGTGAGGGGACATCCGCCGGTCTGTCACGCGCCGAACTGCTGCAGACGCTATCAAAGATCGAGGGGGTCTACGTCCCTGCGCTGTTTGACGTCGCCTACCACACCGATGGCCGCATCCGGGCCCTGACACCGCGACAACAGGACTACACCAGCGTCCGCCGGCGATTCGTCAACGACCTGGAGACGGCAACCTTCCCCACCCAGCCGATCGTGCCCTTCATGCAGACCGTCCACAACCGGGTCGCCATCGAAATCGCTCGCGGCTGCACACGTGGCTGCCGATTCTGCCAGGCCGGCTATATCTACCGGCCAGTCCGCGAACGCAGTCCACAGAAGATCGCCGAAATCATCGATGCCGCGCTGGAGAATTCAGGATACGAGGAAATCTCTCTGCTGTCGCTGTCGACGGGTGATTACAGCTGTATTGAACCGCTGATCAAAGCGCTGATGGCTCGCCATGCCGAAGATCAGGTCGCGGTGTCCCTCCCCAGCTTGCGGGTCGGCTCCCTCACCCCGGAGCTGATGGAGGAGATCAAGAAGGTCCGCAAGACCGGATTCACCCTGGCTCCCGAGGCGGGCACTGAACGACTGCGCAGCGTCATCAACAAGGGGATCAGCGAG
Organism: Desulfuromonas sp.; assembly: GCA_002868865.1. Classification (GTDB taxonomy): domain Bacteria; phylum Desulfobacterota; class Desulfuromonadia; order Desulfuromonadales; family Geopsychrobacteraceae; genus BM509. Next base: position 23,779 of record PKUC01000052.1, on the reverse strand, counting down.
GACGACCTGCTGAAGACCACAGAGGATGCCTACAGCCTCGGCTGGAGGCTGATCAAGCTCTATTTCATGATGGGACTGCCCACCGAGACCGACGCCGATCTCGAGGCACTGATCGAACTGGCCGCCCGGGTGAAACGGACCGGCAAAGGCACTCAGGGAGGCGCCGATGTCAACGTCGCCGTCTCCACCTTTGTTCCCAAGCCGCACACCCCGTTCCAGTGGCAACCACAACTCAGCATCGAGCAGGTCAAACAGAGACAACAACGGCTGAAAGACGGCCTTAAAAAACGTAAGCTGCGCTTTAAGTACCACGAAGCCGAGCTCTCTTTTCTCGAGGGGGTCTTCGCCCGAGGAGATCGACGCCTGGGAGCGGTACTGGAAGAAGCGGTGGCTCTCGGTTGCCGCTTTGACGGCTGGCGCGAACATTTCAACTTCGAGCTCTGGCAACAGGCCTTTACAAACTGCGATATCGATCCCGACTGGTATCTGCGTGAACGTGACGAGGATGAGATTCTACCGTGGGATCATATCGACTGCGGCCTACCAAAATCCTATTTTCAACAGGAACGACAGCAGGCCCTCCGTGAAGCTGCGACTCCCGACTGCCGCCATGGGGTCTGCAACAACTGCGGCGTCTGCGACTTTAAACAGCTACGTATGCGCCTGATTGAGAATCCGCCCGCGCCTATTGATCTGCCGCCCCATGCCGCGGCCAACATCCCCGATCCGGACGACGAAACCAGACGCTTTAAAATTCGACTGCGTCTGAGCAAAACCGGGCGCGCCCGTATGGTCGGTCATCTCGAATACCTGACCATGTTCCAACGCGCTGTCCGCCGCGCCAAGTTGCCGGTACGGTTCTCACAGGGTTTCCATCCGACACCGAAGATTTCCTATCTGGAGGCCCTGCCCCTCGGCGTCGAAAGCGATACCGAACTGATCGACATCGAGCTGTATCAACCACCCAATGCCCGTCAGCTGGTCACGGCGTTGAACCGCCAGCTGCCCGAAGGATTTTCGATCCTCGAAGGGAAGGAGATCCACTGGCGAACACCGTCCCCTTCGGCCTCTGTCGCCTCAAGTGTTTACCGGATTTCTCTACCACCTGAGCCTCCGCAAGACCTCGATCAGCGCATCGAACGCCTGTTGAAGGCTGAGACTCTCCCGCTGATCAAACACAAAAAGGGCAAAGAGATCCACAGTGACCTGCGACCGGACCTGATCGGTCTGCGCCGCGTCGAGAATGAACTGGAACTCCACCTGACCAAGGGCAGTCCGCTGCAGATTACCGCCCTGCTGCTCGAAACAGATGTCGAACTGGTGCGCAAATCCGGGGTCCGCAAAACCGCGATCAACGTCAAATTTTAAGATGATATATCTGGATTTATAGAGAGCGTCCTACCGCAGCTCGTACAAACGAAGCGGCCCGACGCCTGTGGAGAGAAACATCATGACAAAAGAACTGGTCATCAATACAACGTCCCACGAAACCCGCGTCGCCCTGCTGGAAGGGGGGCACATCGCCGAGCTGTATATCGAGCGGGAGCGGGAGATGGGAATTGTCGGTAACATCTACAAAGGACGTGTCATCCGGGTTCTCCCGGGGATGCAGGCCGCGTTTGTCGATATCGGCCTGGAGAAGGCCGGTTTTCTCTATGTCGCCGATGTCATCGATGAGATGGAGGCGGTTGCGCGCACCATCGACGGTGATGACACCTCACACGAACAGCAGGGCGAGCTTGAACCGCCCGCGCTGCCCCCCATCGAGGACCTGCTGACCGAAGGACAGGAACTGCTTGTTCAGGTGTCCAAAGAGCCGATCGGCACCAAGGGCGCGCGGATCACCTCGCACATCTCCCTGCCCGGCCGCCATCTGGTCTACATGCCCACCGTCGACCACATCGGCATCTCGCGCCGGATCGACTGTGAAGAGGAACGTGAGCGGCTCAAGGACATCGTCGAGTCGATCCGCACCCCGGGGACCGGCTTCATTGTCCGCACCGTCTCCGAAGGCAAAAGTGAGGATGACCTGCGGGCCGATATGAAATTTCTGGTGGGGCTGTGGGACAACCTCAGCCGCGACCTCGAACAGCAGCAGATCCCCAGCTTGATTCACTCCGACCTGGATGTCACCAGCAAGGTGCTGCGCGACATCCTCACCGAAGATGTCAAGCGGATCGTGGTCGACTCACACGAAGAATACGATAAAATCGTGCGCTTCATCCGCACCTTCATGCCCGGACTGAACTACTCCATCGAGCTTTATGACAAAACAGAGCCAATCTTCGATTACTTCGGCCTCGAAGTCGAAATTTCCCGGGCGCTGGGACGCAAGGTCTGGCTGAAAAGTGGCGGCTCGATCATCATCGAACAGACCGAAGCGCTGACCGCCGTCGACGTCAACACCGGCCGCTATGTCGGCAAGCACAACCTCGAAGACACCATCCTCAAAACCAACCTGGAAGCGGTCCGGGAAATCGCCTTCCAGCTCCGGCTGCGCAATATCGGCGGGTTGATCATCATCGATTTCATCGACATGGAGAAGGAAGCACACCGCGAGAAGGTCCACTCGGCTCTGGAGGAGGCGCTGCGCAACGACAAAAACAAGACCAATATCCTCAAAATCAGTGAGCTGGGGCTGGTAGAGATGACCCGGAAGCGGGTCCGCGAATCGATCGGGCGGACCCTGTGCGAGCCCTGCCCGTATTGCGAAGGAAAGGGGTACGTCAAAGGTGCGCTGACGGTTATTTATGAGATCCTGCGTGAACTTCAGCGGGAGCTCGCTGATATTCCGGCCGGCCGGATCACCCTGCTGACCCACCCCGATGTTGCCGGACTGCTGGTCGACGAGGAACGCGTCGGTATCGATGAACTGGAACGGCTCCATGGCCGCCAGATCGCCATCAACTCGCGCCCCGGCTTCCACCTCGAACAGTTCGAGATCGCGCTGGGCGAGTAACGGCTCAGTGCGCGGCGACAGGCGCCGCAGCAGAAGAGGGAACAGGTGCGTCCAGAAAGGTTCCCTCTAAATCCTGCCACTCGTCCCTTTTTAATGGCACCGGGATCATCTGGGCCTTTTGTCGCAGCTTTCTCGGATTTTTTAGCCAATCTTCAAGGCCCCGCACCGTCCATGCCTTCTTATCCGGATACGTCGCAGGATAGAATGCGGTCAACAAACCGGACAGATTAGGACCGACATCCGCCACACCCAATCCCCCCAGGTGAGCCGTCAACAACCGATGGCAGGACCCGCACTTTTTCTCAAAGGTCGATTCTGACTCGGTGTCCGGATCGACGAAATGAACCTTTACCGGGACATCGCCCGTAGCGGAATCGACGGTGCGGGCCGCCGCATAGATGGTGTTCACCAATGCGACAGTCTTTTGTGCGGAAAAATGAAAATCGGGCATAAACAGCGCGGGTTCTCGAATCGCGGCAAATAATTCCTCAGCGGTCGCGTTACGCGGCGCCCAATCCAGATTGGCAGCGTATCGATTCCCCTTGCCACCCAAGATATGGCAGCGCCGACAGGCGGTCTTTTCAACCGTCTTCCGCCCCTCTTCCACCACACTGCTCCCCGCACGGGTAAAGGCGGCAAAACGTCCGGCAATGATGCGATCATGGGCGATCTCTTTGCGTCTGGTGTCCGCACGTCCCTGATGGCAGAAGGTGCAGCTTCCTTCCTGCCGGTAGTGCGCCGGATGACACTCCAAACAGAGCGGTTGGCTCGCCAGAGCTAAACCGTACCCGCCCAGCAGAACAAAGAGCGCCGTCGCTAAAACCCGAAAACCAGTTGCCAATTTTCACCCCTGAAATAGTGTGCGATGATGGTCAGAATCAGGATCCCTACAAACACCAGCAGCGTGATCAGGCTCGCCCACTTTTGCTCCTTCGGAAACCAGCGGGCGCTGTCGGCCACGGGGCTGATCGGCAGCCAGGGCAGCGCGCAGAAGAACAGCCCCAGGCCCAGAATCAGGTAGACCAGCAGACTCGAGTAACTGACCAGCTCCTGGGTCCAGAGGAGAAACCAGGCGGATTTTGAAGGATTGGGAACGCGACCGATATCAGCCGGACTCTGCAACGGTGCCGGGATAAAAAACGCCAGTGCCATCAGCGAAACGACCGCAGCTATCAGGGCGCGCTTGACGATACGAAAGAAATAGGGGGCACTCGGAACATGATCTTTCATAGGTACGGCAGCGCTCCCTTGTCTTTACGGATCCGGTAGAAATGGAGGAAAGAGAGGGCCAAAATCGCCATCGGGATCATGGCAACATGCAGGACATAAAAACGGACCAGAGACATCGGCTGTCCGACATCATCAGGCACCAGAAAGCGATACAACAGATCTCCGAACGGAACCGATGCGAGCAGAGTCATGCCGGTCTGGGTGGCCCACAGCGCCAGCTGGTCCATGGGCAGCAGATATCCGGTATACCCCTCAAACAGAGACAAGCAGAGGATGGCAAAACCGATCACCCAGTTCAGTTCACGCGGCTTGCGGTAGGCACCGGTGAGGATCACCCTGAGGGTGTGCAAAAACAGCAGAACCAGAAACGCGTTGGCGGCCAGCCGGTGCAGATTGCGCAGGTACCAGCCCCCCGGAACCTGGTTTTCCAGATAGAGGATCGAAGCAAAAGCACCGTCAGTAGTGGGCTGGTAGTGAAAAAGCAACAACCCGCCGGTCAGCAGCAGTATCAGAAAGACACTGAAGGCAAGCCCCCCCAGACAGAAGGTATAGGTTATTTTCAGGTTTCGCCGCAACACCACCCGCGGAAACAGATGCCTGACAAATTCTTTGATTACGCCGTCATTCTTCACGCCATCACCACCAGCGCATCTCCCCGATCTTCGATCTGCAGCCGTCGCAAAGGGTCCACGGCCGGGCCTTTCAACGGCTCACCCTGCCGGTTGAAGACACTGCCATGACAGGGACAGACCAGCTGCTTTGCAGTGACGTTCACCGTACAGCCCAAATGTGAGCAGACCAGGCTGAGTGCATAGAGCTCTTCGCCTTCGCTGATGATCGCCACCCGCGACTCACGAAAGACCAGCGCGCCCCGCGCTGGCAGCTCAGATTTATTCACCGTGAGCAACGTTTTCTTTGTCGTCTCCCCCGCCGGGACCAGATACTTCCACAGCAACAGGCCAGCAGCTCCCGCCAGGACTAATCCTTTGAGGAACCCTCGACGCGCTCGACCAGATTCTTCCATTTTTCCACGTATGCTTTCGTATATTGTGCGGTTTTTTCATTCATCGCAGCAAACTGTTCAGGACTGAAAAAGGCCCCGTTCCCGACCTGCTGCCCCTGCTGATTCCAGAAAGAGAGCAGAGGCAAACCATCTCGCTGCAGAGCATAAATTCTATCCTCCTCTTTCTCCAAAAGAAATCTTCGCGCATCCCCGTGACACCCATCACACATCTGGGTTCCACTCCTGATCGTATGGGGGAAAAACGCTTTCCACTGTGCGGTCATCAGTTGATTTTCGGCGCTGCTGCCCTCTTCACGTAGATCTGAATACAGGGCAATAAACTGGGGGCGGATCGGGCTGACCCGGCCCTGACGATTGAGACCAAGGGGAGGAGCATCCTGCTTTTTCAGATAACTGCTTTTCAGATATTCACCTGTCGAGTCGTCCTTCAGGCGAAAATATTTACGCGTTTCACTGTCACCGAGACGCAGATAGAAGGTCCCGTATTCCTGCGGCGCCCACGCAGCATGGCAGGCGTAACATTCCATATTGTCCATGTGGGCCGCGATGCGGTGTTCCACCGGCTGTGTTCCCGGCTGGTGACAGTCGCGGCACCCTTTAGATGCCTTGTGTCCAGCGATCAGGCTCTGCATCGAGTGGCAATCCACGCACTCCATTCCAAGTTCAGCATGCAGGTCCGGGCGCATTTTTAGGAACGGCTCTTCCTGACCGGGGGCTTCACGCTGGTAACGCTGGGCGTCTTCGCGGGGGGCCTGACCAAGAAACTCCGGGCCGACAAAATAATCCCGGTGACAGGTGAGACAGGCCGTCTGTTTTGCGGTTTCGATCCGGTGCCCGTCGCTCCCGTGGCAATCGAGACAATCACTGACATGGCAGGACTGACAATTCTTCTCGAAAAAATGGGGATCGCTCTGAGCAAAGTGTTCTGAGACAAACTGTTTTTCGTCGCGCCGTGTGCTCATCTGCTGATCGAAAATCCCATCATAGCCCTGATGACAGCCGACACAGCCTGCAGCCCGGTGCTGTGACGAGGCGGGGTGGCGCAGCTCACCTGTCTGCCCGGTATGGCAGGCAGCACAGGGAACGTCGGCGTGCGCGCCAGAAACCGGCGTGATGGGGCTGTCCGCTTGACCGGATATGCTAGGAGCCGCCCAGGTCGTGCTAATAATCAGCAGACACAGGGCGATCGAGGCAGGTATCGAGGGCACGATAATCGAGTTCCTTCTGATAGATCTGGTCTTTCGGGTCATCGTGGCAGACCAGACACTGGTTAACGGCCAAAGCCGCTTTAATTTCCTGGCCGCTGAGCGGTCGCGACGTTTCTCTGGTGATGGCAGAATAGGCCCGCACCCGGCCGTAATCCATGGTTAAAAAACCATCGAGGGGCTTGTCTTCTGACTTCTCGCAGATCAGGGTCGCTTCAATACTGCTCCCCTCTACCGCGTGTTGGCCGAACCCTAAAAACGCCGGGTTGCCATGACATTCACTGCAGCCGACCGCTCTGGTGCCGGTATTATGTGAATAAAAAGGGGCAAAACGGAGCTGCTGCTTTCCCTTAAAGCTGGTAATGTACTCGTCGCGCACCCGTTTACCAAAGCGGTCTTTCACCGTGACAAAGGTCTGACAACCGGGCGTCACCGGCGAAATCATGCCCCGCTGATTGAGGGCCAGAGGAAAGGGATAGAGCATGCGATAGTCCTCGGTTTCGCTGAAGCGGCCGGGCGTCTCTCTGCCCTTGATGAAGTCGACCCCCTTCTGTGAGCGGTCATATTCGGTGTGGCAGCCGTAGCACTGCACCACCGTACGGGAATGGCAGGAATAACATTCCATCCGCTCATGACCGACAATGCTGTGCTCCGGGGTTCCGGTGATCACCTTCGATTCATGCAGCTTGCCGCTGCGTTTACCCTGCAACCAGACCTTGCCCCGCTCAATAAACACGTTGGAGTACTTGCGCCCTTTGGCGGTTAACACCATCTGTTCGCCATGCTTCATCTGGCGCTGATATCCGACCGATTCCCGCAGAACATCATCATTTTCACGCTCGACAGGTGCGAAAGAGGGGCGGTCGGTAGCGCTGCCGTGGCAATCCTGACAACTAATCTCCGTCTGCAGATACATGTTCTCGTAGGCGTAACCATCCCCCATGACATCGCGTGAGGTATGGCAATCGATACAGTCCATCCCTTTGGCAAAATGGATATCGGGAGCGATACTGGTGGCGTTTCGTGCGCCACTGATCATCCTCGGGCCGGGTTTGCCTTCCTTGGTCGGCACCAAAGAGTTATTGCCGTCGTTAAGCCCCATGTAGGAAAGGGCAATACGACCACTGCGGTTATGACAGCGGAAGCAGACCATGTTATCGGGCAGAGCCTGAAGTTTATGATCGGCGGAGTGAGGCCATTTGCCCTTCATGGTCGCATCGCCCCCCTGATACGTTCCATTTTCGTTGTAGGGGAAGTGGCACGCGGCACAACCGGAGGCATGACTGCCGTTCCAGGACTGGGTAGACTCCTGACCGATGTGACAGAGGGAACAGAATTTTCGGTAAAGTTCGCCGGACAGATTATTCAGTTCTCTGACATCTCTCAATTCCAGAGGGTTGCCCTGTTCATCATAAACATCACCACCACGACTTCCGTACAGACGACCATCTGCGCCCTCCCAGGTCGCCTGAATATTCTTGATCATGCCGGTATTGGTGTACATCAGGTTGGCCTTGACCCGGCCTAGATGATAGGCGTGGCATGCGCCACAGGTCTGCTCCCAGTGAGCGGGGGCAGAGGGATTGCGGGGACCGTACATCCCACGATGAGACTGGTCTTTATCTGCGTTCTGCGAATCGCCACCGTGGCAGGCCACACAGTCTCCGTGGGTCGCAGAGGCTTGTTCCAGACCCTGATGACAGGCTTCGCAGCTTGACTGTACCGACTGTTCGGCACAGCCGGCCAACAGCAGAGCTGCGTTTATGCAGAAAAGGTAAAATAAGGTTCGAATTTTTTTCACGAGTTCATACTACCCGTAAGAACCTGCCTAACAAAAGCCCTAATCCCTGCAAGAGATCAGGCAGACTTTATTTTCGCCATCGCTTCTCTCAAAAAATAAGCCGACTTGAGCAGATGGTCCCGTTCCGATTTCTGCAGGATATCATGCCCCTTCTTCATGAGGTCGAGAACCTGAACCTTCGTCTTTTTATCCACAGTAAAGATCTCCACTAGATCGTTTGTGTGTCAGCAGTGTACTCATGGTCCCGAAGGAGCCGTTGGCGTCCACACAGAATCACAACTATAACAGTGCGATGTCCCATCCCTCCGGCGCTCGGTCGCTAAACTTTCACAGGAAGGGCAGATCCGCATTACCAGCTCCGGATCTTCAGCAAGTTCGAAAGCAGATGCGAGCTTATCCACCCCCTCCACAAGATCGACACTGCGTCCATTTTCGTCGTGAAGCTGCTGAAAAAGAATCTGTCTGGCTTCACTCAGATAGGCCATCGCCCTGCCCAGATCACTTGCAGATATGTCGTTCACGGCAACCTCACAGTTCAATGTTCTTATAAAAAAGCGGTTGATGGGCCCCAACATGCCCATCAACCGCTGACCATCAGGGAAGTCCTGATGAGTGTTTTAGCTGTTAGTCAATTGTGACAACTTTATCAACATCCTGCCAGATGAAGGGAGTCGTCTTTTTGTTACCGAAGGGTAAATACCAGAGTTTAACGTTGATATTGAGCTTCTTTTCGAGGATCTCACGCTCTATCACGCGGCCTTTGTCATTGGTGGTATCTTCCGTCGGGAAGAAAATATCGAAACGCTCTTCCTTGGTTTTATGCGGCAGCAGACCGCCGTCTTCAATGATCCCGCTCTTCTCGTAAGGGCCGCGGCCCATCTTGTCACCCCGGGCAAACTTCTGCGGAGTGGGCATATAGATTCTTTCTTCGTTGTAAACTTCTTCACCATCTTCAGTTGTTGCGCTGACCGACAGAACCAGTCGGTTGGGAGTCGGTCAGCCATCAGGGATGACGTGGCCGGCTTTGTTGGTCATATGAACCTTGACCACGGCCTTGGGGGTGTAAAGGCTGCCGTCGCGCCAGTTGATGCCGGCTGCTTCAACATGGAAATCGACCGCCGCCTTGCCCATTCCCTCATCGCGGTAACTGAGGATGTTGTGGCCGAGACCGCTCTTCTCCATGTGGCATTCCTGGCAGGTCTCACGCCCGCCTTCCGCCTGATAAACCCACAGGTAGCTGCCGTAGGCGGTAGCGCACTGGGTAGGGTTATCCAGCTCGAGGTTAGGTCCGAGACCATGGCACTGACCGCAGAGGATCGATTCGCTCATGATCGGGCTCTCCTTCATGACCGGGAAGTCATCGGAAGGATGCTCGCCGTCCATGGAGCCGTAAACCACGCCATCCTGCGGATAACCGTCAGTCCACTTGTGGGTGATGGCGTTGCGGTTGTGGCAGACGAGACAGTTGATGTTGAGGCTGAGCAGTTTTTCTTCTTCGACGGCGCGGGTGTCCGCATCGCCGCCGCGCACAGCGTCGTACCAGCTATGGATGCTGGCAACGATCTCCTTAGCGACATCGTCGGTGGCATCGGCCAGCTGCGGCAGGTGGCACTTGGTGCAGCCCTGCAGGTGTTCAACGGTGACGTCTTCCGGAGTTTCCACGCCGGAGAAGGGCCAGGACATCATGCCGTTCTTGATCGCGGTCTTGAAGGTAGCGGCGGTGCGGCCGGTGCCGAACAGGGGTTTGGAGTGGGGCGAGTTGGCCCACTCGTCATGAGTGTCTTCGTGACACTCGATACAGGAGCTGGAATCGTACATCGCAACCAGCTCGGCAATGGTTGTGGCCTTGCCCTTTTTGGCAGAGATCTGCCCCTCTTTGCCGACTCCAGCAGCGCTTGCACTGGTCACAACCAGCAGCGTCGCGGCAATCAGGCACAGAGCTTTGGCCCATGTGAATGGTGTTTTTTTCATACTTAAGTCCTTCGTTTCTTTAATTGAATGCAACGGGTCCCGGAGCCTCACTGCTTACAGGTGAGGCTCCGGGGGTTCTGTTTAGCAGCCTTGCAGCATGTCGTCGCCAGCAGCGGGCGCGGCACTCTTCTTCTTGGCTTTTTTCTTCACTTCAACTTCGACTTTGTCGCCAACAGACAACTTGCTGGCTTTTTTCAGTTCGATGGTCACCTTGTTGCCATCGATTGCGGTGACTTTGCCTTTGAGTTCAGCAGCAAAAGCGCTGCCGCTGGTCATCAGGGCAAGGGCGGTCATCAGTACTACGATTTTTTTCATGATGTTTGTCCTTTATGTTCAAAAGTTCCGTTGTACACCGTCAGGTGCCTTTGTTTAAAAGACCACCTGCATCTGAGCAATCACCTTGGTGAAGTCTTCTGTGGTCGCGTCTTCTTTGTCGTAATCGGTGTCGCTGTACTCAAGGGTCAGCTTGAGGCTCTGGCCGTTGATGTAGTAGTTAAAACCGACTGCATTAAAGTCGAGTTCTTGACCGGAAATGCCGTTGAGCTCGGCAAAAGACCAGTTCTCAGAACGGGCGAACAGCTGCAGAGGGGTGTTGGGCAGCAAATAACCGACCTTGAAATATCCACCGTTCTTCTCGCCGTTGAGACCGACGGTATCGGTGGCACCGCTCTTGTTGGCCTCGTCCATGTCGTAGTCGACAATCGCAGCGGATGCGGTGAAGGTACCGAGTTCTTCTGTCGGATACTCAGCGAAGATATCAGCAGTCCAGGCGTTAAGGTCGACGGTGTCGGTCCCGGCGAGGGCAACATCCTGCTCGACCTGATAGGCGGCACCTAAGGTCAGGATGGTTTTCTTGCCGAGGTAGGTGCCCCTGTAGCCGTACCCTTTTTCGGGATCGAGCAGGGACAGGTGAGCACGGACGCTGTAGCGCAGGTTGGATTCGAGGTTTGCAGCGCCGGTGCGGCCGTTCATGACGTCGGCACGCAGCTGGAACATATCATCAAACATGTTGCCCCAGACCGCGACACCTTTGTCACGGGTGCTGACATAGGGAGAACGGATGAACAGGGACCGGTCGAGAGTCAGAGGCTTTTCACAGGCCTCGAGGTTTTCACGGGTGAAGTTGTACTTGAACTTACCGACCCAGAGGTTGAGGTTGTCGGTGGGCTTGAAACGCACGACAGCATCGAGCATCTGAAATTTGGTCGCGGTGGAATCGGTACTTTCACTGTACTCGGTCTGCACATAAAGACCGAGCTTGGGACCGTAGACACCGACCAGGGCCAAGCGGTTACGGCGGAAGTTGAATTCCTGGGTCTTTTCATCGGTATCGTCAACGGTCAACTGGAACTGCCCTTTGTAATCCAGCTTCAGCATCCCCTGATCGTCGGGACCGAATGTCCAGGTTGGACCGGCCAAAGCACTGCTTACCAGCGCGGTCAGCACCAACAAAACACTAAGTAAAATACTTTTTTTGCCAATCAGCATAGATTGAACTCCTTTTTTATCAGGCTCCCCCGACATTATCAGGGGAGCGATCATTCCAAATGTCTTAACAACCGACGACAGCGTCGCCGCCGTTTGCTGTCGGAGGTGCGACGGGAGCAGCGACATCTGAGCTTTCTGCTTTATACTCGCCATCGGCACTCTCTACCTGATTTGCTGCCTCATCGCTGGTAGACAGGTTCAGCAGATCTGCATCAGGATTAAGAGATTCGATGGTATTCGGACGTTTTACATTCCTGTTATAGTTGACAAAATTCATGTAAGTATCATTATCAACAGCCCATTCCGAACCTACTGGCAGTTTTCCTCCACTGAGAAATTCTTCATCATCCTCAGTGCCAAGCTCTTCGTCATCACCAGGAAGCATATACAAAACGGTTTTATCCTCTGCCATCATGCCCCACTGGCTCCAAGAACCATCGTAGATCATGACCGGAACCTCGAGAACGGCGTCCATGATAAAGAAGCCGGCAGAAGCCACATAGCCACTAGTACAGTAGGTGATTGCCGGAGCCTCTTCCGTAAATGCTGTGGTATCGATTCCACCTGCAAACATTTCAGCACTGATCTCTGCAGCTGACTTGAAAGTGCCGTCAGTATTAAAAGCATTACCCAGCCCGTAGAAGCTACCGTTCTTCAATTGACCTTCAAAGACAACTGTTGTTCCAGGTTCATTCAGGCCGGGAGTAGAACCAGCCGCCGTTTTGTCGCCACGGAAGTCGATTGCAGTTCCGCGGTTATCACGTGCTGCGTCCATCACCTCTGACAGAGTCGCACGTAAGTCAACTTGGACACCCGCCAGATCCATAACCGTCAGAGCATTTTCACCTGTGACAGGCTCAGGTCCGGTAACCATTTCACCGTAAGCGGCATTGTACCCGTCAAGAACCTTGATCCGCTCTTTAGGAAAACCCCAGTAGCGCAGGTTTGCGTAAACCCGGCTCGGGAAGTAGCTGGCTGCGGAAGAAGTAATAACCACTGTCGTATCTTTGTCGATTCCGTGATTCGCCAGCAGGGCATCCATTTTCTCACCGGTCAGAATCATATTCTTGGTCTGGACAACACCATCCAAGCGAGTCATGCCATTTTCTGTGGCGATATCCAACCAGCGGGCACCAGGAATATGACCGGAACGGAAAGCTGTTTGTGAGGAGGCATCAAGAATGACCACACGCTCACCTTCGGTGGCATTAAGCAGGTCGCCATCTATCCAAGTTTTCAGAGTTGCGGCATCGATCAGAACACTGCTCGTTGCAGTTAGGACCGGAGCGGTCACCACGTTGGTTGCACCCTCACTTGATGCCAAATCAGCAACTTCCATCTGGCTTGGAACGACATCTGAGTCATCTGCCGGGTTGTCAGCAGTAAAGGGAGCGTCCTGGGCATCAGCATCGATAACGAGGGTTTCTACCGCCAGAGGCTTTTCCACCAGATAGTCGATGTTGTAGCGATAACCGGCATCGGTGTCCAGATACTGGTCAGAAGACCAGACAGAACCAGAAGGAATTTCACCCAGGGCATCGGTGTTGTCGGAATACTGACCGAACTGGCTCCAGGAACCATCATAAAGACGTACCGGTCCCCCCAAAATGGCATCAACGGCAAAGAACAGCGGCGTTGCCGAGTAGCCGGAGAGACAGTAGACAGTTGTCATTTTGTCCGTGCTCCAGCCTTTGACGGCAAACAGTGCCTCAATTTCCTCTTTGGTTTTGAACTTGTTCCCCTCACCAAACAGATCAACCCAGGCCAAATATTGCCCGCCTTCAGGGTGCCCATCATAAACGGTCAGGTCGACTTTTCCGGTCACATATCCTGGACTAGACGCCGCACCCGAGTACCATTTCGGGCCACGAGCATCGAGGATCACGTCGGTCTCAGAATCGAAATCCGCGACCAGATTCAGCATTTCACCGATCGACAGGCGAAGATCGTCGTTCAAGTCGCCTTCAAGGTCTTTGACGCTAAAAGTCGACGCCGTCGGAGTCGGAACATCTGTGGTCATCAAATCGTTGTATGCGTCCTCGAATGCGGTGTTGCCGCCATTAAGAAGCTTCAGATTCTCCTGAGGGAAGCCCCAATAACGGAACATCCAGTAAGCACGGGTCGGGAAATACATCGGTCCGCTTGTGGTAAAGACAATGATGGTGTCCTCATCGATCCCTAAGCGCTGCAGGACAGCATCCATCTGCTCACCGGTTGCAACCAGTGGGAACGCTGTAGCGACCCCTTCAACCCGACGGGACGCCAGATCCGTGTTAGTCACCCGACAGGCCCCCTGAATTCGTTTTGCATCTGTCGCCGGATCCATAGTATAAGCACCGTAATCCAGAACAACGACCTTCTGATCAAATCCGTCACTATTGACAAGCCCTTGATCCATCCAGCCCTTCAGAGTGTTCGCATCGATCAAAACACTGGTTGCAGCACCGGCGATCGGCGTATTTTCTGCCGATTCAGGAGCATCATAATTATCTGAGTTACTGCAACCCCAAAGCGCCAGCATCAGGGTCGCTACACAAAGCAACTGCAGAAAAACCCTGACTTTGTTCCTACTACTTCTCTGTTTCATGTTACCTCCCTAGAATGGTTTTTGGTGACTTCGGGTTGAGTCAAATGTGAGATCAACGGTCCATCACCCCCGGTTATTACGACCTTGCTTAATGTTGATTTCCTTTTCTAGCCAACCTCTTACACCTTGATCGTCGCCCAGGCATTGGTGATCAACTCATCTCCGACCTCTAAAAGCGATTCTTTAACGACTCCGGACAGACGCAGTTCAACCGCCCTGATGATGACGCCGGTGAAAGACACCGCCGAGAGAAAATAATCCCCGGTCTTCAGCTCTCCCTTTTCAATCCCTTCGGCGACAATCTGTTGGATCCAACGAAACGGCTCCGAATAGCACAGCGGAACCGCATCGGTAATAAATTCCTCATGGCGGATCGACACCATATATTCCATGGCATCCGGGTCATCTTCGGTCACTTCAAAAACCAGGCGGGCAAATGCCCGGAGCTTTTCATACGTATTTGAACTGCTTGAAACACGTTCAATAAATCTGGCCTCAAAATGGTCCAAGGTTTGCTCGTAAACCTGCTTGGCCAGATCTTCTTTACTGGAAAAATAACTGTAGATCGCCCCCGTACTCACACCCGAATCCTTGACAATCGCCGGGATAGAAACAGCGTGGTAGCCTTTTTCAACAAAAAGCTTACGCGCTGCCCTCAGGACCATCTCTTTTTTTCCTTGCGGATCGATAATTCGCTGTGTCACCAAACCACTCCAGATAGAATGTTCGTTCTTGTCTTATATCAAGCAAACCTTACGCCAGGGCACAAAAAAACCTCCGTATAACGGGATTATTTTTGTGATGAACCAAGCATTTGCCTTGATTTTCAGGTGTTTACTAGTTAAGCGGTTTTTAAATAAAGAAAATTTACAGAGAAGGCGACCACCCTCACAAAAAAAAACAGAACGACCTTTCTTTCTACGGCTGGGGTATTTGGCCCACCCATATAGGGCATATGCCCCACCCTGCCCCTATTCATTCTCGAAATAGCTAATAGGGCAAAAAGAAAAAGCCGGCAAAATACCGGCCCTTCCACAAACATTGGTCAAATCTCCGTTTTACTTTTCAGCCCTTATCGCCTGCCATGCCGCGGTAATTATCTCTTCCGACATATCCGCCAATGAAGCTGGCAGCACACCCGACAGGCGTATCTCTATCACCCGGGTTAATATCCCGGTAAAAGCGGCTGCAGAGACCAAACGGTCTCCCTGCCGCAGCTCGCCGCAAGCCATCCCCTCTGCGACGGTATCCTGCACCCACACAAAGGGCTCAGAGTAACAGATCGGCTGGTGATCAGACATAAACTCATCATGTCGCATGAAAAGCATGTACTGCATCAGCACCGGATCGTTCTCAGCGATATCCAGAACCAATTGCGCGAAAGCTTTTAGCTTCTGATAAACCGTCGTCGTTCCAACAAGGCGACTGATCAGCATTTCGTTGAATTCGAATAAAGTTTTTTCGTGAATATACTGCGCCAGCGATTCCTTATTCGCAAAGTGGTGATAAATAGCCCCGGTACTGACTCCAGAAGTTTTAACGATCAGAGGGATCGATACATTGTGAAAGCCTTTTTCAACAAAAAGTCTTCGCGCAACATCAATCACCCGATCTATCTTATCTTGCGGGTCAATCTTACGTGTCTTCATTCCTCTTACCTTTAGCGAGCCCCTCCAAACTTACTTGATCGTATCAAGAAGCCGGTCCTGTTCGCAATCAATTTGACACGCCGAAAGTCGACAAAGGACAAACAGCATAAGAGTCTTCAGACTATTGGATGATGATATAGCGATAGCCGGCACTCTGATATCCAATAGCCGAGACAAAGGTGTTTCCGACAACCTTAACCTGAGGAAGAATCGCGGTATTCGGAGTGCCGGTCAACGTTGTCGCAACATTACAGGCTTCGAATTTTATCTGCTTTTTTGCCAGGGCCGCAATCAGCACCTTAACCTGCTCAGATGCGTTTTCGGTCACCAGAGTGACCGCAGCCCCGCGAAAAACAACAATAATATCCGGATCAGCCCCCTGCGACATCAAGCTATCGTATGTCTGGCCGATGACATCCAGATAAAGCGCCAATTTTTCCATAGAGGCCGCGTATGTTTCGGGGCTTGCACCAATGTTGATGTCAAAAAAAGCTTTGGCGGGCATGTTCAACCCGGCCAGCGCACTGTCATCGTCAGGAGCTTCTGATGCGAAGGCATTGGCAAACATCAGACAGGACACCAGAGACAGTGTCATAAAGAAAATTACGCTACGACGGATCTTTCCCATGATTCATTCTCCTCGCGTTGAAGCCTGCAGCGCCTGTCGCTGCAAAAAGAATGTTCTTTCTATTCTATTATAGATGAACGCGTCAAATAAAAAATTCATCACTGATCAGACCCGGCTATCAGCGAAAGGGACAGAGAGGAGCTCCATCCTCACCCTGTCACGGCGGCTTGTCGTACGAAAACAGCTGCTGCAGCCGCGCTAACGACTAGGCGTCCACGCCACTACAGACCGACTCCGCCTGCAGTGCGGCCCCGAGAGCTCCGACCACTGCGGGGGCCTCGGGAACATGAACCGGAACACCGAGATGTTTTTCAAGCTGCTTCACCAAAAAACCATTATTGGCAACCCCGCCAGAAAAAACCAACTCTCCGGTAATCCCCAAACGCGCGAGCATCCCCGCAACCCGTTCAACCACCGACAAGTGGATAGAGCGGGCGATATCCTGCGGCGGCAAACCCCGGTTTTTGAGGGAAACAACCTCCGACTCAGCAAAGACAGCACACATACTGTTGATCGGTACGGTCTGATCCGACCTCACGGCGGCCTGCCCGAACTCATCCAGTCCGTAGCCGAGGGACCCGGCCATAATTTCCAAAAAGCGCCCCGTGCCGGCGGCGCATTTATCGTTCATCTGGAAATTGGCCACCCGGCCGTCCTTTGTTAAAGAAATAACCTTTGAATCCTGCCCACCGACATCCAATATCGTTCTGCAATCGGGAAACAGGTGCCGCGCACCCATAGCGTGTGCCTTTATCTCCGTCACTACAGAGTCGGCAAAGTGCCTTGCCGCCAGATGGCGACCGTAGCCGGTCGCCACAACCTTTGACGGGCGAAAGTCCTCCAGCAGAGCCAGCGCCTGACGGTGTGGCTCGAATCCGCTTTCCACCACCCTGTTTTGCAGCATCTGGCCATCTTTGACAGCGACCAGCTTAATCGTACGCGAACCGAGATCAACACCCAGAAACATTCACATTATCCCTGAATCTGCTCGATAAAGGCTTCAACCCGGGTCTGCAGCTGACCGATATCCTCCTGCGAGTAGTCTGACTCAATCGCCAGGAACGGAATGCCTTCTTTTTCGCACATCTGGCGCAGCTTGACCGCCTCGATGTTGTAGGTATGACAGAACTGCAGACAGTAATCGATCAACCCTTGAGCCCCGGAGGCCTTGTACTCCTTCAGAACCTGGCCGATCCGCTCCTCGTTGGGAGTGAAACAGGAACAGTCGATCTGCATGTAACGTTCAGTGAGCCGTTCGAGCTGCTCATCGACCGTCTGAGCATTTTCATCGATGGTGTCTTTGTAGTAGCGCGTCCCGATGCAGCTCTCCTCGTTGACGACGACCGCTCCGGAGGTTTCGATAATGTTGTGCAACTTCCAGTTAGGCAGTGCCATCGGAGTCCCCGAAACCATAATGCGCGGGGTCGAAGCGGGGGCTACCGCATCCCCTTGCGCAATTCTTTCCTCCAGCTCATCGCAGAGAGCGTGGACTTTTTCGGTAAATCTCTGGGGGGCATCGTAAAAAGCAATCTGCTGAATCAACAGCATATCCTTCCCGCTGATCGGCGAAGGCGTATGATGGCGGAGATCATTGAGGCGCTGCATGGCTCTGCGTTTGTCGTTCAGCAAGCGGATGGCGTCCTGCAGGTTTTCGTAGGTCACCTTTTTGCTGCTGATCTTTTCGATCTCAGTTTTGAAGTCCTTCACCTCATCGACCCAGAGTCTCTTGTCTCGCTCCCGCTTCATCTGCGGGATCTCCATTACATGGGTCGGTACATATTCGTTCAACAGCTCCCAGGTTTTCTTTTTAGCGTCACAGGTGGTTTCACCATACACAAAATCGACCACCTGAAAGTACGGGCAGATGCGACCGACCTTAAAACCAAACGCAGACTTGACCATCGGACAGATATTGCGCGGCAGAACCTTTTCGGCATCGGGAATCGACCCTGGCGATCCACCGCAAAGACCGACGCACACACCGTTGACGGCCTGAACGATCTCTTCCGGAACATACACACAGAAGGTCCCCACAACCGGGCGCCCCTCCTCTTTAGCTCCGGCCATCTCCTGAATGCGGCCTGAAAAAATATTTTCGATCATCCCGTCAAAATAGGACATAGCCCGGGGACGATTTTTCTGCTCAAGAAAAACCCCCTGATAAGCGCCGGTCAACATCGGCGGGATATTGCTGAAACGCTCAACATCCATATCCAGTTTTTCCCATAGAGCCGGGTCGGATTTAATAGCAAACGTGTCCTGCGACATAATGACCTCCTGAAGCAACATCGATAGAGAAAACAGACGAATTTCGCTTCACATAATCCACATCTCGACCCCAAAATACCAACAAGAAATATCTATCAAACAAATCACAACGATAGGCCCCACCTATGCAACGAGTTGATTGAGTGCCAATTTCCAGTTGCGAAGCTGACAGAGTTCATTGCTTCGAGATATTTTGTGGCGCCCGATCGAATACCTTGAGCATTGATGAGTGCCCTTTTACTATGGATCTGCTGTGATATGCTTCTCTTCAAACGGGTGTTGTTTTCAAAAAATAATGGAGGCGGACATGAAAAGAGTATCTCTGTTTTTATCCCTTTTTCTTGGACTGCTTATGGCTGGTCCGGTTCTGGCGACAGACAAAAACTGGAGCAATGATGCAGAATTGTCATTTGTAGATACCGGAGGAAATACCGAAGTCACCACCCTGGCGGCCAAAAATCTGCTGAAATACCGGTTTGACGAACGGTACAGCGGGCAGTGGTTATTACAAGCCCTGTACGGAGAAAGTGCTGGCGAAAAGAATGCCGAATCATACGCTACGGAATTGCGGGGGGACTATGCTCCCTATGAGAGGCTCTACTATTTTGCCACAGCCGGCTGGTTGCAGGACGAGTTTTCCGGAATCGACCGTCGAATCATAATCGGCCTGGGCAGCGGGTATAAATTCATCCAGGGCCCCAAACACTTCCTGATCAGCGAGGCTGGCGCGACCTACACGATGGATGATTATGTAGATAATAGCGATGCCGATTACCTCGGTGCACGCCTCTTCGGAAAGTACGACTACAAGTTCAACGAAACGAGCAGTTTTATGCAGAGCCTTGAATTGCTGCCCGACTTCGATGAAACTAGCAATTGGTTGCTGAACAGTGAAACCGCTATCATTGCGGCGCTCAGCACCCAGTTTTCGATGAAGACGGCCTATCAAGTCAAGTACGACCATGAACCGTTGTCCGGCCTAGAAAAAACGGACCGGATCCTCAGTGTCGCCCTGATTGCACAATTCTAAAGCGAAGTGAAGATGTAATAATCTTTGACGAAATGGTCTCTTAGGGTCGAGAAGAATCCTCCATCTCTCCCCAGAAGGTGCAACCCCCACCGAGCGTTTCCTCAACCCACACCCTCCCGCCACAGTTGCGAGCGATCTTGTGGACGATTGCGAGTCCCACACCTGTCCCTATTATCCGTTGCCTCGTGTGCCCTTCTTGAGTACATGCCCCTTAAGGGTAAGTAGCAATAAAACAACTGCTGCTCCTTGCATAAAAGCGGAGTCAGATG
Source organism: Desulfuromonas sp. (assembly GCA_002868865.1). Classification (GTDB taxonomy): domain Bacteria; phylum Desulfobacterota; class Desulfuromonadia; order Desulfuromonadales; family Geopsychrobacteraceae; genus BM509. Next base: position 3,670 of record PKUC01000052.1, on the reverse strand, counting down.
CTTCTCCCAGATCACTGACCCAGCGCGTGATATCCAAATCCAGCCAGACGTAAATTCGATTGGTCAGCCACCCTAATACCAGGGAACAGAATGCGATAGAGGCCAGATAGACCATGGTCGCCTGTTTGCCGAAATAGCGGGCGACAACTGTCATGGTGGCCGCGTTAGTCGCCGGTCCGGCAAGCAGGAACACCAAAGCGGCGCCCGGCGAAAGGCCCTTCAAAACCAACGCAGCCGCAACCGGCGTTGAGGCGCTAGCGCATATATACAGCGGGATTCCAACCCCTAGCATGACAAACAGAGAAACAATTTCATTGCTCATGTAACGGATGAAAAAGTCATCTGGCACCCAGTATGAGATGGCTCCAGCAATAGCGATCCCGATAAGTAACCACGTCCCTATGTCTTCGAGCAGTTCACCAAAAGCGTATGAAAGTCCGTGCTTAATCCGATGGACATGAGATGGTTGTGTTTGTGGCGAGGAACTCTCGCTTGGTTTCGCCGGTCAGCCACAGCCGGGGGCTTTAGCTTCCTCAGTTATTGCCGGTGAAGGGTCTTCCGGCAGACGGTTGATCGCCAGACCAGTCAGTGTTGCCGTGAAGAACGAAGCGACCGGGCGCACGATCGTCATGACAGGATCGAGAAGCGCCCAGGTGATGGCCACCGAGTCGACACCCGTTTCCGGCACCGAAACCAGAAACGCCGACGAGGCCCCCTTGCTTGCACCCTGCTTGCGCAGTTCGATGGCGGCGGGGATGACGCCACAAGAACAGAGAGGCAAAGGAATACCGAAGAGAGAGGCCTTGAGGACCGATGAGGTGTTGTTCTTACCCAGATGCCGCGCAACAGCTTTTTCAGGGAGATAAGCTTTTAAAATTCCAGCGGCGAAAAAACCAAAAAGAACGTAAGGAGCTGATTCGATCAGAATGTCCCAACACTCCAACAGAACCCCGATAATAAATTCCATAATGCTTTAATTCGTTTCTAAGTAATGAAGGCCTTCACGCAGAAGACCTTGCGCGGACTGCTCTTCGAGGTTGTAATAGACGATCTTGCCTTCTTTCCTTGCGTGAACCAGCCCGGCAGTTCTGAGAAGTCTCAACTGATGCGAAACGGCCGAAGGTGTTGCCTCTAAAAGAGCCGCCAGATCACAAACGCACATTTCGGAAGCGTTGAGTGCCAGCATGATTCTCAGTCGCGTCGGATCGCCGAGCAATTTGTAGATTGAAGCAATCTGAGCCACGCTTTTCAACTGAGGCATCTGCTCTTTTGCCTTAGCGATACGGTTTTCATGGATAATGTTGACTTGACAAATGTCCTGGTTCATGGCCCAATCCATATGTGAATAGGTATTCAAACGTTTAATGATAGGCTATGAGTTCCGGCAGCAAATGTCAATAACCGTTAGCGGCAGAAAAGATGCGACCTGACAGCCAAGCGAAAAGACAGTTTTCCATTCCTGCTCTGGGCTTTATCCTTGCCAGCCTGCTACTCGCCTGCGCCTTGGGATTTGTCACCTGGCATAATCTGGACCGGGAGGAGCGGCTAATGGAAACGTTTCTTCTCAAGGAGGGCCAGACCCTGATCAGGGCGTTTGAAGCGGGGGCCCGTACCTCAATGAGGATGGGGCCTCGTATGGGCAACCTGTCAACCCTGGTTGAAGAAACCGCGCGGGAAGAAGCAATTGCCTACATCGCTATTTTCGATGAATCCGGGCAACTCATTGCGTCGGCCGGTGAACATCCCAATGAAGAACAACGAACGCCTCTTACAGATGTTTTGATTGCCGAAAAACCTCTGATCCGATCATTCAGCAATGACTTGGAAGAGACGATTTTTGAGGTCGCAAAACCCTTTTCGCCGATCAATGCTATGCCGATGCGTATGGCGATGATGAGACAGTGGCAAAAACGGCCAGGTTCGGGAGAAACGGATTCTCCATTGGCCATTTATCTGGGCCTTTATACGACAGATTTTGTGGCAGCACGCAATGAGGACATCAAGCAAAGCCTGATCTTACTCTGTACGTTGCTGCTGGTCGGTTCAGGTGGTCTCTACGGTTTGTTCTTGTCGCACAGATCTCAGGTTGCAAGGTCCGCCCTTGAGAACATGGAGATCTACACCGACAACGTTATTCGCAGTATGCCAGCGGGGTTACTGACCATCGACAACAACCGCAGAATTGTCTCGGCCAATCGCAACACTCTGGACTACTTTGGGCTGGCCGAAAAGGACCTCATCGGTAAGACCCTTGGGCAATTGATGGGGACCGATGATTGTCCGCTTGCTCCGCTATTGAACGATGCAAAAGAGTTTACCGACCTTCCGATGGATTGTCTCCGTCCTGACGGGGTTTCGATTCCGCTGAAAGTCAGCGCCTCCCATTTACGTGATCGAAACAACGCGTTGCGTGGAATGGTGCTAACACTTCGAGACCAACGGGAAATTCGTGCTATGGAAGAGGCTGTCGAGCGATCGCGCCGCCATGCTGCACTCGGCCAGATGGCGGCGGGAATTGCCCATGAGGTTCGTAACCCACTCGGAACCTTAAGAGGCTTTGCTCAGTATTTTTCCCGTATGGAGTCAAAAGACACCAAAGTCCAAGAATATGCGGATCTGATGGTCGGCGAAGTTGATCGTTTGAACAGAACGGTGTCTGCCTTGCTGCAATTTTCCAGGCCACGTGAACCGGAGATGCAACCCTTCGACCTGCGCACTTTGCTCAAGCGTGCCGTGACGATGATTCAGGCAGATGCAGACCACCAGCAGCTCAAGATCGATCTACAATTACCCGATGCACCGTTAGAGCTGATCGCCGACCCCGACCTTTTGCAACAGGTCTTGTTGAATCTCCTGCAAAACAGTCTTGGGGCCTCTTCAACAGGCGAACGCATCACTCTAAGCGCAGCCTATCGGGAAAGTGTGCTTGAACTGATGGTGCGGGATTCTGGAAAAGGGCTATCGGCGGAAGAACAGGCGAGGATGTTCGATCCTTTCTATACGACCAAAAGGGATGGCACTGGGCTTGGTCTTGCGGTGGTTCAGCAGATTGTCGAGCAGCATAACGGGCAGATCAAGGTGAAAAGCCAGGAAGGCCATGGAACCTGCATCACCGTAAGCCTACCGGCGAAGGGGGAAAATCATGGTGAATGCTGATTGCCGCATATTGCTGGTTGATGATGACAAGGCACACCGAAGCATGCTCAAGGCACACCTTGCTGGGGAAAGCTATAATCTGGTTGAGGCGGACGATGGAGACGTCGCCGTGCATTTGGTGAAAGAGCATCACTACGATTTGATCCTGCTCGATCTCAAGATGAAACGCATGGGAGGCATGGAGGCCCTTAGCGCGATTCATCAGCTAAAACCGAATCTTCCCGTTATCATTATCACCGCCTTTTCTTCGATCGAAACTGCCGTTGAAGCCATGAAGAAGGGGGCGTTCGATTACATCACCAAACCTGTCGATGCCGATGCCCTGCTTCAAACGGTCGAACGCTCTCTCCACGTCAGCCGAATCAAGAAGAGCGCAGCTGAGCAACAAGAGACCAAGACAAAGTTTGATCTGGGTAAACTGGTCGGCACCAGCCGAGCTATGCAGGAGTTGGCAGAAACGCTTGCCCTGGTGGCCCCTTCGGATGCGACCGTGCTCATTTCGGGGGAATCAGGG
>PKUC01000050.1 GCA_002868865.1 Desulfuromonas sp. | reverse complement strand
GGAATGAGGAATGAGGAATGAGGAATGAGGAATGAGGAATGAGGAATGAGGAATGAGGAATGAGGAATGAGGAATGAGGAATGAGGAAAATCTTGGAGAAAATTCCTTACTCGATGCTGGTGCCGGCGGCGTTGCTGTTGGGGTTGGCGCCGTTTGTTCCACAGCCGCATCTGTTTGAAAAGATCGGGATGCTTTTTGTGGGCGAGTTGCGACGGTTAGTTGATATTTTTGATCTGGTGATGCACGCGAGTCCGGCGGTTGTGCTGGCGGTGAAATGGCTTATTGAGCAGCGCGGTTCATAATCTTTAGTTCAGGAACGTAGCGAGAAAAATGGCAAAGAAAAAGATGGAAATTATCGGTGAACGGGCCGCTGCAGTCGGGTATCGACGGATCAGTAAGCGGAATAAAATCGTTGCTCGTATCGATCGGGAAGACTGGCTTCAGCATATGGCGGAGCATTTTGAGCTGGGGCTGATGGAGTTGGTCGCCGCTATGAATGAAAAAACGGGTTTTTATGAAGATTACTACCGCCGCAACCTCAGCAAGGATCGGCAAGAGGTCAGTCTGATCACCAGTCGTACTGTGCCTTCCAGTTTTGAAGATCCCACCGGTTATGTTCCGAAAGACTAGGGGCGACGATGTCGGATGACGACCAGCAGTCGGCGTGGATGTGCCATGTCTGTGATCGCCCGTTTTTGACTGGAGTCGGGGAGGCCTGCTCAGTCTGTTATAAAGTGACCTGTCCGCAGCACTTGAAGAGAGTCCCGGTGGCTCAGCCTTCGGGGGTGCTGGTGCTGGAGCCCGTCTGTGTCACGTGTCAACTCGCAGGGATGCTGTAGTACCGGCATCTCGCCTGTTATCCCTCCGTTTTAAATCTCGATTTGACCTGATCACACTGATCAACCCCGGGGCAATTCTGCTGCGCGCAGGGTTCGATATGGATTGTCACGTCGGCCCCGAGGATAGCACGCTCGATCTTCTTCTCCAGACGATCGGCGATGTCGTGGGCGTCCTGCACCGACATGTGTTTACAGACCTCCAGATGAAAGTCCATGATTTTACGTGAACCGGCCCGGCGGGTCCGCAGCCCGTGGTATGATCCGAAGCCGTGCTGCTGCTCTTCGATGAGGGTTTTGATCTGCTGTTGCAGTTCGGCGGGCAGTTCGCGGTCGAGGACATCGCCCATGCTGTGCCGGATCAGTTGAGACGCCTCGTAAAGGATATAGAGTCCGACCAGGATCGACAGGGCCGGATCGAGCCAGGGGATATCGAACCAACGCACCAGAAGCAGACCGACCAGCAGTGCGGTGTTGGTGTAGATGTCCATGCTGAAATGGAGCGAATCGGCCTCAAGGGCAGAGGAATCGGTTTGTTTTCCCACCTTTTTTAGATAGCGGGCGACAAAAAAGGAGACGGCAGCGCTGATGGCGAGGATGCCGATGCCCTGATCTAACTTTTGGAGCACCGGTCCTGCGAGGAGGCGGCGCACCGATTCAAACAGGATCAGGCTGCCCGAAGCGGTGATGACCAAGGATTGAAACAGGGTGGCGAGGGTCTCGAATTTGCCATGACCAAAAGGGTGGCACTCGTCAGCGGGCTGTTCTGCGTGGCGGATGGCGACAAAGTTGACGCCCGACATGAGGATGTCGAGCAGGGAGTCGATGGCCGACGCGAGGATCGCCATGGAGCCGCTGGCCAGCGCAATGAACAGCTTGGTGACGGCGAGTCCCACTGCAGCGATAATCGAGACGGTGGCCGCTCTGATTTTTGGGTTCTCCAGCAAGGTCATTGGATTTTGTTGTGTTTAGTAATGTATAGTTAGTGTTGTTTGGTGCTTAGTTATGGCAGCGGGCAGGCCTGGTTCCAGGCAGTAAACCCATTTCCGGCAATGTTATGAAAGTCTTCGATACGCTGCTGATAGTCGGCTGTCTGCGAGCAGGCGGCTGCAATCTCAGCGGCCTGATTGACGCTGACCAGCCCTAAATCGGTGCAATAGCGGTAAAATGCTGCAGTGCCAGCAAGCATATCTTTCAACTCTTCGGTGTTCGGTTCGAGATTACGGACAATATACCAGTTGCCGGCAAACTGACGGATGGTTGTTGCGGTAGCTGCGAAGATGTTGATCCGGCAATGGCCTATCACGAATTCGCGCAGGGTGTAATCAGCCCCTGCCGCCAGGGTTCCGGCTTCAAGGGGATCCAACTCAAGATCGTGCAGCAGGCTTTGGTGAAACAGCTTGAGCAGCGCGGTGCAGTGCCTTTCGGCCCGGATTTCGTCATCGAGGGTTGTGATCTCGTAATTTGCGGCGTTGTGCAGATTTTCAGTGGCGATCTGGTTTGCGTTCACAGGGGTTGACTCCGGTCGTTTTGTGTTGGTTGCAAGACTGTGCCGATAAGACCAGAAACGGGCCTTGAAGGTCAAGTCGATCTTGAATCCTGCGGCGATGCTTATGAATTCCTTGACATGTGTCCCGTCAACAGAATAATATTCGATCAATATGGATATTCAAAGAACAATCGACGATATTGACTTGAGGATTCTTGAGATCCTTCAGGAAAAAGCGCGCATACCCAACGCTGAGGTTGCACGGCAGGTCGGTATGGCGCCGTCGGCAGTGCTGGAACGAATCCGTAAACTCGAAGGGCAGGGGATCATTCAGGGCTATGAGGTCCGTCTTGATCCTCGACACTTCGGACAGAACCTGACTGCGTTTGTTTCCCTGAAGGTCGACTGTGCCGCCGCTGACCTTGACTGCCAGCTCGCTGCGCTGACCGGAGTTCAGGAGGTCCATCAGGTGGCCGGTGATGATGGCTACTTGTTGAAGTTACGGGTTGCCGATACGGCTGAGTTGGGGCATATTCTGCGGCACGAACTTGCTGCGTTGCAGGGTGTTGTGCAGACCCGTACCAATATCGTTGTCAAGAGCGTTAAAGAAACCCGAAAGATTTCACTCAAACGAGAGCAACAGAGATATTAAGGAGTTCTCCCATGCCGATGTCCCCTTCATTTCAGCAGCGCCTGTTTCCGGTGATCGACACAATTGCAGAACATTACGGAACCCCGTTTCATATCTATGATGAGACCGGTATCCGCCAGACCGGGGAGGCGTTGAAAAAGGCTTTTTCCGGCATTGACGGCTTCCGCGAGTATTTCGCGGTCAAAGCGTTGCCCAATCCGCGGATTCTGCAGCTGATGCAGGAGATGGGGTTCGGTTTTGACTGCAGTTCGATCCCTGAACTGATGATGAGCCGCCAGATCGGCGCACGGGGTGAGGACATCATGTTTACCTCCAATAACACCAATCCCGTCGAATTCGCCGCTGCGGCAGCCGAGGGGGGCTGTGTTCTCAATCTTGACGATATCTCACTGATCGACAAGGTTCCGGAGATGCCGGAGCTGATCTGCTTCCGTTACAATCCCGGCCCACGCCGGACCGGCAATGTGATTATCGGTAATCCTGTGGAAGCCAAGTATGGTGTGACCCACGATCAGGTGGTCGAGGCCTACCGGCTGGTACAGCAGAAAGGTGCGAAGCGCTTTGGATTGCATACCATGGTCGCGTCCAACGAGCTTGATTACAGCTATATGGTCGAGACCTCGCGGATGTTGCTGGAGCTGACCGCGCTGGTCCACGATGAGCTGGGGATCTGTTTTGAGTTTCTGAATATCGGCGGCGGTTTCGGCATTCCGTATCGGCCCGAAGATGCGCCCCTCAATCTGGAAGCGATGGCAAAGGAGATCACCGCGCTGTTCGATGAGTTTAAAGCGCAGCACGGCTTTGCCCCTCGGATGGTGATGGAAAGTGGTCGTTATATGACCGGCCCTCACGGCTGCTTGGTGACCACGGCGATTAACCATAAGGACACTTATCGTAACTATGTCGGGGTGGATGCCTGTATGTCGGCACTGATGCGTCCGGCGCTGTACGAGGCCTACCATCATATCGATGTGATCGGTAAAGAGGATCAGCCCTGCGATCGGACCTATGACGTGGTCGACTCCCTCTGTGAGAACAACGACAAGTTTGCGGTGCAACGTCAGCTCCCTGAGATTGAAGAAGGGGACCTGCTGGCGATCCACGATTCTGGTGCCCACGGTCACGCGATGGGTTTTCAGTATAACGGTCGCTTGCGTCCCAAAGAGCTTCTGCTGCGCGAAGACGGCTCTGTTGAGCTGATCCGTCGCGAGGAACGGGTTGAGGACTACTTTGCCACCCTGTCGTTTGATGAGGATTGTCTGGAGCCGGGCAAGAAGTAGCGGAGAAAACCATGGTACGTCGGCTTGGTCCGCTGAAAATTGAATCCCTCGCCTATGGGGGCAAGGGGATCGCCCGCGCCGATGGCCAGGTGCTTTTTGTTGACGGTGCTCTGCCGGGCGATCTGCTGACCTGCCGGGTGACCCGTGAGAAAAAGCGTTACGCCGAAGCGGTTGTCGAAGAGCTGATAACGCCATCTCCAGCGCGGCGGACACCTCCCTGTCCCGTTGCCGACCAATGCGGCGGTTGTCAGTGGCAGGCTTTGAGCTATGCAGAGCAGTGCCGCTGGAAGCAGTCGATCTTTACCGATCTGCTGCAGCGCAACGTGGGCATCGGGCTGGAGCGGATCGAACCGATCGTACCTGCTCCTGACGAGTGGGGCTATCGCAGCCGTGTTCAGTTCAAGTGTGTTGCTGCGAATGGGCGCTTTTTGACTGGGTTTTACCGAACAGGAAGCCATGTTGTTGTCGATGTAGACGCCTGCCCGGTGGTTGATCCTGCTGTGAATGCAGTTCTTGCACGACTTAAACCGATCATCGCCGGATCCTCTTATCTCCGAGGTATTCCGCAGATCGATATGGAGTCGGGTTCGGATGGTCAGGTCCGGGTTGTCATCCATGCTCTTCGTCACGGCCGTCAGATTGCGGACCTCTGTCGGCCCCTCGCGGAGGAGGCGGGGTTTTCACTGTTGGTGCAGTCTACACCATCGGGGAAACCGCAGGTCCTCCATGGTCCGGCCGATTTGACGGTGCAGGTCGATGATCCCCCGGTCTCTCTCCGTTATGGACCGGGCGGGTTCGCGCAGATCAATCAGGCGCAGAATCGGGCTCTGGTTGAGACGGTGCTTGCCAGCGCGAACATAAAGAGAACGGAGTCGGTTCTAGATCTGTACTGTGGCATGGGCAATTTTTCTCTGCCGTTAGCGCGTCGTGCCGGTCAGGTCGTCGGGGTTGAGGAGTCTGCGCAGTCGATTGCCATGGCCCGCGTCAATGCGACGGCACATCAGATCGATAATGCCAGCTTTTACTGTCAGTCCGCCGAGGGCTTTCTAAGGCGCTGGCGCGACCGGCCCTTCGATCTGGTGATGATCGATCCGCCGCGCAGCGGGGCACGTGCGGTGATGGACGAACTGCTGGAGTGTCGCCCCGGCAAGATTCTCTACGTGTCTTGTGACCCGTCGACTCTGGCGCGGGATCTCACGCCGCTGGTTCAAAACGGCTATCATGTCGTGTCGAGTCGACCGTTCGATATGTTTCCGCAGACCTATCATCTTGAAAGTCTGACGACCCTGATCCGCACAGACTGCTAGCTCTGGCTTGCACAGGGTCTTTTTTGTCTGTACTATTCTTTATTTAACACTTCTCATGGATTTTTCCGCGGGTAGATATGCGTTTTTTTTGTGCAGCCCTGCCTGGTGGCGCTGAACAAATAGGCACTCAGATGTGACGAGATGGCCATGTGATCTGTTCCGGAATCTTCATGATTGATGTAACCCCCTATAAATAAACAATAAAAATTTATGTAAGTTTTGTGCATTGGGTGGGCAAAGTCTTTGCAGAATGTACTATCTCGTATGCAGTTTGGACTGAAGCGCCACGGATTGTTTCTTGAATACCAACGTTCCGGGAGGACTGATTTTATGCGTAAGGTAGAAGCGATTGTTAAGCCGTTTAAGTTGGACGAGGTCAAAGAGGCTCTCAACGAGATCGGTATTCAGGGTATCACCGTCAGTGAGGTGAAGGGATTCGGCCGCCAGAAAGGGCATACCGAGCTGTATCGTGGAGCTGAGTATGTTGTCGATTTTATCCCCAAGATCAAGATGGAGATTATCGTCGCTGATGACATGGTCGAGCAGGTGGTCAACACGATTGCCGACGCGGCACGAACCGGTCGGATTGGTGACGGCAAGATTTTCGTGACCCCTATCGATGATGTGTTGAGAATCCGGACCGGTGAGCGTGGCGAAGACGCGCTCTAACGCATCCATAATCAAATTCGTAAGATTTTATTATCCAGGCATTTAACGAAAAGGAGAATGATTGATGACACCGAAAGAAGTAGTCAAGTTTGCTGAAGATAACGATTGCAAGTTTGTTGATTATAAGTTCCTCGATTTTGTCGGGATCTGGCAGCACTTCACCACCCCGATTTGCGAATTCAGCGATGAAATTTTTGAAGAAGGAATCGGCTTTGATGGGTCGTCAATTCGTGGATGGCAGCCGATTCACAACTCGGACATGCTGATCATGCCTGATCCCACTACCGCAAAGATCGACCCCTTCGTCGAGATGACCACCCTGAGCCTGATCTGCAATATCATCGATCCGATCACCCGTGAAGGCTATTCCCGCGATCCCCGCTTTATCGCTCAGAAGGCTGAGGCGTACCTCAAGTCGACCGGTATTGCCGATACCGCGTATTTCGGTCCTGAGCCGGAGTGTTTCGTATTTGATGACGTCCGCTATGCGTCCGGTCCCAACGAGTCTTTTTACAGCGTTGACTCCGTTGAAGGGATCTGGAACACCGGTCGTGAGGAATTTCCTAATCTGGGCTATAAGCCGCGCCACAAAGAAGGTTACTTCCCCTGCGCGCCGACCGACAGTCAGGTTGACCTGCGTAATGAGATGATGACCGTGCTGCAGGAAAACGGCCTGCACATCGAGTGTGGTCACCACGAAGTTGCCACCGGCGGTCAATGTGAAATCGATATGCGTTTCAACAGCCTGCTGCAGATGGGCGACGACCTGCAGTGGTTCAAGTACATCATCAAGAATGTTGCGTTCCGCAACGGTAAGACCGCGACCTTCATGCCTAAGCCGATCCACAACGACAACGGTTCCGGTATGCACTGTCACCAGTCGCTGTGGAAAGACGGTCAAAACCTGTTCGCCGGTGACGGCTACGGTGGCCTTTCCAAGATGGCGATGTACTACATCGGCGGCATCATGAAGCACGCCAAGGCTCTCTGTGCTTTCACCAACCCGAGCACCAACAGCTACAAGCGACTGGTTCCCGGTTTTGAGGCTCCGGTCAACCTGGCGTACTCCAACCGTAACCGTTCTGCGTCTTTGCGTATCCCGGTCACCAACAACGAGAAAGCCAAGCGGATTGAGTACCGGACTCCCGATGCTTCAGCCAACGGCTATCTGGCCTTTGCTGCTCAGCTGATGGCCGGCCTTGACGGTATCGAGAACAAAATTGATCCGGGCCAGCCCCTCGACAAGGATATCTACGGTCTTTCCCCCGAGGAACTGAAAGATATCCCGAGTGTTGCTTCTTCACTGGAAGACGCCCTTGATAACCTGGAGAAAGATCATGAGTTCCTTCTCAAGGGTGATGTCTTCACCGAGGACGTGATTGAGATGTGGGTCAGCTACAAGCGTGAGGCCGAGGTTGATCCGGTCCGTATGCGCCCCTGTCCTGAAGAGTTTGCTCTCTATTTCGATTGCTAGTCAAAGCGATCAAAAGCCCCCGGCAGATGTCGGGGGCTTTTTTATCCCTTGGTTTTGACTTTTTTAGACGTTTTTATCCACGTAAGGCAGGGATCGACAGCAGCCTTTCGAAAAAGCTTGTGTTTTTGAGAGTCTTCTGTATGATGCCTGTCGTTCTGGTTAACGTTCCAGCGGAACATCATCTTCGGACAGCCGTCTTATCGTGCTGTTCCCGCTCTATCGCTCACTGACCCCCGCCCTGACCCGGCAGACACTCAGGTTGGCGACGATACGTTGGCCGATCTTCTCTCGATGTGAGATGAAGATTCGGTTTAAGCCAAAATGTGTGTCTGTTTGAACGATTCCCGTTCAATCGACACCGCCCTGACGTGTGTCGGCGTTTTTTGTGGACCATCTGTTTGTTCCCGCGCTTGTCACCGATGACGTATCTTTCCGTGCGGATGTGGACCTCCGGCCTGATGAACGGCTTGTGTTGTCCTGTCTGTCGTGGAAAAGGAAGGAACAGATATGACCTTTTCAGACCTCGAACTTTATCCCCCGATTCTACGCGCCATTAAAGAGTGTGGTTACAGCGAACCGACCCCGATTCAGCAGCAGGCCATTCCTGCCGCGATGGCCGGCAAGGATCTGATCGCCAGCGCCCAAACGGGTACCGGAAAGACCGCAGCATTTATGCTGCCGGTCCTGCAACGCCTTTATACCAAAGTCAAAAATCCGAAAGGGGCACCCCGGGTGCTGGTATTGACCCCGACCCGCGAGCTGGCCGGTCAGGTGACCGAAGCCACCCGCACCTACGGGAAATATGTGAACTTCCGCAGCACCTTTATCCTCGGAGGCATGCCGTACCGTAACCAGTTCCGTGATCTGTCGCGTCCGGTCGATCTGGTGGTCGGTACTCCGGGACGACTGCTCGATCATGTCCAGCGCGGCAGTTTGAACCTGTCCAGGGTCGAAATCCTGATCCTCGATGAGGCTGATCGGATGCTCGACATGGGGTTTCAGGAGGATATGGAAAAGATCATCAGCAAAACCTCCACTGATCGTCAGACCCTGCTGTTTACCGCAACCATGGACAACGCCATGGCAAAGATCGCTGGCAAGATGCTTACGGAACCGGAGCGGATCGATATCGCTGGCAAAAAGAATACCCTCGAGACCATCGAGCAGCGCCTGCATGTCGCGGACAGCAAAATCCACAAACAGAAGATTCTGGAACATCTCGCGCAGGACACGTCGCTGACGCAGGCCATTGTCTTTTCTGCGACCAAGCGCGAGGCGGACAGTCTGGCGAAGGAGCTGTCGGAGCGCGGTCATAAGGCCGCGGCGATGCATGGTGACATGACCCAGGGAGCGCGGAACCGTACCCTGAGGCGCTTACGAGACGGCCGGGTGCGTTTGCTGGTGGCGACCGATGTGGCCGCGCGTGGACTCGATATCCCCGGGATCAGCCATGTGGTGAATTATGATCTGCCCCAATCGGCAGAGGATTATGTGCACCGGATCGGGCGGACCGGTCGTGCCGGGGCTAGCGGGATTGCCATCTCTTTTGCGTCACGGGCCGATGTGCCGAAATTGCAGCGGATCGAAAAGTATATCGGCAACAAGGTGCCAGTCTTGGTGATTCCCGGTCTCGAACCGATGACGACTTTGGCTGTTCCGCCCCGTAAGGCGTCTCACCGGCGTTCACCGGGCGGTAAGAAACACGCAGCCGCAGGCAAGGGAGGACGTCCGGCATGGAAGAAGGGGACGAAACCATCCGGCGATCAGCAAAAGCGCAAACCCCGCAGCGAACGCAAGGCACCGGAGGTCTGCTACCGTTAAGGTTGCGGTCTCAGTAGCCGATCTCGATGGTGATTGGCCGGTGTGATCCTGTGTGTTCGAAGAGGGCCTTTTCAAAAGAGGGCGGTCCCATGCGACGATGATTGTTGGAAACACCGACCCCCTCGCTCGGCTTGGGGTAGGGGAACCAACGGAAGTCGAGGACGCCGTTGATGTTATGGTCATGAAGGATCTGGACGGCGTATCTTTTTCCCGTCTCGATTGCTGGAAGTACGACTTGTGACAGTGATGCATCGATAGCAATAGTTCTTTTCAGGGAAGCTGAGTCATGTTTAGGCCAGCTTCCCTTTTTATTAAACAGGGTGACAATCAGGTGACCGGACTGCTCCGTTCGCAGGCCGTCGATGTTTATGATAAGGTCCTGTTGTGCGCTGTGGGCAGGAGTAAAAGGAGACAGCAAGAGCAGCAGCCACAGAAGGACTGCCGCTCTTTGTGTGATCTGTCGAGTGGAGTGCACTAGGCGTCTCTTCTTTATGCGGCACTGCCGCTGACGATATGCAGGTCGCGCTGTGGGAAGGGGATAGAGATCCCTTCGGCATCAAAGCGTAATTTGATTGCTTCCTGCACATCGAACAGAACTGCCCAGTAGTCGGGGCTTTTCACCCAAGGACGTACGACAAAGTTGACGCTGCTCTCTCCTAGTTCGAGAAGGCCGATGGTCGGTTCTGGGTCGTCCAGAATTCTAGAGTCATTTTTGAGGATATCTTCGAGGACGTTGCGAACCTTTTTAAGGTCATCGTTGTATCCGACGCCGATAACCATATCGACGCGTCTGGTCTCCTTCGCCGAGTAGTTGGTGATCGCTCCGCCGATGATCTGGCCGTTGGGGACAGTGATCTCTTTATTGTCGCCCGACTTAATTTTTGTGCTGAAAATCTGTACCTCCTCAACGGTGCCGCTGATTCCTCCCGCGTCGATAAAATCACCGACCTTGAACGGGCGAAACATGATCAGCATGACACCGGCCGCAAAGTTGCCGAGGGTGCCCTGCAGGGAGAGCCCGATGGCGAGACCTGCTGCTGCGATAATCGCCGCAAATGAGGTGGTTTCGATCCCGAGCTTGCCAAGCGCGGCCATAATGACAAACACCATCAAGGCAATGTAGATCATACTTTTACAGAAGCGGATCAGGGTCTCATCGATCTGGCTTCTGCCCATCATCTTACCGGCACCTTCCGTGATCAGTTTTGCAATCATGCGGCCGATGATGAATATCATCAGTGCCCATACCAGCGGTAAACCGTATGCTTGAATGAGATCCATGATTTTATCAGAAGAAAGTGCGTCCACCTGTACCTCCTTGAATGCGGGTGCTGTCGAGTGAGGAAAATGGTAAAATGTCACCTAAGACCCTCAAGACTTTAGCATAGTCTTTATGTTTTGCACGTAAGTTTTTACGGTGCTGCAGTTGCGGTTTTTTGAACGGTGTCTCTCCAGGGAAGGGCTTATGGTTGTCTACCTAAATGGTGATTTTGTTGATGATCAGTCGGCGATGGTGTCGGTGTTTGATCAGGGATTTCTCTACGGCGACGGAATTTATGAAAGCTGTCGCTCGCATGGCTCACATCTGTATCGATTTTCAGCGCACTATGCCCGCCTGATTCAGTCCGCTCGTGCACTGCGTTATCCGTTGCGCGTTACCGAACCGCAGCTCAGGTCGATTTTGGGGGAGTTGCGAGAGGTGAATCGGCTTGAAAACGCCTATTATCGGATTATGTTCACACGTGGGCAGGGCCAGGTCGGTTTTCAGCGGGCGATGAATGGTGATCTGACCAGTCTGATTATTGCCCGTGAGTTTAAGGGGTTTGACGATGGGCTTTATCGCGACGGGATGCTCGTACGGATCGCGCAAACGCGGCGTAATGCGCCCGAGGCGATCAACCCGCAGATCAAGTCGATCAGCAATCTTAACAGTCTGCTCGGTAAACTCGAAGCGCAGGCTGCCGGCGTTGCTGAAGTGATCATGCTGAACAGCAGGGGGCATCTCTGCGAAGGATCGGCTTCAAATATCTTCTGGTGTCGCGATGGCTGGGTTCTAACCCCCTCTCCGGCAACCGGGCTGCTCGAGGGCGTGACCCGCGCTGCGGTGATGGGACTGTGTGAAAAAAAGTTGAAACTTAAGGTGGTTGAAGGTGAATACCGTCTCCAGGACCTGAAGTATTCGGATGAGGTGTTTCTCTCCTCGACATCGCTCGAGGTGATGCCGGTTGTTCAGGTGGATGACTTCGTCATCAAGGACGGCCGTGTTGGTCCCGTGGCGCGCCGCCTACGGCTAGAGTTGCATCGCGACATGGCGGCTTACGGCTGATCGCCGCCGTTATTGCCGAGTGAGAGCCAGTGCTGGGCGACATCGAGCATGCGATTGGCGTAGCCCCACTCGTTGTCGAACCAGACCATCAGCTTCAGCAGAGAGTCCTGGCAGACCCTGGTTTGGGTGCCGTCAACAATGGCGGAGCGCGGATCGGTGTTGAAGTCGATCGACGCGTGTGGTTCTTCGGTGTAGCCGATCAACCCCCGAAGTTTGCCTTCGGCGGCGCTCTGGAACAGACGATTGATGTCCGTTGCCGAGGTTTGTGAGCGGAGATTGATGGAGAGGTCCATCAGCGACACGTTCAGGGTCGGGACCCGCAGGTGGAGACATTCAAAGCGACCTTTGAGCTGGGGCATCATTTTTGCGATCCCCTGGTTGAGCCCAGTTTCGACGGGAACCATCGATTGCATGGCGCTTCTGGTGAGGCGCAGGTCGGTGCCGTGAGAACTGTCGATCACCGGTTGGTCGTTCATCGCGGAATGGATGGTCGTGGTGACCCCGCTGTGGATGCCGTAAGTTCTGTCGAGCAGGTCGAGAACGGGGATGACGCAATTCGTTGTGCAGGAGGCCGACGAAACGATTCGCTGCGCGCTGCTGAGATTTTCGTTGTTAAAGCCAAAGACGACGGTCGCGTCGATGGTGTCATTGGCAGGTTGAGAGAACAGCAGGCGCTCGGCACCAGCGGCGAGGTGGCGCTCGGCGGTGGTGCGGTCGGTGTAGCTACCGGTACATTCCATCACTAAGTCGACCCTCAGATCGCCCCAGGGCAGCTTTTGGGCATCGGGTTCGTTGCAGACGCGGATTGCATCACCGTTTAACAGCAGGGTTTCGCCGTCGTTTTCAACACTGACCGGAAAACGTCCGTGGGTGGTATCGTAACGGGTCAGGTAGGTTAAGGTGTCGAGGTCTGCCAGTTCGTTGATGGCCACCACCTTCAGGTTGCGGTAGCGCTGGTCAGCATACAGGGCGCGCAGCAAACTTTGGCCGATGCGCCCATAGCCGTTGATTGCCAATCGGTAGGGTGAGGTCGTATCCATGCGTTCCGTTCCTGGTGTCGTGTTTTTGCTCACAAAAATGTCGATTTTTGACCCGCGGCGGCAGATTGTCAATCTGTTATTGTTTTGTTGTTACAGTCTGCCGCAGATCAAGTCTGAAGAGGTGGTGATTCATGCAGGTTACGATTGCTCTACATGGTGTGTTCCGTCGGGGGCGCTTCAAAGAAACCGTCGAGGAGGTCCCCGAGGGGACCACGCTTGAAGATCTCGCCGCGCACCTGCAACTGCCTCCTGTTCTGCTCGACATCATTCTGCTGAACGGTGTTCATGCTGGACGATCTGTTGTTGTTAAAGACGGTGACCGGGTCGCATTTCTGCCGCTGTTGGAGGGAGGGTAGGCTTTTGAAGGGGCCCTTTGTCGGGATTGTCGACATTGAGTATTAGAATGCTTGAATGTTTTGTGGCCTTCAGTTATGTTGTACAAGTGTGAAAATGGCAGATTTAATTCTGTATTATTTGCTCCTCACTATGTGACTTTGTTGGTTTTATGAAAAATTCTGATCTAGCCTTTGTCAGGCGTTTTTTCATCTATTCGGTTCTGCTGGTTACGGTGGTAATTGTTGCCATCTTTGTCAGCTATCACACCCGGACCGAGCAGCTTACTGAGAGTGTCCTTCTGCAGCAGGGGCGTGCACTTCACAGTGAACTGATCATGACCCGTCGCTGGATCAGCGAACATGGTGGTGTTTTTGTCAAGGTTCGACCGGGGGTCGATCCGAATCCGTTCCTTTCCAGTCTGCCGGGTATGAAGGTCAATATCACAGACGAGAGCGGGCAGATGTATACCATGCGGAACCCGGGGCTGGTGGTGCGCGAAATCTCCGAACTGGCCGAAGAATCAGGAACCTTCCGTTTTCATGTCGCCAGCCTCAAACCGGTCAATCCTAAGAACAGCAAACCTGATCCCTTTGAAGTACGGGCTTTGCAAGCATTTGAGCGTGGCCAGACGGAAGCGGTGACAATTGAAAATGGCGAATTTGGTCCGACGTATCGCTATATGGCACCCCTCTATTTTGAAGAAAAGTGCAACAAGTGTCATGGTTTTCAGAACTATGAAGAGGGTGATATCCGCGGCGGCATCAGTATCAGTATCCCGATGACCGAGATCAATCAAAAGCTTCATGAAAGCCGACTCTTTTCTATCGGTGCCGGCAGTACCGTCCTTCTATCGCTGTTTGCGGCACTCTATCTGTTGTCTTCAAAGTTCATGCGCCGCTTAACCGATGCACAGGAAGAACTCGCTCGTCTGGCATCCATCGACAGTCTGACCGGTCTCTTTAATCGCAAAGTGGTGATCGATCGTCTGCGCGAGGAGCTGTCGCAGTCCGAACGGCTTGGGACGCCGCTGTCCTGCCTGATGATGGACGTCGATTATTTCAAGAATATCAATGATCGCTTCGGGCATGTGGCCGGTGACCGGGTGCTGGTCGCTTTCTCTGAAATTCTAACTCGTTGTTCACGGCAGTACGATATTATCGGACGCTACGGTGGCGAGGAATTTCTTGTCATCCTCCCCGGAACCGATCTGGAAACCGCCCAGAAAGTTGCCGAGAAATATCGCCGTGAGTCTTCTCAGGAGCCGCTCTGCATTGACGTGATGGAGATCCCTCTGACTGTCAGTATTGGGGTTGCCGAGTTTCATGCGGCGGACAATGAGAGTGTGGATAGTCTGATCAGCCGCGCTGATGCAGCTCTTTATGATGCAAAAAGGTCGGGTCG
>PKUC01000028.1 GCA_002868865.1 Desulfuromonas sp. | reverse complement strand
TTGACCGATCTCAATGGCAATGGTGCTTGGGATCTTGGGGAATCATATACGGATCTGAACGGCAACGGCGAGTGGGATGGCAAGCATGGGGTGTTTCATAAGTTTTGGGACACGACTCGTGTTAAGGCCCGTTGGGGGATGACCAAGTTTAAGGATCAGGGGGCCGGGACGATTGTTCAGACCGATTCCTGTATTCCGGTGAGCAATTCGGCGTCGTTTTTCACGAGTATCCAGAATGCGACGGCGGCTAGTACGTCCCCATTGGCCTCAGGCCTCTACGGGGCGATCAACTATTTCGATTTTAGCGGAACCGGATACTCGGGATGTACCAACAGTGACCCGATTGACAATGTTCCCTGCCGGAAAAATTTTGTTCTGATCCTGTCCTCTGGAGCGGATCTTACGGGAACCGCTTTTTCATCGGGGGGGGAATGTACAGATTCAGATCCTTTTATCCAGAATGCCTGTTACGGATTTAACACCGATTTGCGTGATGGGAGCTCAGGAACCCAGAACGTTTATACTTATATCGTTAAAACGCTAGGTGAGGCTGATGCCGGGATTGATGCCAAACTGCAGGCGGCAGCGACTGCCGGGGGCGGACAATTTTACGATGCATCCAGTGGCAGCGCCCTTGAAGAACAGCTGACTCAGGCCTTGGAAGATATCCTTGCTCAGGCGGCGTCGGGAACGGCGGTTTCGGTATTGACCACCTCGTCGCGTGGAACTGGATCGATGATGCAGGCGTATTTTTTGCCGATTCGTCAGGACGGCGATCGCGAGGTGCGCTGGACTGGATACGTCCAGAACCTGTGGATCGATCCTGACGATGACCTGCGTGAAGACACCGCTAGTCCTTTTCAACTTAAAAAGGCCGATGATTTAGCCCTTAAGCTGTTTTTTGATGAGGACACGAACGAAACCCATGCGGCTTTATTCGATGAAACCCAGTT
The DNA here is from genome assembly GCA_002868865.1 of Desulfuromonas sp. GTDB lineage: Bacteria > Desulfobacterota > Desulfuromonadia > Desulfuromonadales > Geopsychrobacteraceae > BM509. Next base: position 14,058 of record PKUC01000028.1, on the reverse strand, counting down.
GGCAAATTGTGCAAACCCGACGATAAAGGATTTCGACGAAGTTAGCTACACTTGGGAAGGTGGCCATGCTCTGGCTCTGCGTGATCCCAGTGAACGGGAAATCTTTACTGCGCGCAAGGTTTTAAAAGGAACGACAACATTACAAACCTTTTCAGAGTCGGAAGCTGAATTCGATACCAGCCTGCCGGCCGCGCTGGGAGCAGCACTGAACGCCGATGCTACCTATACGGCGGAGAATATCGTTCGCTATGTGCGTGGGGAATGTCTCGAAACGGGGGTGTCCGGTGATACCGCTTGCGCTGAAAACGCGAACGCCACGTACCGCGACAGGCGATTGATTGTTCGCAATGACAGTGGAACAAACGTCGGTGATACCTATGGCAACGTCTGGAAGTTGGGGGATGTTATCAGTTCGACCCCGAAGGTGTTGGCGAATACGCCGAGCAATACCTACCATCTCGATTATGGCGATACATCGTATTACAACTATTTTTCCGGAAGCGCTTATAAGGAGCGGTCGTCGATCTCTTTTGTCGGGGCCAACGACGGTATGCTGCATGCCTTTCGGGTCGGCTATCTTAAAGATGAGGGTTTGGCCGAGGGCGTGCTGGGCCTGTTCAAAAACTTCTTTGGCGATGCAGATTCAGATAACGATCAGATCGGTGAAGAGGTCTGGGGCTACATCCCGTATAATGCCTTCCCCTATCTGAAATATCTGGCCGAACCTGGTTATTGCCATATCTACTATAACGATTTGTCGGTCCGTTTGGTTGATGCCAGCTTTGGTGATGATGGGGATACGGCCTATGATGATCCGACGGATCCGAAGAATGCTGACAGTTGGCGTACGATATTGATCGGCGGAATGAGGTTCGGAGGGGGGTGCGATGGCGGTGCACCGACTCCGGCTTTGGCAAGCGTGGGCAATTCGGCTTATTACGCGATAGATGTGACTGATGCGGAAAATCCTGTCCCGTTGTGGGAGTTCTCCGATGCTGATATGGGCTACGCGACCGGGTTTGCGTCAGTTCTGAGAACTGGACTTGGCACCAAGAACGGAAACTGGTATGTGGCTTTTGGGTCGGGATCGACGACGATGCCGAAGAGTGCTACCGATATCAACAGATCTTCGACCGGTTATCTGTATATCCTCAATCTAGAAACCGGTGCACTGGTTAAAAAGCTCGGTCTCGGTCACAACGCCATCGTCGGCGACGTACTTGCCATCGATAAGGACAAGGATTACCAAACTGAAAAGGTTTATTTCGGGACATCGTATCTGGATAGCGGAACCTGGAAGGGCAAGCTGATGTCGGTAGCCATACCGGGAGAAGCTTTGTCGGCAGGGTCTAGCTACACCGTGACGACCCTGTTTGATGGGAATTTCCCCTTTGCCGCCTCCCCCGACGCCACCCGGGATGAATCGGGAACCACCTGGGTTTATGCAGGATCGGGTAAATATTACAGTGATGTAGATGAGGAAGCGACTGACGATCAGATTTTTATCGGCATGAAAGACAAGAGCACCTTTACATATCCGTTTGAAACGACAACGACCGGAATGGTGGATAAGACCAGTGTCACAACAACCGGTACCGTTGAAGAGACCGAGCAGGTCTGTACCTATGATCCGACTGTTTCCGGAAAGTTCACCGACAAGACTGTTGTCACCAGGGCGACCTTAACCTCGGCTGCGCAGGTCGCGCCCGATAAGGGCTGGTACCTCACTCTCAGTAATGGAGAACGGGTTATCTCGCGGCCGTTGGCGGTTGGCGGTTTGGTTGACTTCCTGACCTACAAACCCAGCTCAGATCTCTGCTCTTATGGTGGTGATTCTTATCTTTACGCGGTGGGCTATACCACTGGAGAGGCACCGGCCAAGATTGCAGTCCGCAACAGTGAAACCACCAACGATGTGACAACCGGAAATATTACGATTAACAAGGGAATTCGCTTAGGCCCTGGTGCGCCACCAACAGGCGAGGCGATCATTATCCCTCCTCCATCGGGTGACGATACCCAGTTGGATAAGAAGATTCAGGTGGCGACAGGGGTTATCGTTGAGGCGGAAAACACTCCGGCCATGTCGATAACGTCTAAAATTGTGCACTGGCTTAAAAAGTAGCCTGATCGCTGTTTAACAGACAAAGGCCCGAAGTCTCATGACTTCGGGCCTTTGTCGTTGTTTGCGTCTTTTTTACTGCCGATCAGGGTGTCCAGACGGTCAGCAGCGCTTCGGCCATTGCGGCGGGTGAGTCGGCGATGGCGATACCGCATGCGGCCAGATGGCTTTTTTTGCTGACGGCGTCACCTTTGCCGCCTGAGATGATCGCGCCGGCATGTCCCATTCTCTTGCCGGCCGGGGCGGTTGCTCCAGCGATGAAGGCGGCGACCGGTTTGCTCATGTGATCGCGGACGTAATCTGCGGCCTGCTCTTCGGCGTCGCCGCCGATTTCACCGATCATGATGACCGCTTCGGTATCGGGGTCGTTTTCAAACATCTTCAGTACATCGAGATGGCTGGTGCCGTTGACCGGGTCGCCGCCGATACCGACGCAGGTGCTCTGGCCGATGTTGCGGCTGCTGAGCTGCCAGACGGCTTCATAGGTGAGTGTTCCGGAGCGTGAGACCACGCCGACCGGTCCGGGTTGGTGAATGTAGCCGGGCATGATGCCGATTTTGCACTGATCCGGGGTGATGACTCCGGGACAGTTGGGGCCGATCAGGCGGCTGCTTTTGCCTTCGAGAAACTTGTTGACCTTGACCATGTCGAGGACCGGCACGCCCTCGGTGATGCAGATAATCAGCTCGATGCCTGCATCTGCCGCCTCCATAATGGCATCGGCGCTGCCGATGGGCGGCACATAGATGACCGACGCTGTTGCGCCGGTTGACTGGACCGCCTGTTCGACGGTGTCAAACACAGGGAATCCGTCGATTGTCGTGCCACCCTTGCCGGGCGTGACCCCGCCGACCATCTGGGTGCCGTAGTCCCTCGCCCCCTGCGCGTGAAACAGTCCTGTCGCACCGGTGATCCCCTGGGTAATGACCTTGGTGTTTTTATCGATGAGGATACTCATGATGCGTCTCCCTGCCCTTTGACTGCTTTGACAATTTTTTCAGCGGCATCGGCCATACTGTCGGCGCTGACGAGATTCAGGCCTGATTCTGCCAAAAGTTTCTTGCCGAGCGCGACATTGGTCCCTTCCAGTCTGACGACCAGTGGTACCGAAACGCCGATCTGTTGGGCGGCTTCGATAATCCCGGTGGCGATGACATCACACTTCATGATGCCGCCAAAGATATTGACCAGAATGCCCTCGACCTTGTCGTCTGAAAGGATGATCTTGAACGCTTCTGTGACCCGCTCAATGGTGGCTCCGCCGCCGACATCGAGGAAGTTGGCGGGGTCTCCACCGTACAGTTTGATGATGTCCATGGTCGCCATCGCCAGTCCGGCGCCGTTGACCATGCAGCCGATGTTACCATCGAGGGCGATGTAAGACAGGTCGTATTGCGAGGCTTCGATCTCCATCGGGTCCTCTTCGTCGTAGTCGCGCAGGTCTCGGATCTGCAGGTGGCGGAACAGGGCGTTGTCTTCAAGGTTGAGCTTGGCATCGAGGCAGAGCAGGTCGCCTTTGTCGGTCAGCACGAGGGGATTGATTTCCAGCAGTGAACAGTCGCAATCGATGAAGGTTTTGTACAGTTTCTGCAGCAGAGGTACGGCCTGCTTGACCTGCGGCATGGCGAAGCCGAGCTTGAAAGCAATTTTACGCGCCTGGTAGGCACTGAGCCCGGCAATCGGATCGACCGTCTCAAAAAAGATCTTCTCCGGAGTGGTGGCGGCGACTTCTTCGATGTTGACCCCGCCCTCGGCAGAGGCCATCAGGGTAACCCGATCAGTTGTCCTGTCGACGAGGAATGACAGGTAAAATTCGTCAACGATATTGCTGCCCTTTTCGATCAGGACCCGTTTGACGATTTTTCCCTCCGGCCCGGTCTGGTGCGTGACCAGGCGCATGCCGAACATCTCTCTGGTAAATTTTTTGACTTCGTCGGCGGTTCTAGCGATTTTGATGCCGCCGCCTTTGCCGCGCCCACCGGCGTGAATCTGTGCCTTAACCGCCCAGGGGCCTTCGCCGAGCCGTCTCGCCCAATCGCGGGCCTGATTGCTGTTGTAGACGACGTGGCCGTCCGGTACCGGTACGCCGAAATTCCGTAAGATGGCTTTGGCCTGATACTCATGAATATTCATATGCGTCCTCTTTTAGGGGCTAAAGCGGTCATGTGCCCTTGTGTGACTGCACCAGAAATAGGGCTCTAGAAGCATCATATACATAACTGGCCGGCTGAAAGTCAAGTGGTAAGACCAATTTCGGTCAATTTGTTTGCGCCTTTTCGATCCCATCTTGTTTTAATAGAATTTTTTCTTCCTTAAGCAACCCTCCCACCGCTTTTTTAAAGACCTTTTTGCTCAGTCCCAGGGTCTGTTGGATCTCGGCCGGGGAGCTGTTATCGTTCAGGGAAAGGTGTCCGTTTGCGTCGAGTGCAGACAAAATTTTCTGCTTGGCTGCATCGATGCCGGCAATACCGGGCTTCCTCAGGGTGACATCGATCTTTCCATCGTCGCGGATGCGCGAAACATAGCCGGTCATGCGATCGCCTCGCTTGAGGGCGCTGCCTGCCTGGTCTTTATAGAGAAGAGCTTCAAAACTGCTGTTGACAATGACTTTGGCACCGAGGTCGGTAAATTTCCACAAAATCAGATCGACCTGTTCTCCGACCTTGACGGAGATGTTGTCGGTCTGCAAGCAACGCTCGATTTTAGCTGTGCCGACAATCCGGTTCGTGCTGTCGAGGCAGACTTTGACCAGATAACTGCGGCCTTCTTGCATCTTTTCATTCTGCTCAGCGTATGGCACCAGCAGATCTTTCTGGATGCCCCAGTCTAAAAAAGCCCCGTGTTTGCCGATCTGTTTGACGGGCAGTAGGGCAAATTCTCCGACCAGTGCTCGCGGGGTGTGCTGAGTTGCGCGCAGGTCCCCACTGCTATGCTGATAGACAAAAACATCGAGCTGGTCGCCGGGGCGCATTCCCGGATGACATTCCTTGCCAGGCAGGTGGATCTGTGGTTCACCGTTGCCGAGAAGAGCGCCTTCTTCGTTGATCAATGTGACCTTCAGTGTGTTGATACAACCGATTTTAATCATAGGTATTCTTTCCGTTATTTTTTGTACTTCATTTAAATTGCGAAGTGATGTTGTCATTTCGCGGACAATGTGGGGCAAATGTCGCCATGTTGAGCAAGATTTCTCAGGTCGATTCGGGCCTCCTCTATTTTGCCCTTTTGATGAGATGGTAACCGAAGTTGTCAACAAGAAAAGGGGCTTTTGACCCAATATCGCAGAAGGGTGCTGTCGATGCCATTGTTTTTCAGGAAGTGGGGTGTTTTGTGACCGCTTTGAAGTGTAAGTAGTTGGAAATAAAGAACTTAATAATCTGTTTAAAAAATAGGCAAAAAGCTAAAGCTATTGTTTTTGGGATGGTTTTGTTTTTTGATCCCGGTTTTTATCAAGGTTATCAACAGAGACTGTGGATAAGGTTTTAAGGGGTTGATTTTAGGTCTTTTCGCAGGTCAAAACCGTCCCCCTCTCCATTGTCTCTTGTTTCATCGAAGTTTGCTAAATTCGGCCTGAGTGCGGTGCTTGTTCCGTGCCCGGTACTTTTTCCTTAATTTACGGCCTTGCACTCAAGAAAATAAAGTGATATTTTCATATATTCGTAAACTTGAATGTTGTTGCGGAGTCCAGATCATGACACAGAGTGAAATCTATCAGGCTCAGAGCGCGAAGTCGCTCAAGAGCTATCTGCAGGATGTCTCCCGGCTGGCGGAGTCGCGTGGTTTTTTGATTCATAATGCCGAGCGTATGGATATGAGACAGATGTTTGTTGAGCACGGCCACCCGGTTCCGGACGATTTTGACCTGCACATGATTCAGTTGTGCAAGCCGGAAAAAGCATCGAAAAGTCTGAGCAAAAATCCTGACCGGGCGCCGCTGATGCCTAAGTTTATAATGATCTTCAGCAAGGAAGGAAAGACGATGATCCGACTGTTGACATATGGCACGGATTTCGTCTCCGGCTTGCTGGATGACGACGAGTTTCCAGAGTCTCTGGTGCAGAGTTTTGATGCGCTAAAGACCGTCATCGACGAGGCGTGCTGATGCAGGCACGGGTGTGGTCTCTGCTGGCTGGTCTGAATCGGCATCTTGTGCTGGCGATTCCGGTGATGATGGTGGCCGGTTTCTGTTTTGGCCTCTGGTTCGAGGCTGTGTTTTTAAAAGATCTGATTGTCCCGTTCACCTTTTTGATGGTCTACCCGATGATGGTGACCCTTAAAATCCGCAAGGTGCTCGAAGGAGGTGACGGCAGGGCACAGCTGATCGCTCAGGCGATCAATTTTATGCTGATTCCCTTTGTCGCGTTCGGGCTCGGCCGCCTGTTCTTTCCGCACAGCCCCTTTCTGGCGCTGGGGCTGTTGCTGGCAGCGCTGGTGCCCACCAGCGGGATGACGATTTCGTGGACTGGGTTTGCTGGTGGCAATCTGGCTGCTGCGGTCAAAATGACCGTTGTCGGGCTGATCCTCGGGTCGCTGGCGACTCCCGTTTATGTCCAGTTCTTGATCGGTGCCCAGGTCGATATCGATTTGGCGGCGGTGTTCAGGCAGATCGGCCTGATCGTCTTTCTGCCGATGGCGGCCGGTTTTGTGACTCAGCAGGCACTGATAAAACGAAGCGGAGAGAAGGCTTTTCAACAGCACTGGGCCCCACGCTTTCCCGCGTTTTCCACCATCGGTGTTCTGGGTATCGTTTTTATTGCCCTGGCGCTGAAGGCGCGATCGATTGCCGCCGCTCCGGAACAGCTGCTGAACATTCTTCTGCCGCTGGCCCTTCTCTACCTTCTGAATTATGTCGTCAGTACCCTGGTCGGACGCTTGCTGTTGCCTCGTGGGGATGCTATTGCTCTGGTGTACGGGACGGTGATGCGGAATTTATCGATCGCCCTGGCCGTAGCGATCAATGGTTTTGGTCCGGCCGGATCGGACGCGGCGCTGGTGATTGCGCTCGCCTACATTATTCAGGTCAAGTCTGCGGCCTGGTACGTCAAACTGACGGATCGGCTGTTCGGGCCGCTTCCGGTCAGGACATGATGGATATCTCCTCAGTGGATTGTCCTGTGCGATGGAGGTTGAGATGAGTGAAGAGAATCGATCTGAGTTGTCCTGCGCCCTGTGCAGTGCGCAGTTTAAAAGCCGCGGCACCACCAGCTGTTGGAGCGCTCCGGAGCAGAAGGTCGCGGAGCCGGGTTACTGTCCCAGTCGGAACGAGCCGGATATCATCGAAGAATCGTTTCGACGCTACACCGGAGACGACGAGGATGCCCGCTTAGCACAGGTTGCGGCACAGGTCGAGGGTCTCTGTTATCAGCCTGTCCCCGGGAGTGATGCCGTCAATGCCCGGTGGACGCGGGTGGAGGACACTATCGCACTGGCGAGGCTGATGGGTTACAAAAAGATCGGCATCGCCACCTGTATCGGCCTGCTCGACGAAACCCGCCAGTTGACCGATATCCTCAAAGCGCAAGGTCTGGAACCGCATTCGGTATGCTGCAAAGCGGGCAGTATCGACAAGTTGGAGCTGGGGTTGACCGAGGATGAAAAGGTGCGGCCCGGAACCTTTGAGCCAGCCTGCAATCCGATCGCACAAGCGCGTTTGCTGGCGCAGCTGGACACCGACATGAATCTGATCGTCGGACTCTGTGTCGGGCATGACATGTTATTTGCTAAATACTCGGAGGCTCCGGTGTCAACGCTCGTCGTCAAGGACCGAGTGACCGGCCATAATCCGGCGGCCGTCCTCTACGGGCAGAACTTCTACTATAAAAGGCTGCAGAAGGTGCCGGTGATTGACGGGTAGAAGCTCACGAGCGATAACGTCAAAGTGTCCGTTCTCGGGGCGTCTTCTTGCACGGATCTTCAACCTAAATAACGATAAATTTTTCGGATAGGGAATTTCGGTTGTCTATTTAGCGATAAAGTGTGTAGAAATATTCTTGACATTAAAGGTCGGATATATCTATAGTCGTAACCATACATTTCTCACGGAGGAAAGCCGATGAAACTTTCAACCAAAAGTCGCTACGGAGTTCGGGCCATGTTCGATATGGCCTACCATGCGGGAACTCTTCCTGCGCAGATCAAAGATATCTCTCGTCGTCAGGAGATTTCACCCCGCTATCTGGAGCAGATTTTTCAGGATCTTAAGAAGGCGGGTTTGCTGAAGAGCCGCCGAGGACCCCAGGGGGGCTACACGTTGGCAAAGCCAGCCGATGAGATTACGGTCGAGGATATTGTGCTGGCCGCCGAGGGTGAATTGATGCTGGTGAATTGCGTCAAGGGGCTGCGAAAAAATTCAGATGAACCGTCAGAATCCTGTGAATTTGGCAGTCATTGTATCACCCAGCCTCTGTGGGCAGAAGCCAGCCGACTGCTTGGTGAGTACTTCAGGTCTATTACGCTTAAGACCTTGTGCGACAGGGCTAAAGAGATGGGGATGGAGAAGGAACTGGATCACCGCTTTATGTACTTCATTTAGTGAACCCAAGCGATTGTTCAAGATAGAGCCGGTGCCGCGACGCTTATCGCGCCCTGGAACGGAAGGTGGAGGAAGTTGATGCCGCACGATGTAAAAGACAGTCTGTTGGATCAGATCGGAAACACGCCGCTGGTTCGGATCGAAAACCCTGCTGCTGAAGATGTTGCAGCCGTCTGGGGAAAGCTGGAGAGCGCCAACCCCGGAGGCAGCGTCAAAGATCGTATCGCGCTGGCGATGATCGAGGATGCAGAACGTTCGGGACGTCTGTCTGCCGGAATGACGATTGTAGAACCGACCAGCGGCAACACCGGTATTGGGTTGGCGCTGGTGTCGGCGGTCAAGGGATACCGATTGATCTTGACCATGCCCGACACCATGAGCCTCGAACGACGTCGGTTGTTTTCGGCCTACGGCGCCGAATTGATTCTCACCCCTGGCAGTTTGGGGATGCGGGGAGCCATCGAGCGAGCTGAGGCGATCGCTGCGGAGCGTCAGGCCTTTTTGCCCCAGCAGTTCAAAAATCAGGCGAATCCACAGATTCATGAAAAGACCACGGGACCTGAAATCGCCGATGCGGTCGAGGGTCAGATCGACGCGTTTGTGGCCGGGGTCGGGACCGGCGGCACGATTACCGGGGTTGGGCGCGTGCTACGCCAGCGGTTTCCCGGGGTGAAAATCTTTGCTGTCGAGCCGTCAGATTCCCCGGTCCTCTCCGGTGGAGACGCCGGGCCGCACAAGATTCAGGGGATCGGTGCCGGGTTTGTTCCCGACACGCTCGACACGACCATCTATGACGAGGTGATCAGGGTTCAGAACGATGACGCCATCGCCATGGCCCGGCAGCTCGCCCACGAGAATGGAATCTTTGTCGGGATCTCTGCCGGTGCCAACGTGTTTGCCGCGCGCAAGGTCGCGGCCCAGCTGGGCGCAGGAAAAACGGTGGTGACCGTTCTGTGCGATACCGGCGAACGGTATCTGTCTACAGGGATCTATGACTGAGCCGGCAGGCACAGTCAGTCTGTCCGAAAAGTACCGGCTCCTGCAGCAGCGCCTGCAGGAGCCGGTACGGGTTGCCGTTGCGTTTTCCGGCGGTGTTGATTCGAGTTTGTTGCTACGTGTGTCCTGTGATGTACTGGGGCACGACAACGTGTTGGCGCTGACAGCGGTCTCCCCGTCGTTCCCGGCGTTTGAACAGGAAGAAAGCCGACACTTCTGTCGAACTCTGGGCGTGAGGCAGCTCACAGTAAGCAGCGATGAGCTCGACCTGCCTGCCTTTGTACAAAACTCTCCCCGCCGTTGTTATCATTGCAAGCATCAGCTGTTTTCTCGTCTTCTCAAGCGAGCGGCCGGGGAGGGCTTTCCCCTCCTGCTCGACGGTTCGAACCTCGACGACTGTGACGATTATCGCCCCGGCCGTGAGGCCCTCGCCGAGCTTGAGATCAGTTCGCCCCTGCTGGAGGCTGGTTTCAGTAAAGCCGAGGTGCGTAAACTCAGTTATGAGCTTGGCCTTCCGACCTGGGACAAGCCTCCATTTGCCTGCCTCGCTTCGCGGTTTCCGTATGGTACGGAAATTACCCGTGAGCGGTTGCATCAGGTCGAACGCTGTGAAGAGTTTCTCCGACAGCGCGATTTTCGCAGTTACCGGGTTCGTTATCATAACGAGATCGCCCGTATCGAGGTGGCTGCCGAAGAGATTGACCGGTTGTTCGATGAATCGCTTCGCAGTGAACTGGTTGCCACCTGTAAAGCGGCTGGATTTAGTTACATTGCCCTCGATCTTGAAGGGTACCGCAGTGGCAGTTTGAACGAGACGCTTCCGTAGTTGATCCCTCAGGGGGGCAGGGTACGGTGTACGCTCTCGCGGGTATCTTCCTTCATCTCAGCACCGGTTATCATCCCTCAGGAGAGCCGCCTCATGCCCCGCTCCAGTGCATTACTCGCCGGCGAGCCTGTTCGCTGTACTGACCTCCCTTTATGTGATGGCCGGTTTCCTGATGTGGAAACTGGTGACCGGGATCTTCACCCGCGAGCTATGGGGTCGTTAATCCTCAAAAAAGTCAGACTGATCCCGTGGCTTGTCCTTCTTCTCTTCTGGGCCGGGACTCTCTGCGCGGCGCCCCTGACCGGCGAGGTTCAGTGGGTGTACGATGGCGATACCGTCAAGGTTGCCGGAGTCGGAAAGGTGCGGTTGATCGGCATCGATGCGCCGGAACGAGAGGCTTCCAAGCGCGACCGCTATTATCAGCAACAGCATCAGATCCCACCCCGACAGCTACGCGAAACGTCACGCAAGGCGCTCGATTTTATGATCCGGCACGTCAAGGGACGGCAGGTGACCCTCACCTTCGATCGGGAACGTCATGATCGCTACGGGCGGACGCTGGCGTATCTGTTTCTTGCGGACGGTACCCTACTCAATCAGCAGCTGCTCGAACGGGGCCTGGCGAGCGTCTACCGGCGGTTCGACTTCGGCCTGAAACCGCAATTTCTTCAGGCCGAAGCCCGGGCGCAGAAACAGCGGCGGGGGATGTGGGCGCGGCCTCAACAGTGAGCCTGTCGTTAAGGCTGTTGCGGCGGCTTGCCATTGGCGCAGAATTACCAGATAATTGACCGGATTTACGACCTGTCAATTCGAGGAGCCTACACTATGGACAACCTTCACCAACTGCTTGTGCAGATGGATCAAACCTTTTTCGGCATCAGCATGGGACGTTTCGCAGCGGCCTTTGCGGCTCTGTTCTGTGCCTTTCTGGCAAAAAAACTGATCGGCCAGTTTTTTATCCGCGTTCTGCAACCGATCGCCAACCGGACCCAGAGTGATTTTGACGATCGGGCCTTTCAGGCGCTGCGCAAACCGGCGGAGTTTCTTGCGGTGATCGCAGGCCTGTGGCTGGCGTTTACCCTGCTGCGTTTGCCCCCGGAGCCTGTCGATCTGCAATCCCTGATGACGGCGGTGATCAAGTTTCTGCTCGCTTTTGACATCGCCTGGGCACTGTACAATCTGGTTGACGTTCTGGACGGGCTGCTGGTGCGCTGGGCCAGCCGTACCGAAACCGATCTCGATGACCATCTTTTGCCCTTTATCCGCAAATCGCTGCGGATCTTTATCGTCGTCATGGCGATTATCATGGTGGTTCAGAATCTGGGGTACTCCATCTCCGGCCTGCTGGCGTCCCTTGGCATCGGCGGGTTGGCGATCGCTCTGGCGGCCAAGGACGCGCTCTCCAATATCTTCGGTTCGATCATGATCCTCCTCGATCGACCGTTCGGAATCGGAGACTGGGTTCAGACCGGTGAGATCGAGGGGACTATCGAGGAGGTCGGCTTTCGGTCGACCAAGATCCGCACCTTCGCCAAGACACAGATCACCATTCCCAACAGCGTGTTGATGAACATGCCGATCAACAACTACAGCCGCATGCCGAAGCGGCGCATCAAGATGAACATCGGCATCACCTATGCGACCTCCCCCGCGCAAATGCGGCAGGCGGTTGACGCAATCCGGACGATGCTGCGCGAACATCCGGCCATCGATCAGGAATTTTTTCTGGTCAATTTTACCGATTTTGGAGCATCGTCGCTCGATATTATGGTGTACTGTTTTACCAGCAGCACCGTATGGCAGGAGTATCTCGACGCCCGGCAGGATGTCTGCCTGAGGATTATGGATATTCTCGAAGGGATGGGACTTGAGATCGCATTCCCCAGCCGAACGGTTTATCTGGAGACAAACGAAGAGCCAGTCCAGGCCGCTGGCTGATTTTTGATTGAACGTTGCAGCCGGAGCGCAAGGACCGGTTTGAGCTGAAAGGAGCTGTTTCATGAATCACTTTGCCCTGACGATTATCGGCCGGGACCGCCCCGGTATCGTTTCTGAGGTGACCGAAATTCTTTTCAAGTTGGGCTGTAATATTGCCGATTCCAGCAGCTCGATTCTCGGGGGACAGTTTTCGATGATCCTGATCATCTCGCACCCCGAATACACCGATCGCGACAGTTTCGGTGATGTGTTTGCGCCGCTCGAAAAGGGGAACCTGTCGGTGTTTCTGCGAACCTTGAGGCCCGGGGGTGAAAAACATCCCGAACTGCAGGGCGAACTCTGCATGATCTCGGTCTATGGGGCCGACAAGCCGGGGATCGTCTATCAGGTGGCCCGTGAGCTGGGACAACGGCGGGTGAATATTATCGACCTCAACACCAAGCTGGTCGGTGAGGAGACCCAGCCGGTCTATGTAATGATGCTCGAAGCCGTGCTGCCCGAGGGGATCAGCGTCGACGATGTCGAAGGGTGGATGGACTCGATGAAGGCAGATCTGGGCGTCGATGTCTCGGTGCGCTCGATTATGGCCGTGGAGTTGTAACCGATGGCCGTTAAAAAGGTGCTGCTCTATCCCGATCCTCTGCTGAAACAGGTCTGTACCGAAGTTGACGTTGTCGACGATGAGGTCGACGACCTGCTGCAGGATCTGGTCGATACCATGGTCGATGCCGGGCACTCCGTCGGGGTGGCTGCGCCGCAGATCGGTGCGCTGCGACGTGCGGTTGTCGTCGATGTGTCCCACAGCAAACTGGGGAAAAAACAGAAAAACCACGGCCTGATCTGCATGGTGAACCCCGAAATTATCGAGCGGGAAGGGGAGACCATCGTTCGTGAAGGTTGCATGTCGGTGCCTGAATATACCGGCAATGTCACCCGCGCCGAGCGGATCGTCGTCCAGTTCCTCAATCGCGAAGGGAAGTTGCAGGTTTTACGTTCCGAAGGGTTTGAGGCGATCGCCATCCAGCACGAAATGGATCACCTCGACGGTAAGCTGTTTCTCGACCGGGTATCCAGCCTGAAGACCGATCTGTTCCGCCGCAAAAAGTAGCCCTGTATTCGGAGGAGAGTTATGGATTATCGCTTCATCATGACTGCGTTCGGCAAGGATCGCCCCGGAATTACCGCCGATGTGACCAAGCTGCTGTTTGAAAACGGCTGCAACCTCGAAGAAACCACCATGACTCTGCTGACTGATGAGTTCACCGTGATTCTGCTGTTTTCCTGCAAAGATCCGCATGTCGACGATCAACTGCTGATGGAGTGTCGCCGACTGGAGCGGGAAAAGAACATCTCAGCCTTTGTTCGCCCGGTGGGGTTGCGGCAGGAGCCGAAGATGGGGGGATACACGGAGCATGTCCTGCATGTCGAAGGCCTCGATCAGACCGGCATCGTCTACAAGGTCAGCCAGTTTCTGGCGGATAAAGGGCTGAATGTTGTCGATCTGAAATCGGAGGTCGAAGCCTCACCGCAGAGTGGGACGGCAATGTACGTGATGGATATCCACATTCAGGTGCCCGAAGGGATCGCGTTGGACGTGGTCGAGCAGGGATTATCCGAGGTCGCCGATGAGCTGCACGTGGATAT
>PKUC01000023.1 GCA_002868865.1 Desulfuromonas sp. | reverse complement strand
GCGGCGAACGGGCGCCGTAGAGAATATCGATGCGGCCGAACTGCTCGGAATGGTCCTGACAGTATTGGATCAGGGAGCGCAGAGGAGCCAGTCCGCACCCCCCCGCCAGCAGGACCAGGTCCTTGCTGCGCAGTGCATCAACTTGAAATGGTCGACCAAAGGGACCGCGGATGCCGAGTTTGGCCCCGGGCTGCAGCTTATGCAGCGCACCGGTCAGGCGTCCCGCCTTACGGACACCAAGCTCAAAGGAGCCGCTGCGCGAAGGGGAACTCGCCACCGAAATCGGCGCTTCGGTCAGTCCCGGGATCGACACCTGTACAAACTGTCCCGGCTGATGATTCAGCTCACAGCCGTCCTCAAGCTGCAGACGGAATAACTTTTCCTGCGGGGTCAGGTCACAGATCGCCATCACCCGGCACGGACGGGGGACAAAAACAGACGGGATATGGTTTGGACAGGTTTCAGACATGGCTGCTCCAAAGACACACTTTGAAACAGTGTATACAATTTGTCTGTCAACCGCGAGAGCTACTTCTTTTGCGCGACAAAAATCGCCCGCAGCGGCGCCGGATAGCCTTCAACAGTTCGACTGGGATCGGCCGGGTCGAGAAAATCGTTGAGCGATTCGGTCTGAATCCATTCTGTTTTCCGCTGTTCTGCACTGGTGGTGGGGGTCACATCGATACAGCGCACATTGGTGAAGCCGCTGCGATTCAGCCAGTTGGTCAGACAGGAGACGGTCGGCAGGAAAAAAACGTTATTCATCTTGGCGTAGCGCTTCTGCGGACAGAGGCTGAGATCACCCTCTCCTTCGATGATCAGGGTTTCCAGCACCAGTTCACCCCCGCGCCGCAGGATGCGCTGCATCTCCATCAGGGCGTCGAGCGGTGATCGGCGATGATAGAGCACCCCCATGGAAAAGACGGTGTCGAAGTAGCTGTCGAGAACCGGCAGTTCTTCGAACGTGACCGGCAGACAGTAGAGATTGGGAACGGCGGCAAAATGCTGCAGCAGCAGGTGCTGAAAATAAAAGGTCAGGTAGGGCTCGACGCCGAGCAGCAGTTGTGGGCGGTGCGCTGTCATGCGGTAGAGATAGTAGCCGTTGCTGCAACCGATATCGAGCACCTTGCGGTCGGTAAGCGGTGCAATGTGCTGGCGTACCCGGTTCCACTTGAGGGCAGAAACCCATTCGCTGTCGATTTCGATACCGAACAGGTTGAACGGCCCTTTGCGCCAGGGGTCCAGCTCGTGCAGCAGGCCGGTCAGTTCTTCCCGTTGCGCAGAGGTAAGGTCTTCGGCACGGCCGATGGTCACCGCATCCAGATGACAGTTCAGCTGTGAAGGCGAAGCGGAAAACAGACGTTCCATCACCCCGAGGTAGCGTTTACCCTTGGCATCGATCTCGGCGATGTAATCGTCCTTCGCCTGAATCAACGCGGCCAACGGCTCACGGTAGCGGGCCAGACCGAGTTTGCCGGCATCCTCCAGAAGTTGCTGATTAGCCATCGGTTTTCATCGCCAGGATCGAAGCAAAATTAAACCATTTCAGCCAGACATCGACGGCATTAAAGCCGCTTTGCTGCAGGCGCTGTTGATGCACCTCGATGCTTTCGGGCACCAGGACATTCTCCAACGCTTCCCGTTTCTGGCTGATCTCCATCTGTGAATAGCCATTTTCCGCCTTGAAACGGTAGTAGAAATCCTGCTCCAGATCGTTCATCTCGGCATTTTCATGCACAACTTTTTCGGTGAGCAGCAGTACGCCCCCCGGCACCAGACACCGGTAGACATCACGGATCAGCGCATCACGGTCGGCGACCGGCAGAAACTGCAGGGTCAGATTGATCACCACCACCGAGGCCCTGTTGAGTTCCACCGTGCGAATGTCCTGATCCAGCAGCTGGATATGTCCCGACACGGTGCGCTCTGCGAGGCGTTGCCCATAGGTCGTCAGCATCGGTACCGAGTTATCTACGGCCACCATTTCGAAGTCCTGCGCGGCTATTTCATCACAGAAGGCCAGGCCGAAATTGCCGTTGGAGCAGCCCAGATCGTAGATCCGGGTTGCCGGTTGATACCTGCTCGCCGCGATCTGCGCCTGACGGCGGATACTTTCATGATAGAGCGGCACCGACCGGCCGAGCATGTCGTCGAATACCTCGACCACCTGGCGGTTAAATTCGAAAGGCGCGACCGGTTCGCGCGGTTCTGCGTAAATTTTATCTTTGTTCATCTGTTTTCTTTCTGGTTTTATGTGACGAGGCGCAAGCGTACTGCAAAAGATGGAATTTTTCCAGATGTTCGCATCACGAAACCTGTCGTGGTCACGCCGGGGCAATCCCACTAGAATGGTGCCAGATCAAATTTTCCAAGGAGGATTTATGAACGGTTTTGCTTTTTCGATCCCGTATGAAGTGCGCGTCGCCGATGTCAACTATGGCGGGCATGTCGCCAACTCTGCCGTGCTCAACTTTTTTCAGGACGCGCGGCTTAAATTTCTGGCCAATCTCGGCCCCTATTCCGAAATGGACATCGGTGACGGCCGTGGCGTGATCCTGCCGGAAGCGCATGTCTACTATCGGTCCGAGATGTTTCTCCATGATGAGTTGCAGATCGGCGTGAGTGTCAGCGCGGTCAAACGATCCGCATTCACGCTGGAATATCGGATCGAACGGAGCGGGACCCTGACCGCTGAGGGAACCACAAACCTGGTATCGTTCGATTACCAGAAAAGAAAGGTCGCCCGCCTGCCGGAAACCTTCAAACAGCGGCTCGAACGATATCTGTAGCGCGACACACACAGAGAAACAGCTAGCGTGATCGCCGCTCCATCAGTCTCTCGACCAGCAATCCGGTCGGAATCGCCAACACCACGGTCAGCAGTGAGCGGCCGAGAGAAAAGGGCCACCCCAGAAATTCAACCTCGATCGGGATCATCTGCAGCTTGACAGCGTAGGCGGACAACACAACGGTCACCACTGCCCAGCGCGCCCCCTGCTTGTGAAGACTCATCAACAAGGGAAAGATAATATACGGCGGGCCGATCAGCAGGGTTCCGCAGAATGCGGCAAACAGCAGACCCTTGATGCCGCCTTCCCGCCCCAAAAGACGCACGATCAGATCCCGGCTGATCCAGACTTGCAACACTCCCACCAGCCCGAACACTGCCGCGATCAGCAGCAGCACCGAGGACAGGGTCGTCGCGCTGATCTGTAACGCCTGCAGCGCCCTGTCCGCATCGTGACGGAAGGCCCAAACGTAGAGGCCAACGACCGTCAGCAACAGCCACTGCGAACGGATCAGGACCCACAGTCCACCTCTGCGCTGGCCACTCACAACAACACCCCCAACAGCAGACCCACGAGCAGCGCCATCAAAAAGCCGATGCCATTACGCAGCAGAGCATAACGGACCGAAAAGACCGAGGCCTCAAACGGGAGGGTGATGATACCGACGGAGATCCAGGTGATCACAAAAGCGGCCACCGCCGGTGGCCAGGCCCCCGCTTCAAGCATCGACCCTGCCAGCGGGTAGGCCGCCAGCGGTGGACCGATAGAGACCGCTCCCACCGCTCCGCCCACCAGCAGGGACAGCCAGCCGTTACTCGCACCCATCGCCTGCTCCACCTGCGCGGGTGAAAGAAAAACCTGAAACAGGCCGACCAAGCCGAACACCGCCACCAGCAGGGGAATCAACCGAGTTAGAGAACGGCCGGCCGTCTGCAATGACAACAGGGTACGGCCGCGGTCAATACGCAGCAGGATCAGGTAACCCACGGTAACGATAAAGAGATAAATCAAACCAATCTGAAACATGGACATTCCTCACAAAAAAGTGACCGGGTCATCTTATGCCGTTCGTTGCCGCGCAGCAATCTTTCAACCGATATATTTTTCGATCCGTCCTCCCGCTGTCGACATCGAAGAGCGCGTCGTCTGTTGACTGTTTTTGCAGCACCACGTATCATGGAACTAAGCCTTCGAGAGAGGGCCTTTTTCTTGAAAACCGTTGAACAGTGAAAGTTTGATCTATGGCTATTTTGGATATTTTGCACTACCCCAACCCCGTCCTCGCCGAGAAATCGCGCCCCGTCGAATGCTTTGATGCCGCCCTGTGCGGCCTGGCCGAAGACATGGCAGAGACGATGTACGATGCCCCCGGCGTCGGTCTGGCCGCGCCCCAGGTCGGGGTTCTGACGCGGCTGATCGTTATCGACTGCTCCGGCAAAGAAGAACCGCCCGATCTGATCGTTGCGGCCAACCCCGAAATTATCGCCAAAGAAGGGTCGTGCCTCGAGGAGGAAGGGTGCCTGTCCGTACCCGGCTACTACGCCCGCGTCGCCCGCAGCACACAGGTCACGCTCCGCTATCAATCCCTCGATGGACAGGTTCAGGAATTAAACGCAGACGGATTGCTGGCCGTGGCCATTCAACATGAGATCGACCACCTCAACGGGGTTCTGTTTGTCGACCGGCTCTCTTCGCTGAAGCGATCGATGTTCCGGAAAAAATACCAGAAGATGCAGCAGCAGAAGGAGCTTGAAACCGAATGACACCACAGCAGATACGGACCGTGTTCATGGGAACACCCGAGTTCGCCGTCGGCACACTCCAGGGACTGATCGACGCAGGGTGTAACCTGTGCGGAGTCTATACCCAGCCGGACCGCCCCAAGGGGCGGGGGAAAAAGCTGGCCGCGCCGCCGGTCAAAGAGCTGGCGCAGCAATACGATATTCCCGTGTTTCAGCCGACTAAGCTCCGCAAACCCGAGGTCGTCGAAGAACTCGCCGCCCTCAAACCGGACCTGATCGTGGTGGTCGCCTACGGCCAGATTCTGCCACAGTCGGTCCTCGACATCCCTGCGCACGGCTGCATCAATGTTCATGCCTCGCTGCTGCCCAAATATCGTGGCGCCGCACCGATCAACAAGGTGATCGTCGATGGCGAGCGCACATCGGGAATCACCACCATGTACATGGATGCCGGGCTCGACACCGGTGACATGTTGGTCAAAAAGAGCCTGCCGATCGGCGAAAACGAAACCGCAGGACAACTGCACGACCGGATGGCAGTCCTCGGCCGCGAAACAATGGAAGAAACCCTCCGGCGGCTCTGCGCTGGGGAGTTGAAAGCGGAAAAACAGGACGACAGCCTCACCTGCTACGCGCCGATGATGAAAAAGGAGGACGGCTGCATCGACTGGCAACAGCCGGCACGCGCTATCCATAATCTGGTACGGGGTCTGGACCCCTGGCCGGGAGCTTACACCCAACTCAGCGGCGACGTGCTGAAACTGGCCGAAACCACCGTGGACGAGACAGCATCCGGTCCGGCGGGCACGATTCTCAGCGCGACCCCTGAAGGGGTCAAGATCGCCTGTGGACAGGGGGCACTGAACGTCGGTCGTCTTCAGTTGCCCGGCAAAAAGATGCTGGCCGCTGCCGATTTTCTGCGTGGTCGTGATCTGCCCAAGGGCACGGAACTGGGATAACCGACTTGGTTCCGAACGCCAACGATAGTTATGAACACCCACGTAAGCGGCTGTTCATCCTCCTGCTCGGAGTCGCCTGCGGACTGGTTTTGAGTTTGTCTTTTCTGCTCTGGTGGGTGCCGAGCGTCGGACTGGACACGATCCATCCGATGCTGCCGGTCGTCTTCGGTCTGATCCTCGGATCGGGAGCCCTGCTGATTATCGGCGGGCTGTCGCTGCTGATCCTGACCCTGCTGACCGGCCGGGACCTGTTCATGCTGCAGGGACTGCGCAAAATCGTGGTCAAATACCTGTTCCCCGGAATTATCGCCATGGGCCGGCTGTTCGGGATCGATCGGGACCTGCTGCAGCAATCGTTTATCGCCCTCAACAACCAGCTGGTGCATACCAAGCGGCTGCGGGTTCCGGCAGAAAAAACCCTGATTCTGCTGCCACACTGCATCCAGCTGTTCGACTGTGCCATCAAAATCACCGGCGACGTCGATCAATGCATCCGCTGTGGCAAGTGCGACATCAAGGGGCTGCTTGAGCTGGCGCAGCGCTACGGCATCGACATGGCCGTCGCCACCGGTGGAACCCTGGCACGTAAGATTATCGTTGAAAAACGCCCACGACTGATCGTCGCCGTCGCCTGCGAACGGGACCTGACCTCCGGCATCCGCGACTCGTACCCGCTGCCGGTGATCGGCGTTCTCAACAAACGACCACACGGACCCTGCTTTAATACAGAAATTCTGCTCCCCGAAGTGGAGCAGGCTCTGGCTGCATACGTGATCCCCAAAACGGCCTGAGCCGATAAACATAAAAACAACTGAGAAAAGGATAACACTTGATGAACACCGTTCGTACCGTCATGCTGATGACTCTTTTAACCCTGGTACTGGTCAGCGCCGGCGGCGCCATCGGCGGACAGGGCGGCGCTCTTTTTGCGCTGATCATGGCCGCTGTCATGAATCTGGGGTCTTACTGGTTCTCGGACAAGATCGTGGTCAAAATGTACCGCGGTCAGGCGATCGAATCCGGCCTGCTCTACGATGTCGTCGCAGAACTCTGCCAGAACAACAACCTGCCGATGCCCAAAGTTTATATTCTGCCGCAACCGACTCCCAACGCCTTTGCCACCGGCCGCAACCCGCAACATGCGGTGGTCGCCGCAACGCAGGGACTGATGTCGATCCTCAGCCGTGACGAGCTCAAAGGGGTTATGGCCCACGAGCTGGCGCATGTACAGAACCGCGATATCCTCATCGGCTCAATCGCCGCGACGATTGCCGGCGCCATCAGCTACATGGCGCATATGGCACAGTGGGCCATGATTTTCGGCGGGCGCGATGATGAAGATAACAACCCCGTTGCGATGATCGCTATGATGATCCTCGCTCCCATCGCCGCCATGCTGGTGCAGATGGCGATCTCCCGCTCCCGCGAATATGGTGCGGACCAGACAGGTGCCCGCCTGTGCGGCAACCCCCATTCTCTGGCCAATGCGCTGCGCAAGCTTGAAGGCGCCAACCGCCAGGCACCGATGACACAGGCCAACGAAGCCACGGCCCACATGTTTATCGTCAACCCCCTGCGCGCTGGCGGCCTGCGGGGACTGTTCTCGACCCACCCGCCGATGGAAGAACGGATCCGTCGCCTAGAAGGGATGTCGATCTAATTGTCAACCATAGCGCACGGCCTGATCCCCCGCCGGATCGCCTTCGATATTCTCACCCGGGTTGAAGAAGGCGGCTACTCCGACCTGCTTCTGGACACCGCCCTGTCACGCAGCAATCTCGACTCCAGGGACCGGGGACTGGTCACCGAACTGGTCTACGGCATTCTGCGTCTGCGCGGTCGCCTCGACTTTGCCCTGCAACAGGTGTCCCGCCAGCCGCTGCAGCGCCTTGAGCCAATAGCCCTGCGCCTGCTGCGGCTCGGTGCTTACCAGATCCTCGAGCTCGATCGCGTTCCGGCCCACGCCGCGATCCATGTCACCGTAGAGCTCAGTCGACAACTCGGTATGGAGCGGGTCTGCGGACTTATCAACGGCACGCTGCGTGGCCTTGAACGACAAAGAGACGAGATCCCCTGGCCGACCCCGGACACGATCCGCCCCTACCTGCAACAGGTCTGCAGCCTACCAACCTGGCTGGCCAAAGAGATCCTGCGACAGTTCCCCAACAAGGATTCCCAGGGGCTGGCTGAGGCCCTGGCGACCTCAGCCCCCTTTACCCTGCGGGTCAATCGCTTAAAGACCGACCGGGAGACGATCATCGACGCCATGGCCGCAGCGGGCCACTGCGTCAGGCCCACCCGCTACGCCGACGACGGAATCAGGGTGGAACAGCGCTCGTCCGAGCCCTTACCCGGCGACGAAGACGGCTGGTATCAGGTCCAGGATCAGGCCAGCATGCTGATCGCCCATCTGCTCGACGCTCAACCGGGGATGAAGATCCTCGACGGCTGCGCAGCACCGGGAGGAAAAACAACACACATCGCCGCCCTGACCGAAAACCGCGCCGATATTCTGGCCCTCGACAAACACCCACAACGGGTCGATCTGATGCGCCGCGGAATCCGGCGCCTCGGCTGCACCTCCATCGAGGCCCGCACCTGGGATCTGACCGAACCGCCGGAGTTTCTTGCACCGTCACAGTTTGATCGGGTGCTGGTCGACGCGCCCTGCAGCGGTCTCGGTGTTCTGCGGCGCAATCCGGAAACACGCTGGAACCGCACCACCAAGGACACCAAGGCCCTCGCTGCCCTGCAGACACAGATTCTCGACAATATCGCGCCCCTGGTATCCCCGGGAGGAATTCTGCTCTATTCGGTCTGCACCTTCACCACCAGAGAGACCGTCGATATCGTCACCCGGTTTCTGGACGAGCACAAAGACTTCTCCCTTGAACCGCTGGCGACCAGCGTTCCGCCAACATGGCACGAACTGATCGGTGATGATGGGATGCTGCATACCTATCCGCATCGTCACGACGATATGGATGCGTTTTTCGCTGCGCGCCTGCGCCGCGCAGACTGAACCGTATCGACCACCCCCTGCTTGTATAAACCGGAGGTCCTGACGCTATGGTAAAAATAGCCCCGTCCATTCTTTCTGCTGACTTTGCCCGGCTGGGTGAAGAAATCCGTGCCATCGAAACGGCGGGTGCCGATTATGTGCATGTCGATGTGATGGATGGCCATTTTGTGCCGAACATCACCATCGGCCCCCTCATCGTCAACGCCATCCGTCCGGTGACGACGCTGCCCCTCGACGTTCACCTGATGATCGAAAATCCCGATCAGTATATCCCCGATTTTGCCAAGGCTGGCGCCGACATCATCACGGTTCACGCCGAAGCGGTCTATCATCTCCACCGCACCGTACAGCTGATCAAATCCCTGGGTAAAAAAGCGGGCGTATCGATCAACCCGGCGACACCACTGGCAGCGCTGGAACCGATCCTTGAGGATATCGATCTCGCGCTGATCATGACGGTCAACCCCGGCTTCGGCGGACAGTCGTTTATCGAGAGCTGCCTGCCGAAAATCTCCGCGCTCCGGGAGCAGATCGTGCGCCGCAAACTCAACGTCGAACTGCAGGTTGACGGCGGGGTCAAGACCGACAACATCGGCCGCATCACAGCTGCCGGCGCGGATGTCTTTGTCGCCGGAAGTGCCGTGTTCAGCACCGACGATTACCGGGCGACCATCTCCACACTCAAAGCCAACGCCGCCGATCACAGCTGATGCCCCAGTTCACGCAGATTTCCCGATATCTGGCCGCGTACCCGGCACGCCCCCTGAAGAGGAAAGAGCTGCGCCCGGCCGCGGTTCTACTGCCACTGTTCCAGCGTCAGGGGCAACCCTGGATCCTCTTCACCCGTCGGCCGGCCCACCTGAAAAACCACGGTGGCGAAATTTCGTTTCCCGGCGGCGGCGTCGAAACGAGTGATCGATCCCGCTGGCAGACCGCCCTGCGCGAAACCGATGAGGAAATCGGCGTCACTGCAGAGGATGTCGGTTATCTGGGACAGCTCGACGATATCGTCTCGATCTACGGCTATCTGGTGACGCCGTTCGTTGGCCAGATTGCCGATAACTACCCCTATCGCCCGGACCCCGGTGAGATCGATGAGATCATCGAGTTGCCGCTGCACGGACTGCGCGATCCGGACGTCTATCATCAGGAGAACTGGCAACACAAGGGGCGCTTGATGCCGGTCGACTTTTATCAGATCAACGGTCAGACCATCTGGGGGATGACCGCAGCGATCCTCAAACAGATGCTCGAACGAATCGACCCTTTGTTTGCTGATACCTCCCACTGCCGACCGGTCGCGCTATGAACCGTTACCCGTCCCGCTCACAGCGCTTTATCGAGCTTCTCCGTGAACGCCCCCTGATCGGCGATGGTGCCATCGGCACCCTGCTGCACAGTCGCGGCATCGCCCTGGAAAGCAACATCGAGCACCTCAATCTGGTCCGACCAGAGGCTGTCGGTCGCGTTCACGCCGACTACTGCGCCGCGGGGGCCGACCTGTTGGAGACCAATACCTTTGCCGCAAACCGTCTGCGCCTGGCAAGCATCGGTCTGGAAAAAAAGGTCCGGCGCATCAACCGCGAAGGAGCCCGGTTGGCACGCCAAGCCGCCGGGGAAGATCGATTCGTGGCCGGCGCGGTCGGTCCCCTGCTGCTACCACGCGGCACGGAGCAAACCCTGGCGACAGACGAAAAGCAAACCCTGCTGCGCGAGCAGATGGAAGCTCTCGCCGAGGGGGGCGTCGACCTGTTTCTGTTGGAGACCTTCGCCTCGCTGGACGACGCCCTGCTCGGCATCGCTGTGGCCGAAACCATCGGCCTGCCGGTCGTGGCACAGATGGCTTTTCTCGATTCCGGGCACAGCCGCGACGGCATCAGCGCCGAACTGGCCGCAACCCGGCTTGCTGAAGCAGGTGCCATTCTGGTCGGTGCCAACTGTGGAACCGGCCCCAAAGATCTACTTAAAACCCTGCAGCGGATGGCGGTGGTCACGGATACTCCCCTGTCAGCGTTTCCCAACGCCGGAGCACCCGAGTATGTCGATGGCCGTTATCTGTATCTGGCCACGCCCGCCTATTTTGCGCATTACGGTGTCGAACTGGCCAATGCAGGAGCGGCTCTGATCGGGGGCTGTTGCGGCATCACACCCGAGCATATCGCCGCCCTCAAACAGCTGCTGCCACATCAGCACACCAGAGGACGGCGGATCGAGATCACGCCACCACAACCACGTGACCCACAACCCCACCAGCCCGAACGACGCAAGACATTTCTCGATTCGTGGGGACAACGCCCGATTATCACCGTCGAACTCGATCCACCGAAAGGCCTTGACGTCACCGAAATCATGGCCCGCGCCCGGGAACTGGCCGACGCCGGCATCGATGCCATCAGCCTTGCCGAAAATCCCCTGGCAACAATTCGTCTGGGGACTTTGGCGCTGGCGAAAAAGATCGAGGACGAGGTCGGCATCGACGTCATCGCCCACATGACCTGCCGTGACCGCAACCTGATCGGCCTCCACTCAGATCTTATGGGCGCCCATCTGCTCGGGTTGCGCACCATTCTGGCGGTCACCGGAGATCCTGTTTCAGCGGGAGATGACGCCGGAGCCAGCAGCGTATTCGATCTCAACTCCATCGGCCTGCTCGAACTGCTGCAGAATCTCAATACTGGCCGCAGCAGCTACGGCGCACCACTAAACGGCCACACCGATTTTCTGCCCGGAGCGGCCTTCAACCCCAACCTCGAGCGAATCGACGGGCAGCTGACGCGCCTTGAAAAAAAAATAGCCGCAGGGGCCCGCTTCGTTCAGACCCAGCCGGTCTATGCCAAACAGCATCTCGATCGGCTGCTGGATCGGACCCGGGCATACGACATACCGATGCTGGTCGGCATTCTGCCGCTGGTCAGTGGGCGCAATGCGGAATTTTTACACAATGAGGTCCCGGGAATCAGCATCCCCGCAGAGGTGCGGCAGCGGATGCAGAACAAGTCGGGTGAAGAGGGGATGCGTGAAGGTCTGGCGGTGGCCGGCGAATTGATCGAGTACGGCCGCGGTCGGGTCGGGGGTTACTATCTTATGCCCCCGTTCGGACGCATTGAACTGGCGCTGACGCTGGCCGAAAAAATCGGTCAGCAGCCATAACCCGTCAAATGTGCCGCAGCAGGGGATCGAGCTGTCCGGCCTGGTCGAGGGCAAACAGGTCATCACAACCGCCGATGTGACGGTCATCGATAAAGATCTGTGGAACGGTACGTCGCTGGGCCCGGCTCTCCATCTGGGGAGCCAGGGCCGGTTGTGCCACGAGGTCGTATTCAATAAATACCGCGCCCTTGTCGCTCAACAGTCGTTTGGCGCGATGGCAGTAGGGGCAGTAGTCCTTGGTATAGATTTCGATTTTGTTCATCTTTTTTGTCCGTTCGCAAAGGAGCAGAGGCCGCTGTGGCCGATTGCCAGCGACATACCATAAATCATCACGGAACACCAACTGGAAACAGGTTCGACCCACCCTAACCTATCCGGAAGACACGGCCATATGACTCCACTGCGACTAGCGATCCTGCTCACCCTTGTTCTTTTGACCGGATGCCTGCCAACGGGCGCCTACACCTCCGACTTCAAGAAAAATGGTGATCTGTTCGTGGCAGCCATGCGCTGGAAGGATGTTCAGACTGCGGCGCTGTTTGTCGCTCCAGAGCAGAGAAATGCCCTGCTCGAAGCGTTTGCCGCGAACGATGATCTGAACATCGTCGACGTCCAGTTTGAACAGTTTGCTCCGGGCGATGAAAAAGGCAGGGCAGAAACGGTTCTCGTTATGGAATATTACCTGCTCCCCTCGGCGACCGTCAAAAAATGGCGCTGGCAACAGCAGTGGCAGCAACTCGACAGCGAGACCAAGCAACAAAAGCCGTGGCAGATCGTCAACGCTCCGCCACCCTTTCCCTGATGAATCGGGCGGTCCACTAACCACCCATTTTTAAAGCTGTTTGTGCCTCGAATGTCGCGTTTTTCAGGCAAAATTAGCCTTGCTTTCAGCTAACCGTTTATGTTATCAACCGCATACTGTATACACTTGCGCGGACTTTTAACGAAGCAACTTCGGGGATAAACACCCGATTCAGGTATTTTCGGCCTTCCTCAAGGGGAAGGTCGAAGCAGGTCAGAGGAGGTCAATTTGGCTCAGCTTGTTTTCTCCAGTTGGGGACGTGAGATTATCGACAACCGCCAGGGCGGCGATGGCTCATCCGATGTCACCCAGAAAAAGCTCCCTGTTACGTTCGACGGCCAGCGTTCGATTGCCGCATTTATGGGTTGGGACGGTGTTATTATCTCGGACCCCGAAGTCGACGTCGTCGCCATGGCAGCTGAATACGCAAAGAGGGTGCAGGAAGACTACTGCTGCGCCAAGTGTTCACCGGGCAAAAAGGGAACACGTGTTCTGCAGGACACAATGACCCGGATCATCAACGGCCAGGGTGAAGAGAGCGATCTCGACGAAATCGAAAAACTGGCCAAGCTGCTGCAAAACTGTAAGTGCACCCTCTGTCTCACCTCGGCGATCCCGGTTCTGGATACCGTCAAGCACTTCCGTGATGACTATCTGGCCTATATTCACGGCGACCGCCGTCCCAAGCCGGCCGACTACAAGGTCAAGCTGACAGCGCCCTGTCAGGACAAGTGCCCGGCCCATATCGATATCCCCGCTTATATCGAAGCGATCAAGGACTACCGCTACGACGAAGCGCTGTCGACCATCCGCGAAAGCATGCCGCTGCCGGCGGTCTGCGGCCGCGTCTGTCCGCACCCCTGTGAGACAGCTTGCCGTCGTAAAAATGTTGACGACTCGGTCAACATCATGGTGCTCAAAAGAACCGCGTCCGATTACGAATGGCAACACCAGTTGAGCCCGCCAATGAAGCCGAAAGCCCGCAAAGGCAAGAGTGTTGCCGTTGTTGGCGCCGGCCCGGCTGGCTTGACCACCGCCTATTATCTGGCACTTGAAGGCTATCCGGTCACCATCTACGAAGCCCTTCCCGAAGGGTTCGGCGGCGGCATGATTGCCGTCGGCATCCCCGCGTACCGGATGCCCCGCCATATCCTGCAGCGTGACATCGACATCATCAGCGCCATGGGCGTCGAGATTATCTACGACACCAAGGTCGGCACCGACATCACCCTGATGGAACTCAAGCAAAAATACGACGCCGTCCTGCTGGCACCGGGCGCCCACAAATCGAAACCTGCCGGGATCGAGGGGGAAAAGGAAAACTACAGCGGTTTCCTCGCCGGCGGTATCGAGTTCCTCCGCGAAGCCTATATGGGAAAACCGACCGGCATGGGCAAGAAGGTCTGCGTCGTCGGCGGTGGCAACACGGCCATCGACTGTGTGCGAGTCGCCCTGCGCGAAGGCGCCGAGGTATCAACCCTGCTCTACCGCCGGACCCGTAAAGAGATGCCGGCCGATGTCTGGGAAGTCGACGGGGCTGATGAGGAAGGCGTACAGTTTGAATTTCTCGTTCTTCCGAAACGGATCGTCGTCGATGACAACAAGCAGGTCACCGGCGTCGAGTGCGTTCGTATGGAACTAGGTGAGCCTGATGATTCTGGCCGTCGCCGGCCTCAGCCGGTTGAAGGCAGCGAATTCATCGTCGAATGCGATACCCTGATTCCGGCTATCGGTCAGGACCCGGACCTAAGCTTCATCACCGAAGAAACGGGCATCGGCATCACCCGCTGGAATACTGTCGTCACGAAGTTTGTCGGCCAAAAGAATGCGGCGGGACGGGACCTGAACGACGACATGGGCAACCCCCTGTCACGGGTTCTGCTTACCGATATGGACGGTGTCTTCGCCTCTGGGGACGCGGAAATCGGGCCGCTGACGGTTGTCGCCTGCGTCGGCAACGCCCACCGCGCCGCCAAGGTCATCCAGCGTTATTTTGAAGAGGGTCAGGCCTACCTGACCGACGAGGATTTCCACGAGGACATCCTCAGCCACCTCGGCGTCTACGACAAAAACGAGGAGGTTCCCTGGCTGGATGCGGTCAACCGCTTTAATCAGCACGAAGTCCATGGCTCCGAACGTGCCAGTGCGGGGAACTACAGCGAAGTCGAGCTCGGCTTTTCTGACGCCGAAGCGGTCAAAGAAGCTGAACGGTGCCTGCGCTGCTACCGGGTATCGATGATCGCGGTCTAGTTGAGAGCATAAAAAGTAACTATCAGATACAGGCAGACGAGCCTTCGTCCTGTCGCACTTTGAGGTGAATACATATGGTCAGTTTGACGATTGACGGCAAGCAGGTCAGCGTACCTGCTGAGACGACAATTCTTGACGCCGCCCGCGAGGTGGGCATCTCCATTCCGACTCTCTGCTGGCTGCAGAAGGTCTCCCCGACCGGTGCCTGTCGGATCTGTGCGGTTAAAATCAAGGGGATCGACCGACCGATGACCGCGTGCAACACACCGGTCAAAGAAGGGATCGTCGTAAAGACCCAGTCTGCAGAGCTGACCACGATCCGCAAGCAGATCATGGAACTGATCCTGGTCAACCACCCCCTCGACTGCCCGGTCTGTGATGCCGGAGGCGAGTGCGACCTGCAGAACACCTGCTACGAACTGGGCGTTAACCGCCAGGAGTTCAAGGCCGAAGATGTCAACCCCGAGACCATCGATCACTGGCCGCTGATTCAACAAGTTCCCAACCGCTGTGTCATGTGCGAAAAATGCGTCAAGGTCTGCCACGAAGTGGTTGGTGCCGACTCTCTGTCGGTCAACGACAAGGGTGATCGCGCATTCATCGACAAGGACCTCGACAGCTGCATCTTCTGCGGCAACTGTGTGTCGGCCTGTCCCACCGGAACCATGATCTCCAAACCGTTCAAGTTCAAGGCCCGTCCCTGGGCATTGCGCAAGGTCCCCTCGGTCTGCACCCAGTGCGGCAGTCATTGTCAAATCGACCTGAATGTTCAAGGTGACGAGGTTTTCAGAGTCACTTCGGACGATGAGGGCACGACCAATAACGGCAACCTCTGCACCGGTGGTTTCTTCGCGCACGGCTATATCAACAGCCCACAGCGTCTGAAGGAACCGCTTGTCGACCAGCAACCCGCATCGTGGGACGATGCGCTGACTCAGGCGGCCAGTGCGATCGAGCAGGCCCGTAACACCATGGGTGCCGAATCGGTCGCCGGTCTTTCTTCTGCACGACTGACCAACGAAGAAAACTACCTGTTTCAGAAGCTGTTCCGCGCAGCCATCGGCAGCAACAATATCGACTCGGAGGCCCGCTACGGTGCGCTTCGCGCTCTCAAGGCCCTTGACGATGTCCTCGGTCTGCACGGCGCCAGCAACCTGATCAGTGGCATCGCTGGCGCAGAAGCGGTGCTGGTGTTCGGTGCGGATCCGACCGCCGAAGCCCCAGCGGTCGACTGGCAGATTCAGCAAGCGACCCGCAAAGGGACCGGCAAGCTGGTCGTCGCCAACATGCGCCAGATACAACTGAAGAAGTTCGCCAACAGTTTTCTCAACTACCTGCCCGGCAGCGAGATTCAGCTGGCCAATGCACTCTGTCGCCTGCTGATCGACAAGGGTTTGGTGGACGAAGACTACCTCAACCTGTCGGTCGGCAACCTGAACGAGCTCAAACAGCACCTCGCCGGAATCGACCTGCAGAACGCCGTCGAAGCCACCGGTCTCAGCCTGTTTCAACTCGAAGAGGCTGCCCAGTATATCGGCCAGGCAGCAACCGTGGCTCTGATCTTCGGTGCCGATATCACCAAAAGCGCGCAGGGAGAGAAGAAAGCTGCAGCCATCGCCAATCTGGCAATCCTGACAGGTGCCCTGCGCGGCGAATCCGGCGGCCTATTCCCGCTGGACGAAAAAGGCAACATGCAGGGCCTGCTCGATATGGGAGTTTACCCCGAAGGTCTGCCGGGTTACCTCAACTACGCGGACAACGCCGGAACCTTCGGAAAAACCTGGAACGTCGAACTGCCAAATGGCGGTCTGGATGCCGACGGTATCCTCCAGGGAATGGAGTCCGGCAAAATAAAGGTCCTCTATCTGGCGGCCACCAATCCGCTGAGCTACCCCAATGCATCGCGCTGGCAGAAGGCGCTGGAAAAGGTCGACTGCCTGATTGTTCAGGACATCCTGCCGACGGAACTGACCTCCATCGCCAAGATCGTTCTGCCCGGCACCTCGTTCGCCGAAAAGAGCGGCAGCGTCACCTCACTGGATCACCGAGTCCGTCAGCTCGAAAATGCGATCCGCCCGGTGGGCGATTCCAGAGAAGACTGGGATATCCTCGCGGACCTCTACGCACGCATCACAAAAACTCCTCTCAGTCTGGGTCGTGCCGATATCCTCTCCGAAGTCAGCGCGCTGACCAGCCTTTACGGTGATATGTGCTTCGTCGGTGACGATCGCAACCGGCCCTGCCTGAAGCAACCCTTCAGACCCGCATCGAAGAGCTTCACCTACTGCGCAGTTGACGGCAACGACTGTCTCGAAGGGTTGCAGCTGCTGAGCGGTAAATCGATCTTCCATTTTGGAACAACAACCACCTGGTCACCATCACAGCGTGAACTGGCGGCAGATGCCTGTGTCGAGATCAATCCCTTCGACGCCACGGCAGCGGGTCTCAAAGATGGCGCAGCGGCAAAATTCAGCTCGCTGTCGGGCACCGCCCTTGCCACGATCCGGGTGAGTACTGCCGTCCCCCAGGGTGTCCTGTTTGCGCCGTATCACTTCTGTGGTGCCAACAGCATTCAGAGCCTGCTGCGCGACGGCAGTAACCGCACTGAAGTCACGGTCACCAAAGCATAACGCCCTTTTTAAACTCAAAACACAAACGCGGCCACACCCCGTAACAGGGATGTGGCCGCGTTTGTGTTTTGACCTTTCATCTGATCTGTGGTCTTATGAGGACTGTGATTGCGCGGTGCACAGCTCGGGATCCATCCTGTTGCTCTCTGCACCAAGGACGCCTTTCCCAACCCGCTCCCACAGACAATTATGCCGGAAAATTTTTTTCACATTATCAGTGCCCTCGCAGTCATCCTGATCGGCTCCCTAATCGGCGGACGACTCGCCGGGCTGTGTCGTATTCCCCGCGTCACCGGCTACCTCATAGTCGGCCTGCTCATCGGCCCTTCATTTGCCGATATCTTCGGCCTGCCGCACCTGGTAAGCCACTATGCTCTGTCGGAACTGCGTCTGCTGACAGAGGTGGCCTTAGCACTCATCCTTATGAATATCGGCGGTCAGCTGCGAGCCGAAAATCTCCGCCGCTGGAAACATCGCATCGCCTTGTTTTCATTGTCGGAAATCTTCGTCACGACAATGCTGGTCGGTATCAGCGTTTTCAGCGTCAACCAGTTTATTCTCCACACCACGGTGGGAGGTCTCAGTCTGCTGCAGACCTCGACGTTCTTCGGCATCTTCACCGGGATTATAGGCGTCGCGACCGCACCGGCCGCAACGATGATGGTTATCCGCGAATATGAATCAGAGGGTCCTGTAACGGCCTCTGTACTGACTCTAGTCGGAATGAACAATCTCGCGTCGGTGCTGTGCTTTTCCTTGGCGGCCCATCTGTTGATCACTCCGGAAGCCGGCATCGGTGGTCTGCTGCGTGAAATGCTGATGCCCCTCGTTGTCGGTGGTGGCTTCGGGTTTGCCATGTCGGTGTGGGCACAGCGCCTCGAGCTGACCAGCGAACACAAAATTCTGCTGCTCGGGGGCGTGACTGCCACCGTCGCCCTCTGTCGCGCTCTCAATATCGAACCGTTGCTGGCCTGCATGGCGCTAGGAATGGTTCTTTCCAACAGCTCGCCGCGCTGGACACGACTGATCAAATCTCTCAGTGAAATCGATTACCCCCTCTATGTCGCTTTTTTCGTCATGGCCGGAGCCAACCTGCACATCGAAACATTAAGCCAGATCGGTCTGCTCGGTGTGGCGTATGTGATTTCAAGGACGCTCGGGAAAATTACCGGCGCTTGGCTGGGAGCCCGGATAGGTCAGTTTGGTCAGCGCGAACAGGCCTGGGTCGGTATGACCCTGCTGGCGCAGGCTGGAATGGCGATCGGTCTGGCGTCAACCCTGGCAGCCCGCTGGCCGGAAGGGGGGCCACTAATTCAGACGATTATTCTCGGATCGGTGGTCGTTTTTGAGCTGTTCGGACCTCTGGCGGTCCGTCATGGGCTGGTCAAGGCGGGCGAGGTACCGATCCTATCGGTCCTGCGCAAAAGAGCGCCACAGGGCGCCATGGAAGGGCTGCACAGCGTGGCCCACCACTTCCGCTCTTCGCTGGGGCTTCCGGCGGGGCATAAGATGGAACATCCCGGCGACATTCTGGTCCGTCACGTCATGCGCCGTAACGTCGAAACCATCCACAACGGCACACATTTTCAAGAATTGCTGCACATGATCGCCCATAGCCGCTACGATCGATTTCCCGTGGTGGATGACGAAGATAACTTCGTCGGCATTATCAACTACACCGAAATCCGCAATCTGCTGTTTGATGCGTCCCTGTCAAACCTACTGGTCGCCAACGATCTGATCTCGAGCAGTCACCACGCCATTCCGCCCGACACTCCGCTGCGGGACGCCTTGAAAACATTGCAGAAAAAACGGAACATCAGCTACTTTCCGGTCATCGATCCGGAGCAGCCCAAAAAGCTACTCGGTATTCTCAGTCAGAACGATGTCCTGTCAGCCTTCCGGCGTCTCGATCTGGACTGACCCCCACCATCACCGCTACAACTGTTCCAGTTGGGCTTTTGCCTTATCCGCTTCGGGTGATTTCGGGAAGCGATCCACCAGCTTTTGATAGGTGGTCCGCGCATTCTGAGGATCGTTCAGATTACGGAACGCTAGGCCCTGCTTGTAAAGTGCCGCTGCGGCCTTGGGGTGTTCAGGAAAGCTCAGGATAACATCCTGAAACTGCAGAATCGCACGTTCAAACTGCTTCTCGCCATAAAAGGCTTCTCCGATCCAGTACATCGCATTGGCGTGCAGGTCATGGCCGGGATAGTCTTTTACAAACGTCTCAAGCTCCTGTCGCCCCCCGGCGAACTCCTTCGCGATGCGGATCTTGTCGAGCGCAGCCTTATAGATGCGTTCTGTCGTATCGGATGAGGATACGGAATCCTTCGGAACCTCGGGCGCAGGGACCTCCGGCGGTGCAGAAGGCGCTGTCTGGACCGGTTTTTCCGCCGCCTCTTCGAGGAGAGACATGCGTTCTTCGAGGCCTCTGAGCTGGGCGTTCATGTCATCCCGAATCAGATCGACATCGGCAACACCCTGCTGTCCCGAGCGCTGCAGCTCATCCAGACGGCCATAAATCGACTGAAAATCGACCCGGATCGCGTCCAGACCAGACTGCTGTTCGGCAAGCTGGCGATTGATCGTCTCAATCTGCTGCTTTGAAATTCCGCCGCTCTCCTCGATTATCTTCGCACTGCCCTGCTCAACCTGGGCAAGTCGACGTTTCATTTCCGCTAAATCACGCTCGAGCTGAACCTGGCCCTGCGTCGGCGGCAAACATCCCGCCGTAATCAACAACAGCCCGGCCGCAGGGAAAATCAGTCGTTTCACTTTTTCCTCCTTGACGAAAAAGGGCCGCACAGATGCACGGCCCTTTTGGATATCTTGCTTTGATGACGAACTAACGCTGCAGAGTAAACTCGGCACGTCGGTTCTTGGCCCAGGCGTCTTCGCTGCGACCAAGCACCAGAGGGACCTCTTCACCGTAAGACAGCGTGCCCAGCTGATCGGCAGAAACACCGAGGGATACGAGATGGTTTTTGGTCGCCAGCGCACGACGCTCACCGAGCGCCAGATTGTACTCGTCAGAACCGCGCTCATCGCAGTGTCCTTCGACGATCACTTGCAGCGCTGGAGCCGCCTTCATGATCTGAGCGTTGGCGTAGAGGGTTTCCTTGGCGGATTCCGTCAACACATACTGGTCATAGTCAAAGTAAACCCGCATCAGCTTGCGGACCAGCACCTCGGCCTCGGCGGCCGTCAGTGTGGCCGATGCGGTACTGTCGGTCACGGCCTGCTCCTCAAAAGAGGATGCCGCCTCTGTTGCATCATCAACCACAGTCTCTGTTACGCCGGTCTGAGATGACGCTGCATCATCGACGGCGGTCTTTTTGGCGCAACCGGTCGTCAGCATCAACGCCAGAGCCAAGAGAACAAACAGGCGAATCAATGCCCTATTCTGCATAATGAACCACTCCTTTCGCATACGCGATAGCAAACATAGCTTTGTCTTCAAGACTATACAACATCGAACATTATACAAAATACACGATCAAAAACAACTGTGTCTTGCTGCTCTACCACTGGCCCGACCAGACCGGGTGGCTGTCATCACCGCCCGGGGGCGAAATCCGCACCTGCCCGGTCCCATCAGCACGCATCAGGCAGATCGCTTTTTCCCCATCCAGATCAAGGGAATAGACCAGAAAACGCCCGTCAGGACTCCAGCGCGGATGCTCTTTGATACCGGGCCCAAAGGTCAATCGGCGCTCGTCTGTCCCGTCGGGACGGATGGTAAAAATATCAAACTGCTTATCTTCCAGCCGCGAAAACGCAATCCGCTTGCCATCGGGGCTCCAAGCTGGCGTCGCGTTATATTTACCATCAAATGTCAGGCGGGAAATCTCCAGCGACTCGATATCGACGATATAAATATGGGGATTGCCGCGCCTGTCAGAGACAAATGCGATCCGATCCCCTGCGGGGCTCCAGCTCGGATCAACGTCGATCCCCCAGTGGGTCGTCAGACGTTTGTGGATCGTTCCGTCGGTGCCGATCAGATAAATTTCTGAATTCTTGTCCCGGGACAGGGTCAGGGCGACCTCACGACCGTCGGGGCTGTAGCGACCACCGATGTTCAAACCGCTGCGGTGTGACAGACGGGCCTCACGACCGGTATAGATCTCCTTCCGGTAAAGATCGGGGTTCCCCTTTTTATAGGAGGTAAAGATCAGTTCTTTGCTGACCGGTGAAAAGTCGGGGTTCAAAACAATCGTGCGGTGATCGGTCAAACGGGTCGGACCGTGCCCATCCGCATCCATCAGGTAGAGCTCTTTTTTTCCGGTCCGATTGGAAATGTAGGCGATACGGCTTGAAAATGGTCCTTTTTTACCGGTCAGGCTTTTCAGCACCTGATCGGCGAAGGTGTGCGCAATGCGTCGCACCTCTGTCGGCTTGCCGATATAGCGACGTCCGGTCAGCATCCGCCGTGAAACCACATCGTACAGCCGTGCCTCAACGACCAGCCTGTCACCGTCGAGCCGATACCCCCCCTTGATGACCGCCTCGGCCCCGAGCAGCTTCCATTGAGCAAAATCGACCTTGACACTGCTCAGTCCCAGCATCGACGCATCGGACAGAAACGCGGCGCGGTCGACAAAGCTGAACAGTCCCGACAGCTGCAGATCGGCCTGAAGAACCGCGTCGATTTCTGCGGCGATCTCTGTATTTTCCTGATTCAGTGGCAAAAAGGACGTCAGTGCCAGCGGGATACTCTGCTCGCCGGGGGCGGTAATCTCAATTTTGACCGCAGCCGCCTGAGACACCAGCAGTACACCGCAAATCAGTGCAATCAAAACAAGTCGTACAATCGTCATCAATCCTGCATTTCCCGTAGATTAAAGGTCACTTCAAACTCGGTTTTTTCACCGAGATCGTGACCGAGGTCCTGTGATTTCAGAATCGCCCTCAGCAGCGAATCGTCGAAAACCTTATTCCCGGAAGCGGACACCACCTCCTTGAGCAACAAACGTCCCTCAGCACTGTAGACCAGAATCCACACCGCCTCCAGATCGAGACGGGGCAACTGGTAGCGCGACAGGCGCCACTGCTCGGTGATAAACGCTTTGACGTATGACGCCTGCGAGACCCCCTTCTCATCACCCTTACCTGTGACCTCCCCCACCGGAGCCGCAACCGAGGGTTCCATCTTGACCGCATCGTTGGCCAGTTGCTGACGCAACGCATCCAGGCGTTTTTCCCGTTCGTTCTCACGGCGCAGGGCCTCGATTTTACGCTGCAGCGCCAGCTCTTCTACACGGTTTATAACGGGTTCAGTCACCGGTTGTGGTTTTTTCGGTGCCGTGGCAGGGACCTTCTTTTTCGGAGCCGGCTTGGTCTTGGGAGGAACCTTCGCTTTCGGTTTTGGTTTGGTCACCGGTTTAGTTACAGGTTTGGCCACCGGAGCCGGCTTGGGCGGTAGTTTGCGGGGCTTTTTAACCTTTTGACTGCTCGCTTCGGGACGGCCGGACTGCGGCTTTTTGACCGGTTTATTGACGAGGTTGACCCGGTAGACCGGTGGTTTTTCCTTAACCGGCGCAAAAACCTGCATCCCTGTGTAAAACACCGGAAACAGCAGGTGCAGCGCCACGGAAAGCAGCAGCATCCGGGTGAAGCCCGGCTCGAAACGGCTCTGGATCCGGCGCCAGCGCTTTAGGTTGGCATTTTTCATCGCAGCGGGCTAATCCTCGGGCAGGCGTGTCACCATACCCAGCTTTTCTATACCGGCACGTTTGACCGCCGCCATCACCTGAACCACACGTCCGTAGGGCACCTTCTGGTCGGCTTCGAGATAAACCTCTCGATCCTTTTTCTCTTTCAGCGCCTGCTGCAGCACAGGGATCAGTTTTTCGACGGTGTCGATCTTGCTTTTACCGATCAGAATCGTCCCGCTCTTCTCCACCGTCACCACCAGTGGCTCCTTCTGACTCGGCAGACTCGGCG
Source organism: Desulfuromonas sp. (assembly GCA_002868865.1). Taxonomy (GTDB): domain Bacteria; phylum Desulfobacterota; class Desulfuromonadia; order Desulfuromonadales; family Geopsychrobacteraceae; genus BM509. The sequence continues at coordinate 38,858 of PKUC01000023.1, read as the reverse complement.
CTTCTGCGACTTCGGGCAGATCGACCTCCACGCCCTGATCCATCATCGGTGCCGTCACCATAAAGATGATTAACAGCACCAGCATGACGTCAACAAACGGGGTGACGTTGATCTGGGACAGCGAGCTGCGTCGTCCTCCGCTCGGGCGGCCAATCTCCATCTATTGCCCCCGCTCCATCCGTTCTACGATGTTGAGAAATTCCTGACTGAAGTTATCCATCTCTCCGATCAGCACGTTGACCTTGTTCAAGAAATGGTTGTATCCCATTACCGCCGGGATCGCCGCCGCGAGCCCGATAGCGGTCGCCACCAGCGCTTCTGAAATGCCTGGAGCGACAACGGCCAGAGAGGCACTGCCGGTCAGACCGATCCCATGAAAAGCATCCATAATGCCCCACACCGTGCCGAACAGACCAATAAACGGGGCGGTCGAACCGGTGGTCGCCAGAAAGGTCAGATATTTTTCCAGACGGTGGGTTTCCTGGGTCGTCGCTCGGCGCAGTGCTCGCGAGACATTCCCCAATCCGCCAAGATCGGCCGACAGGTCCTCGCTCGTTTCCGCCGAAGTCGCCCGTTTTTTAAACTGCAGCAACTCGTGGTAACCCTCGCGGAACAAAATCGCCAGCGGCGAGTGGTTAAAATCACGCACGCCCTGTCCGATAATATCAAACCGTTTCTTCGACCAGAAAAAATCGAGGAACCGGTCCGATTCCTTGATCGCCTGTTGGACAATGCGGAACTTATAAAAAATGATGGCCCACGACACCAGTGAAAAGTAGACCAGAATCAGTAAAACCAGCTTGACGACCGGCCCTGCCTGTAACACCAAATCCACAACGTATCTCCTTTTATATCCAGAATCGGGACGCTTTAGTGCAGGCGTCCAGCTTTACAACCGGTACCCCTCCACCGAAGAAAAGTATCGTGCAGCACGTATCCACACGTCAACCGCACTCTGCGCCATCTGCGGTCGCTGATAACGCCCCGGCCACTGTTGTATTACGCAGAAATGCCGCCGTCTGCGATTGCGGGGAACGGCACAGCAGACTGGTCAGCGCCGCTGCCGTGTCAAGATCCTCCCACTGCGGTAGCAGATGGGGCTCCACGCCCTCCTGCTGTGCCCGCTCGAGGGTCTGTGACAAAACCTGATCCGAACTCCAGACGACACCCTCGAACAGCGCCGGGATATGTCGCGCTTCACCGATCAACACATAACCGCCATCACGCGCCGGAGCTACCACCAGATCCTGTTGTGTCAACGCAGCAAACGCCTCTTGAACGTGCGCAAGGGGAAGATCCGGGCTGTCACTGCCGATCAACACCGCGCTCCGGTAGCCCGCAGCCAAGAACCCCTGCAGGGCATTGTCCATCCGCGCACCGAGATCTTTCCCCCGCTGCGGATAGAGGGGAAGTCCCGGAAAGGTGCGGCGAAAATATTCGGCATCTCCCGCATAACAGATCGCCAGATCAAAATCACCGCCGCTCATGGTTGCGATTGTTTCGCTCAGGGCACAGCAATAAAGGGCTGCCGCCTGTTCCACAGTAAAGGGGGGGCACAGTCTGGTTTTGACCTGACCGGGTACCGGTTCCTTGGCAAATACACCAAGAATGCCCCGTCTCCGCAGCAGGTTATCCACGTTTTCCACAGGTTTATTCACAGGTCAACACTGACACTCGATCTGAGCATAGGCAGAGTGGTTATGGATCGACTCAAAGTTCTCGCACTGGACCTGAAACCAGAGGATTTCCGGGACAGAGCGCAGCTTTTCGGTGATCGCCCGCACCATGTCTTCGACAAACATCGGATTGTCATAAGCCTGCTCGGTGACTGCTTTTTCGTCTTCGCGCTTAAGGAGTGAATAGACCGGCGCGCTGGCACAGCCTTCGACCCAGGCGATCAGATCTTCCAGCCAGATATGTTCCCGATAACGGATCTGCACCTGAACCATACTGCGCTGGTTATGAGCGCCGCGGGCACTGATTTCCTTCGAGCAGGGGCACAGCGATGTTACCGGCACCTGCGCTTCGAGAACGAAATCGAAGTCATCCCCGAGGATTCCCAGCATCCGGCACTGGTATTCCATCAGACCCCGCGCCCCGGAGGCCGGCGCTCGTTTCTCGATGAAGTAGGGGAAGCTCAGCTCAAATTGAGCGCGTCCCGCCTCGAGACGCTTTTTCATCTCGATCAGAATCGACTCCATGTTCTCGACACTGATCTCACCATGGTAGAGATTGAGGATCTCGATAAAGCGACTCATGTGAGTCCCTTTAAACTGGTGAGGCAGGTCGACAAACATATTGACCCGGGCGACGGTGTGCTGCTTTTCGTGCCGCTTGTCCTGAACCACGATCGGGTAGCGGATATCCTTCACCCCGACCTTATCGATGGCAATATTGCGATCATCGCGGCTCTGTTGCATGTCAGGCATCTGGGTTGTCGTCATATGTGCCTCTATCAGATCTGTCTCGAGGTATAAGCGACAGGATCGCTGATTCCCGCTTCTGCAAACCCCTTCAGGCGAAGCAGACACGAATCGCAACCGCCACACGAGGTTCCGTCGTCAGCCGGATCGTAGCAAGAATGGGTCAGACGGTAATCGACACCGAGATCGAGACCACACTGGATAATCTGCGCCTTTGTCAGATCGATCAGCGGTGCATGTATCCGGTAGGGCGCTCCCTCCTCCACTCCGGCGCGGGTGGCCAGATTGGCGGTCTGTTCAAACGCTTCGATAAATGCGGGGCGGCAGTCCGGATAGCCGGAATAATCGAGGGCGTTGACACCGATATAGATATCCGTCGCCCCCAGAACCTCGGCCCATCCCAACGCAAACGACAGGAAGATGGTATTGCGCGCCGGCACATAGGTGATCGGAATCGCCGCATCGCTCTCGCCATGCTTGGGAACGTCGATCTCGGCCGTCAGCGCGCTGCCCCCCATCTTACGCAGATCGATATCGACAACCATGTGATCGACCGCACCGACCTGCGGTGCATAGAGGCGCGCCTTCTCCAGCTCGACAGCGTGCCGCTGACCGTAGGCAAAACTCAGCGCATAAGGGGCGAACCCCTCCGCGCGGGCGATCGCCATACAGGTGGTGGAATCGAGCCCGCCACTGTAAAGAACCACTGCTTTTTTCATCTGTTGATACGTCCTCTTTTCGTGCTGCCAGCGGCAAGAATAATCCGATTGTACCGGCCGGTCAACTTAATGAACCTCGTAAAAATCACCGGTCCCCAACCGGTGAACCTTGAGCAGATTGGTGGTTCCCGGAGCCGACACCGGACTTCCCATGGTGATCACCACCACGTCCCCGCGACTTAACAACCCGCTGTCCAGCACCGCCTTTTCGACCGAAAGAATCTGTGACTCGGTGCTGCCCTCGATATCGACGCGCAGCGAACGAACCCCCGAGTACAGTGCCAACCGGCGGCGCACTTCCTGCGCCGGGGTCACCGCCAGAATCGGCAACGGTGGCCGATACTTGGCCACCAGCGCAGCGGTGCTGCCGGTTTGGGTAAAGGCCAGAATCGCGGCCGCCTGTACGTGCTCCGCGACCCGGCAGGCCGCCTGTCCGATCGCCTCGGGGAGATTTCGGTAATCGCCCTCATCGAGGGTCAGACTGGCCCCACGACGACGCAGCAATGGATCGCTCTCAACATCGCGGGCGACCCGATCCATCACCTTGACCGCTTCTTGCGGGTGATCGCCCGACGCAGTTTCTGCCGAAAGCATGACCGCATCGGTTCCATCGAGGATCGCGTTGGCAACATCAGAGGTCTCGGCCCGGGTGGGTCGGGGGTTGTGAATCATGCTCTCGAGCATCTGGGTTGCGGTAATGACCGGTTTGCCAGCCTGATTACAACGGCGGATAATCGATTTTTGAATCAACGGAACCTTTTCAGAAGGGATTTCCACCCCCAGATCCCCACGCGCCACCATCACTCCGTCAGAGGCCTGAAGAATCGCATCGAAATTGTCCACCGCTTCCGGTTTTTCGATCTTTGCCACGACCCTGATCCCCGATTTCTGCTGGCACAGCAGGGCCTTGAGCTCATCAACCTCTGCCGCCTGGCGCACAAAGGAGAGCGCCACCCAGTCGAGTTGATTGTCGATACAGAACTGCAGATCGCGGCGATCTTTTTCTGTCATAGCCGGCGCGGACACCCGCACTCCGGGAAGGTTGATCCCCTTGCGGTCCTTCAGCAGCCCGCCAACGATGACGCGGCAGAACACCTTCGGCGGTGCAACCTGCTCGACCTGAAGCTCCAACTGGCCGTCATCGAGTAAAATCTGATCCCCGGCGACCACATCCCCTGGCAGGTTGGCATAACCCGTCGGGATCAGCCCGTCGGCCCCTTCGACCTCTTCGGTCGTCATGACCACCTGCTGCCCGACTGTCAGCCGCTGTGCGCCGTCGCGCATCACCCCGGTACGGATTTTAGGGCCCTGCAGATCTCCGAGAATGGACACCGCACGTTCGCGCTGACGGGACAGGGTGCGTATCGTCTCTATCCATTCGAGTTTCTGCTCTGCGCTGCCGTGCGAAAAATTCAACCTGAACACATCGACCCCGGCATCCAGCAGAGACTCCAACCCTTCGGTAGAACCACTCGCCGGACCCACGGTCGCTACAATTTTGGTACGCCGGAACATCTCTTCTCCTTTTTTATCTAGATCTCGCTGCGAACTGTCGGAACCTTACCACGAAAAACGCCGCCGTACAGCAGAGAAGCGCTGTTTCTCCGCGGTAAACTGGCAAAAAACATACGCTTCACCGGCCGCTTGAGTTGCCCCTGTTCCGGCCGTCATGATATAACGAGCGCCTGAATCGAAGTACAGCTCCCCTTTTGGTAACAGTCAGGTCAACGAAATGGGCACCAGTCCCTCCACATCTTTATTGCGTCGTGTCTTTCTCATCCTACTGTGGTGCACGACAGGATCGTTTCTGCTCGGCACCGGTCTGCTGGTCGGAGCCTACTTTTATGTCGCCAGCACCCTCCCTCGGGTTGAATCGCTGTCCGACTACCGTCCTCCGCTGATCACCAGGATCTACAGCGATGACGGAACCATCATCGCTGAATATTCCCACGAAAGACGGATTCTGGTCAGCAGCGACCAGATGCCAAAACAGTTGATTCAGGCCTTCGTCGCCGCCGAAGATTCCAGCTTCTTCAAGCACCAGGGGATCGATTTTCAGTCGATCCTCCGCGCTGCCCTGAAGAACCTTCAGGCCGGCGGCATCGCACAGGGCGGCAGCACTATCACCCAGCAGGTCGCCAAACAGCTGCTGCTGACTCCCGAGCGTTCTTTTTCACGCAAATTCAAGGAAGCGATCCTCGCCTGGCGGATGGAACAACAGCTCAGCAAGGACGAAATTCTCTATCTCTATCTGAACCAGATCTATCTCGGACATCGGGCCTACGGGGTTGAGGCCGCGGCGGAGAACTACTTCGACAAGAACGTCGAACAACTGACCCTCGCCGAATGCGCCATCCTCGCCGGACTGCCACAGGCTCCCAGCCGCTACTCGCCCTACCGCCACTACCAGCGCGCCATGGACCGGCAGCGCTATGTGCTGGGAAGGATGGTTGAAGAGGGCTACGTCAGCCGCGAGGAGGCCGATCGGGCCCGCGCCGAAAACGTCGTCATCAAACCACGACTCAACACGCACCTTGAAGAGACTGCCTACTTTAACGAACAGGTCAGGCGCTACCTCGAAGAACGCTTCGGCAGCGAAATCCTCTACACCGGCGGACTGCAGGTGGAAACCAGCCTCAACTTGGAGATGCAGCAGGCGGCCCGTTCTGCGGTCCGTGAAAACCTACGCAATCATGACAAACGACGCGGCTACCGCGGGCCGGAAAAGATTCTGAGCGAAGCGGAGTGGACTGAGTTTCTCGCAACACAGCAGCAGGAGCTCAACGACCAACCGCTCGCCGCTGGCACCATTACCCAGGCACTGGTCACCGGCAGCGATACGAAGGGCATCTTCTGCCGGATCGGCGATGCCAGCGGACAGATCCCCTTTGATAAAACCAAGTGGGCCGCGCCCATCTCTGTCGTCTCCGCAGAGCGCGAGCCGAGCGGAAACGTCGACCCGGGCCGACCGACTCGACTTCCCATCGGCTCGCTGATCGACGTGTACGTGCACCGCATCGACCCCGATGGCCACCTGCAACTGCGCCTCGAACAGGCACCATTGGCACAGGGAGCGCTGATCGCTATGAGCCCTGATGATGGTCAGATCAAGGCGATGGTCGGCGGCTACGATTTTGGAACCAGCCAGTTCAACCGAGCCATCCAGGCGATGCGCCTGCCCGGATCGGCAATCAAGCCGATCATCTACGCTGCTGCCCTCGATAAAGGCTACAGCCCGGCCAGCATCATCCTCGATTCACCCCTGATCTACGAAGAGAAGAACCGGGACGGCAAAGAGACCGCGTGGAAACCGAAGAACTACGAAGAAAAATTTTACGGGCCGACCACTTTCCGCCAGGCCCTGGCCCACTCGCGAAACGTCGTCACCATCAAAATCCTGGAAGATATCGGGGTCGGCTATGTCGCCAACTACGCGAAGAAACTCGGCATCAAAACCCCGCTGACACGAGATCTGACGCTGGGCCTCGGCTCCACCGCCGTGACACCACTGGAGATGCTCAGCGCCTACAGTGTTTTTGCCAGCGGCGGAATCATGGCACCACCGACCTACATCACCCGCATTCTCGATCGTGACGGGCGCATCCTCGAATCGATCGATCCAGCCGACTTCCCCCACGGCATGGCAGTCGACCAGCGCCTGATCCGCCGGCCGCCACGACGGGTTTTATCTCCGGAAACCGCCTACCTGATCACCAATGTTATGGAAAGCGTCGTTCAGGAAGGAACCGGCTGGCGCGCCAAGGCGATCGGCCGCCCTTCTGCGGGCAAAACCGGCACCACCAACGACCTCAAGGACGCCTGGTACATCGGCTATATTCCGCAACTGGCGACGGTCTCCTGGACCGGCTACGATCAGGAGCGCCCCTTAGGAAAAAGTGAGACCGGTTCACGAGCCGCGGCACCTGCCTGGGTCAACTTCATGAAAGAAGCGGTCAAACAGTTTCCTGTCGAAAACTTCGCCGTCCCCGACAGCATCGAATTCTACCCCATCGACACTCAGACCGGCCTGCTGCTGGCCGAGGATCATGAACAGGCCTATTTCGAAGCCTTTGCCCCCGGAACGGCGCCGACTCGCTACACCCGCGACCTGAAACAGTCGAAGGCGCGGGATTTCTTCCGTCTGGACGAAGAAGAAAACCTCTAGTTTCCGACCGCTCGACTCAACATTAGAACTATTGACTTCCCCACCCCGGAAGTGATAGTTTGGGTCCACATGTCATAATCAGCAACAAAGAACACAGCGGGAGGTAGTCGCAGAAAAATAACCGGTACGACGTAGAGAAAGGAGGAGCAATCATGAAAAAATCTTCTTTTGCCAACCGCACTCCGATCTTTTTGAGTCGATCAGCAATCTGGCACCCGGCATCACCGCAGACGGTCAATCTCGATGCCGTTTCCATGGAAAATCGCAAAAACGTCCACGGATCAAGGCCCCTTTCAGCCAAAGTTCTGATTACCATATCCAACCGCTCGCGCGACTGAACGCGAACAACAACCAACAGCAGCAAGGGCCCATCTCAAACCTGTCTGATGAGCCCTTGCTGTTTTTTATCGATCCTCTCTTTTCGGCCTCCTGCCACAACATCCACTATTTTTTTCTGGCGGCCCCTTCTAAAGACGATTATGGTGTCTTGCTGTTTCCCCTTTTTCGGAGATCGTCGTGACAAGACACCATCAACTGCTCCCCCAGTTCAGCCTGCTCTGCGCAATGCTGCTGTGGTCGAGTTCGTTTGTCGCTCTTAAGATCGCCTTTCAGGGCTACCACCCCATGCAGGTCATCTTCGGCCGTATGCTGGTCGCCAGTCTCCTGTTTCTCCCGGTTGTCGGCCGCTTTCGCCACATCCGCTGGCGACGGGGTGACATCAAATATCTTTTGATCATGGCGATCTGTGAACCCTGTCTGTACTTTCTGTTCGAAGCCAAAGCGCTGGAAAACACCTCTGCGTCTCAGGCCGGAATGATCACTGCCATGCTGCCTCTGCTGGTGGCAATTCTGGCCTGGACATTTCTTGGAGAACAGGTCAGTCGGCAGACCCTGATCGGGTTTTCCCTCGCCATCGCCGGAGCCTGCTGGCTGAGCCTGTCGAGCGAAACCACCGAGATGGCCCCCAACCCGCTGTTGGGCAACATCTGTGAATTTCTCGCGATGATCTGCGCCGCAGGATACACCGTCTCGCTGAAACACCTCACCAGCAATTATTCGCCTCTTTTTCTGACCGCGTTTCAGGCTTTTCTCGGCAGCCTTTTTTTCGGACCGTTTCTGCTCGTGCCGAGCGTCGGCCTCCCCGATCAGTGGCTGACACAACCGGCGCTGGCAACTGTTTATCTTGGCACCTTTATCACCCTGGGTGCCTACGGGCTTTACAATTTTGCGGTCAGCAAGGTTCCAGCCAGTCAGGCAGCCGGTTTCGTCAATCTCATCCCCGTCTTCAGCGTCGTTCTCGGCATGATCGTGCTCAATGAGCGCCTGTCGCTGCAACAGTGGCTGGCATCAGTGCTGGTCTTTTGGGGCGTCTACGTCAGCCGGGGTCGCCGCTCTGCCAAACTGGCAGTCAGTCCGGGCTAGGACGGCGAGCAGCGCGGTGACAGAATCCGCAACAGGGTTTCTTTCAGGATTGTGTAGCATGGATATTGTTCTTCATCCTATCGGCGTTCTCCACTCCCCCTACCGGGAAAAATTTATCGTCCCGCGACAACCGGGCTTGGTGTCTTCGATTACTGCCGAACTCGAACTGCTCCCCCCTTATCACCAGCCCGAAACTGTCCGCGAACTGGAACAGTTCAGCCATCTGTGGCTACTCTTTCAATTTCACCAGACGGCAACTCAGGGGTGGCAGCCGACGGTCAGACCACCGCGCCTCGGTGGCAACACCAGAGTGGGGGTTTATGCCAGCCGCTCGCCGTTTCGTCCCAACCCCATCGGTCTGTCGGTGGTTGAGTTGGACGAGGTTCGGTGTGACGGGCCGGTGCCGATCCTCATCGTCAGGGGGGCTGATCTGATCGACGGCACGCCGATTGTGGATATCAAACCCTATATCCCCTACAGCGATGCGATCCCCGATGCCAGAGGCGGTTTTGCCTCCCAGCCACCTCCCCGAACCATGCTCGTTCACTTTGGGGATCAGGCCCTGCAGCAGATCGCCGCGGACCACAGCAGATACCCTGACCTGCAGCAACAGATCAGCGAACTGCTGAGCGCCGACCCCCGCCCCGCCTACCGACAGACGCAGGAAGACAACCGCGAATACGGCGCCCTGCTCCATGACTACAATATCCGCTGGAAGGTTGCTGGTCAGAGGGTGTTTGTCACCGGGATAGATCCCGTGGAGGACCGGGATTAGAATATCTGCGCGAGGGCTTTTTCAGCCTCGTTGCGGCCGACCTCGATCAACTCCGTGGCCCGCTCAAATTCATAGATAGTACAGGTCTGCTTGGGGATCTCCACAACCAGATCGGGGGAATAGGCGGCCAGTTTGAAGCTGGCGATGGTATTCTGCATGACATCGATGCTCTTTGAGATGATGTCGAAAAAACCGCTTTCATCTTCGGGAACGCCGTTGTTTTTTTTCTGCAGTCCGTCGATAAACTCAACAACCATGCGGTGATAGCGATTTCGTTCGACTTGGGGGGGTACGACCGGCTCCGGCTCAAGCGGGCCGATCTGCGCGCCTCCGCTCAAGCTGACCGCGATGGTCAGATCGGTCTGATCCCGCAACGTCGGCGCAATCGGGATCGGGTTGAGCAGCCCACCATCGACCAGTTTTTTGCCGTTTTCATGAAACGGGGCAAAGACCGTCGGAAAGGCAATCGAGGCACGGATCGCTTCGAACAGCGACCCTTGGGAGAGCCAGACCTCACGGTTTGCTTCCAGATCGGTGGCCACTGCGGTGAAGGAGATCGGCAGATCTTCGATGTTCCTGTCCCCGATCAACTCCTTCAACGTCGCGATAATCCGCTCCCCCTTGAACAGAGCCTTGCCGCTGAACGACACATCCAACAGACGGAGCATATCAAAGCGCTCCAGCGCACATACCCAGTGGACAAAATCATCGATTTTGCCTGCCGCGTAGATCCCGCCGACCAGAGCGCCGATGGAGGATCCTGAGATCGAGCGGATTTCTAAGCCGTGCTCTTCGAGGACCTGAATCACCCCGATATGAGCCATCCCTCGCGCGCCCCCGCTACCCAACACCAGGGAAATGGTCTTCGGTTTTTCATGCATGATCTGCCTCTCTGAAGCAACCGGATCAGCGCCTGCTCAGCTGCTGAAGAACAAAGTTGAGAATCCCTCCGGATCGGTAATAATCCAGCTCCTGTGCGGTATCGAGTCGGCAGAGAACCGCTGCGGTGCGAACCTCTCCGTCCTCGCCGCGGAACTGCACCCGGAGCTGTTGCTGCGGCTCAAGATCCGCATCGCGCAACAGATCCACCGTCTCGCTGCCATCGAGATTCAAGCTCGCCGCAGTACACCCTTCCAGAAACTGCAGGGGCAACACCCCCATCCCGATCAGATTGGAGCGGTGAATCCGCTCAAAGCTTTCGGCGATCACTGCTCGAATGCCGAGCAGCAGGCTCCCCTTGGCAGCCCAATCGCGGCTCGAACCGGTCCCGTATTCACGCCCGGCGACCACGACCAGAGGTGTCCCGGTCGCGCCGTAGCGCTGAGAGGCTTCGTAGATCGTCACCTCCTCGTTGCTGGGGATATGCCGGGTAAAACCACCTTCGCGCCCCGGAGCCATCTGATTACGCAGACGGATATTGGCGAAGGTGCCACGCACCATCACTTCATGGTTACCACGCCGTGAACCGTATGAGTTGAAATCGGTCTCGGCGGTGCCCCGTTCAATCAGGTAGCACCCGGCCGGGGTCTCCGCGCTAAAGGAGCCCGCCGGAGAGATATGATCCGTAGTAATGCTGTCACCGAGCAGTGCCAGAATCCGCGCATCACGCACCTGCGCAGCCCCGCCACTACGGACCGCCTGCTCAGAGAAAAAACCGGGGCGGCGGATATATGTGGACGATTCGTCCCACGCATAGGTCAGCCCTTCGGGGACCGGCAGCGCCTGCCACAGTTCGTCTCCGGCGAAGACGGCGGCGTATCCCCTACGAAACATCTGCGCATTGACCAACGCGACCCTTTCGGCGACTTCGGCATTGCTTGGCCAGATGTCATGTAGATAGACGGGACGCCCATCGTTATCTTCGCCGAGGGATTCTCGGCTCAGGTCTATCCGGGTGGTTCCGGCCAATGCGTAAGCCACCACCAGCGGTGGCGACGCCAACCAGTTCGCCTTAACCTGCTGATGAATCCGCCCCTCGAAATTGCGGTTGCCCGACAACACCGAAGAAACGGTCAGATCCTGAGCGCGAATCGCTTCAGCAATCTCGTCGTTTAACGGCCCCGAATTGCCGATACAGGTGGTGCAGCCGTACCCGACCACCTGAAAGCCGAGCGCATCCAAAGCATCCTGCAGGCCGGCCGCAGCCAGATAATCGGTCACAACCTTTGAGCCCGGTGCCAGCGATGTCTTTACCCAGGGTCGGCTGGTCAGACCGCGGGCCACGGCTTTTTCCGCCAGCAGACCGGCGGCCATCATCACCGCAGGGTTCGACGTGTTGGTGCAGGACGTGATCGCCGCGATCACCACATCGCCCTGGTCGAGCCGGTAATCGGCTCCCTTGACCACCGCTCTGTTCTGCTCTTCACCCTCCGACAGACAGGCTTCGAAAGCTTGACGCACACGGGGCAGCTCAACCCGGTCCTGTGGCCTTTTGGGTCCGGCCAGGCTCGGAACAATCTGTTCCAGTTCAAGATCCAGCACCGCGCTGTATTCAAGATCGGCATCTCCGACGTCACGCCACAGACCCTGCTCCCGACAGTACTGCTCCACCAGAGCCAGGGTTTTATCATCGCGGCCGGTCAGTCGCAGATAGTCGAGGGTCACTCGATCGACCGGGAAAAATCCGCAGGTCGCCCCATATTCAGGGGCCATATTGGCAATGGTAGCGCGATCCGCCAGCGGAAGCTGCTCCAACCCCGGACCGAAAAATTCGACAAACTTACCGACCACCCCGTGGTTGCGCAGCATCTCCGTCACCGTCAGGACCAGGTCCGTCGCGGTGATCCCCTCTCTGAGCTGGCCACGCACCCGCACTCCGACCACATCCGGAACCAGCATCGAAATCGGTTGACCGAGCATCGCCGCCTCAGCCTCTATGCCGCCGACGCCCCACCCGAGCACTCCCAGGCCGTTGATCATCGTGGTGTGACTGTCGGTGCCGACCAGCGTGTCGGGATAGGCCCACAGTTCGCCATCATGCTCCGCGCTCCAGATGGTGCGGGCAAGATACTCCAGGTTGACCTGATGACAGATTCCGGTTCCAGGCGGAACCACGCGGAAGTTATCGAAGGCCTCCTGTCCCCAGCGCAAGAAGGCGTAACGTTCGCGGTTGCGTTCCATCTCCACGGCAACGTTGGCGGCAAAGGCATCGGGACTGGCATAACGATCAACCATCACCGAATGATCGATCACCAAATCCACCGGAATCTGTGGGTTGATCAGCGCCGGATCAGAGCCACTTTCTGCGACGACATCGCGCATCGCCGCCAGATCAACCACCGCGGGTACGCCGGTAAAGTCCTGCATCAACACACGGGCCGGGCTGAATGAAATTTCTGATTCCTTGGAGCGCTGCGGCCGCCAGCGGGCGACAGCTTCGATGCTGCTTTTGTCAACCACTCCGCCGTCCTCCTTACGGAGCAGGTTTTCCAGCAGAATGCGGATGGTTTTCGGCAGCTTCGATAGGTCCCCCAGTCCGTTTTCTGCGGCAGCTCTCAAGCTGTGATACTGGTAACTCTGTTCCTTAATATTCAGGGTTTTACGGCTGGAAAAAGAATTTTGAGACATACCGGTTCCCTTTCACGCAAAAGAACGAAAAGTCATCATCATTATATCAGCCAGGCAGCCGACCACCAGAAGCGAGAAAAGGGTCCCTGCTTGCGCAAAAACCCTTTTTCTCGTCACACCAAAAACCGGTTTTCAGCCCTTCAGTTCATCCATCAACGCTGAGACGGATTGTTCCCTCCAGATCCGCCACTGCTGATTCTCACGACGTAAATCGACAGCCTTGATGGTCTGGTCGCGATAATAATCGGAACTGTAGTCCTGTCTCATCCGCACCTGCACATGATCGCTGGAAATCGAGCGGATCTGCAGGTCTGTCAGTTGAACCTTGATCCACTCCGGACGCTGCAGGCGACTTTCGCGCAGAACGCTCCACTGCTGGCGGGTGATCCCCGCAGCGGGCTGAAAATCGACACTGTAGTGATCGAGATACGCTGAGACCGACTGAGTCTGCCACGCCCAGGCCCAGCCCTGCAACAGATCGAGGACCTTATGCTTGTCGGCAAGCGGAAGATCTATGGTCAGGTCCACACGGAACTCGAGGGCGCCCTCCCTGCGACCGAACTCCGATCCCACGGGAATCCAGTCTTCTTTCTGACTGGCGATGAGCGGGGTTTCCTGCTTTTCTTCCGCAACCTCGACGACACTCTCTTCGATCACCGGAGCGACAGACTGCTCCTCAACAACCTGCGTTGAAACAACTGGTGCGTCGCTCTCACCCTGCGCATCATCCGCAGTTGCCACCGTTTCTTCACGGCTTGCAGGAATCTCAGCTGCCGGTCTCGGTGGAACGGCGATCGCCGCGGCAATCGCTTGCGCATTCTCCCCATGAGGTCCTGCACCGTCGTTAACAGCCCACATCAGCACAAGGCCAATCAGCACCCCTGCACAGAAGCCCGCTGCGGCCCGCTTCCATCCGCCGGAAACCGCCTCTGTCCACATCCTCGGTCCAACGGATGGGTCGCTATTCTGCTCATACTCCTTAAACGTCTGCTCCACACGCAGCAACCGATCCTCGGCGTAGGTCCGCGCCTCGAGGGCCACCTTGAGCCGGGCTTCGAGTCCCATCTTTTCTTCGACCAACTTGCGGATACTCGCAAGAGTGGGGTCGGCCACTTTGGCCTGTGACGACGCGCTTTCATTCGTCGCCTGTCTGGCGGGCTGTTTTTGCGGCTGTTTTGTGGTTTTCTTTGCGCTGCCCTTGCCCGGTTCAATCAGGGCATCAAGACGTGACAGCAGCGTTTCGTAGTTTTCGATCTTCTGTTTTGACAGGCCGAGCAGAGCGCTAATCAGGTCTTTTTCCTGATTGCCCTTCATCCGCAGAATCTGATCAACAAAAGCTCCGGATGCCTGTTCCTCGGTCAGCACCAGCGACAGAAAGAGCGCACCAAGGCTCTGCAGCGAACGTTTCTGACTTTCTGCGGCCAATTGAACCGGAGGCAGCGCTTCTTCGGACGGACAGAGGGAATTGAGAATCTGATCGATCCCAAAATCGACCAGAACCGCCTGCCCCAGATCATTGACGAACAGATCCCTACCAAGGACCGGGCCATGACCAAACCCTTTATCGTGGGCGTAGCGCAAGCCTTCGGCAAGACGTCTGATCACCACCAGAGCCTCTTGGGGTTGCAGCAACCTTTGGGAGTTTTTGATCAGACGACCATTTTTGTAGAATGGACGCGTGTAGTAACAGATATCCTCTTCGCGGCCGATGTCGTAGATCGGCGCAAAGGCAGGATGGTCGAGAGAGGCAATCGCATCGAGACGTTGTTCGAGAATCTGCTGCTTTTCGGGTCCACAGGTCTCCGGCGGTATCAGCAGCTGGAGGGTGACATCACGACCCAGAAAAGGGTCCGCAGCTCGGCAGCAGACCCGGCGGCCGGCACTATCCAGATGCTCTTTAACCGCATAAAGACCGTACTGCTTCTTGAGTTTCAATGCGAAAACCCCCTTGTATTTCGCTATACCCGTCAAACAGACAGAGGCATTGCAGAAACATACATACCAACACAGCAGGATTGTAACAGAACTAGCGACTCCGTCCTACACCGATTCTTGGACAGAGTGTAATGACGGGGCAGGCACTGCACACCGGAACCGGAGCCTTACAATATGCGCGACCATGCGCGATCAGGGTGTGCCCGGCTGGAGTCCAGTCTTCCCTCGGCAACAGACACATCAGCTCCTGCTCAATTTTGACCGGATCGGTCCGGGTCGTCCAGCCGAAGCGTCGCGCCAGGCGCTTTACATGGGTATCAACAACCATCCCCGGTGTGTTGAATACGTTTCCGAGGACAACATTGGCGGTCTTGCGCCCCACACCAGGAAGATTCACCAGCTGTTCGAGGGTGCGGGGAACATCGCCACCATAAACGGCAGAAACGGTCTGTGCACAAGCGATCAGGTTCTTCGCCTTGTTGCGGAAAAAACCCGTAGAACGGATGATCGCCTCGACCTCGTCCCGGGTGGCCGCAGCCAGCTGTTCCGGGCCGGGAAACCGTTGAAACAGCTCCGGAGTAACCAGATTGACCCTTTTGTCCGTGCACTGAGCTGACAGAATCGTTGCCACCAGTAGCTGCCACGGGCTCTTATAATCCAGAGCGCAACGGACATCGGGGTACAGGTCCTTCAGTGCAGACCAGAGCGGTATGCTCTGCGAAGCCTCCATAACACCCTCTCCTATCCGGCAACCGGCCTCATGTTGCGTTGTGACACTTTTTTCAGATGGAGAAAATTACGATTATCTGTGAACTCAATCGTTACCAACAGTGGGAGATGTGACGATGCCTGCCGTGCTTCCGGGGTCGTCACCACTGTCCCCGCCAAGGCACGGATCCCGCCGCGAAAATAGATACGGTCGCGCCCCCATAGAGGGAATCCGGCAGGGAAATTGGCGCGCCAGAGGGGCTGTGAGGATCGTTTCAAGCAGCTGGCGAGGCGCACCTGACCTGCGCCCCACAACGGAACACTGAAGTCTCCGGCAACCAGCGCCGCACAGGGCAGCCCCGGGTTGCCCAGCAGCTCATCTCCGAGCAGCCGATTGACCTGCTGTTTTCGCTGCCAGGGATTGACACTGAGGGTGACATTAAACAGGTGCAGACGCTGACCCGCGTAGTCCAGATCGGCCCGCAGACAGGTTCCGTCTGCGCCCAGAGAAAAATCCTGCAGGGCGCGTAAGGGGTGACGGGTTAAAAAGCAGCAGGAGGCCTGTCGTCCGAGAACGAACGGTTTGAGATTGAGAAGGTTGGCGAGGCGATATATCTGCGTGGGATCGGTACTGCTGCCGACCTGCTGCAGAAAAACCAGGTCCGGTGATTGGGAGCCGATAACGCGGGCACACGCCTCAACTGTCGACTCCCCCTCGCGGTCGATGCAGTTGTTCAGCTGATAACTCATGACCCGTAACGCAGACATCGTCAACCGCTCCTGCTTGCTCGAATCGTTTCTGAGCCGGGGTGAGGGTTACTTCGCTTCGACTCGTGCAATCCTCGTAATGACAACCTGCGGCTGCGGAAAGTTCTGGTGTCCGCCGCGTCTTACCGTTTTGATCTGACCGATCTTCTCGACCACGTCCATCCCCTCGACGACACGGCCGAACACGGCATAACCGTACGTCTGGGGACTCTTACCGCGGTGGTTGAGAAAATTGTTGTTCTTCAGGTTGATGAAAAACTGGCTGGTCGCGCTGTCAACCACTGAGGTGCGGGCCATGGCGATGGTGCCTTTATCGTTTTTCAGCCCGTTGTCAGCCTCGTTTATAATCGCGGCCTCTACCCCCTTTTTCTTCACATCCTGATCAAAACCGCCACCCTGAATCATAAAATCATCGATAACGCGGTGAAAGATCGTTCCATCGTAGAACTTGGCGTCGACATACCTGAGAAAGTTTTTAACCGACACGGGCGCCTTGGCATCATCCAGCTCGATCATGACATTGCCCAGGGTTGTCTCCATCAGCACACGCTCCGCGCCGAACGCGGGACAGAGCAACACAAAAACCAGCAGCAGGGCATACCCTAAACGTCTCATAAAGCGTCCTTTCGAGTGTTTATTGCGGCAAGTAAGTGGTCATGACCACTCCGCCTTCAGATCACGCAACATCAGGTCGCGAACAGCCTGCTCCGGGTCCTTCTGTTGATAAAGTATCTGATACATCTGAGCGATGATCGGGACCTCGACTCCGACCCTTTCAGCCAGCTGGTAGGCCGAAAGCGTCGTCTTGACCCCTTCGGCAACCATCTGCATGCCGTCCAGAATCTGCTGCAGAGTCCGGCCCCGACCCAGCTCAATACCAACGCTGCGGTTGCGCGACAAATCACCGGTACAGGTCAAAACCAGATCACCCATCCCCGCCAGTCCGGCAAAGGTCTCAGCAGAGGCGCCCAGTGCCAGGCCAAGTCGGCTCATCTCTGCCAATCCCCGGGTAATCAAGGCTGCACGGGTATTGTGCCCGAAGCCGAGACCATCGGCAACTCCGGCGGCCAGGGCAATAACGTTCTTCATCGCACCACCCAGCTCGACGCCGATTATGTCGGTGTGGGTGTAGACCCGGAAGTTTTCCGTGCTGAAAAGGGTCTGCAGCTGTTCTGCCATCTGATGATCGCGTGCCGCAGCGACAACCGCCGTCGGCATGTGTGCCGAAACCTCACGGGCGAACGACGGCCCGGAGAGGTAACCGAGCCGACCGTGGAACGATGGAGGCAGGGTCTCTTCGAGGACCTGTGACATCAACATCAGGCTGTCGTTTTCAATCCCCTTGGAGGCCGAAACGATCAGGGCCTGTTGCTCAAAACTGGCAACACACTGCTCAACCAGAGTACGCACGACCTGGGATGGTGGCACCAGCAGTACCAGATGCTTTCCGCTGACTGCTTCGTTCAGATCGTCCGTGAAGCTCAGGTTTTCCGAAAGGGGGACCCCTTTGAGGTACAGATCGTTCTCGCGGTTGAGGCGCATCCGCTCAACCAGATCGGACTCGTATCCCCAGAGGGTGACCGGGTATCCCTTTTCGGCCAGCAGGTTTGCCAGCGTGGTTCCCCAGCTTCCTGCACCGATAACGGCAATGCGATCTGTGCAATCCTTATTCATTGACTCTTTCTCTCTTTTTTCACCATCCGCTGTATCAGTCGTTCGATCTTCCGCTGAAGCACATCTTTGTGGGGGTAGTCTTTCAGCGCTCTATACGCCGTCAGCGCTTCAGGCAACCGCTCTTCGACCTCGAAAAGTCCCGCCAGACTGAAGAGCGCTTCCTGAGCATAGGGACTCTCGGGGAATTCCTCCGACACCACCAGAAAGTGCTCTCTGGCACCGGCATAATCCCGCTCAAGCAGCATCGCCCGCCCGATGCGAAACAGGACCTCGGCACGTAAAACACTCCCGGAAAAACGCTCCAAAAGCGTTTCATACTCGATCCGCGCTTGGGCATAGTTTCCCAGGCGGAAATAGCAGTCCGCAATTTCGTACTGGATACGATCCGCATCTTCCGGTTCGCGCTCCAGCAGACGCTGGTACACAACGATCGCCTGTGAAAACTCGCGCAGGCGATTCTTGGTCAGATCAGCCGCCTGACGCTGTGCCTGTTCCACAAGGTAACTCTGAGGATACTGCTTTTCCAGGCGCAAAAAATAGAGCAGCGCCTGTTGATCCTGCCTCAGATCGTAACGACTTAAGCGCCCGGCACGCAACAGCGCCCGGGGAGCTCTGTCTGAATCACCATACCGGCTCTGTATACTCTGATAAAAAGAGAGCGCCCGCTCAGGCGCCCCCTCACTCTCCGCGGTCAATCCCTGACGGAAAAGCCGCTCAGGAGCCGTCATCTGATAGTAACGCCATCCGGCAAAGACAGCAGCACCCAAAACGAGCGTCAACACCCCCCACCAAATCAGATGTTGTTTCTTTTTACGACTCGTCAGCGTCGGAAGAGTCTTCTTCAACTCCCGCTTCAACCGGGGAAGGGTCATCCGTCTCATCCTTCTCGGCCAGCTTGGCGACCGAAACAATCCGTTCTGCATTCTCCAGAACCATCAACCGTACGCCCTGGGTATTGCGGCCGATCGCTCTGAAATTGCGCGCCGGAGTGCGCAGGATCTTGCCCCGGTCGGTGACAAACATCAGATCCGTTTCGTCATCCACCAGATGGATATCCACAACCTCTCCGTTGCGTTCTGAGGTTTTAATGGTGATGATACCTTTTCCGCCACGGCTCTGGGTACGGTATTCGGAAAGATCGGTCCGCTTACCGTAGCCATTTTCGGTGACAGTGACCAACGCTGCCGAAGTCGCGTCGTTAACCACCTCCATACCGATCAGGCAGTCATCTCCTTCGAGCATCATACCACGTACTCCTCGGGCGGTCCGGCCCATGGAACGCGCATTTTTCTCCGGAAAGCGGATCGATTTTCCTCCACGGCTGGCAAGAAGAATATCCATTGTACCGTCAGTCAGACGGGCTGAAATCAGGCTGTCTTCTTCATCGATCGTCAGAGCGATAATACCGCCCTGCCGCGGCTTGGAATAGGCCATCAGCTCGGTCTTTTTGACAACGCCGTTGCGGGTAGCGGTCACGATATATTTGCCTTCGACAAACTCCTTGACCGGCAGAATGGTCATCACTTTTTCATCGTCAGCGATCTGCAGCAGATTAACGATCGCCTTACCCCGTGCGGCACGGCCTCCCTGAGGAATTTCATGCACCTTGAGCCAGTAGACCTTGCCATGGTCAGTGAAGATGAGGATGTACGAATGTGTCGACGCCACGAACAGGTTGTCGACAAAATCCTCGTCCTTGGTCTTCATCCCGGTTTTGCCCTTGCCACCGCGCCGTTGCGCCCGATACAGAGACACCGCATTACGCTTGATGTAACCGCTATGGGAAACGGTAACAACCATATCCTCTTCGACGATCATGTCCTCAAGGGTGAGATCTGCGGTCCGGTCGAGGATTTCAGTACGGCGCGGATTGGCAAACTTCTCTTTCACCTCGATCAGCTCCTGACGGATTATCTTCAGGATTTCAATTTCGCTGGCCAAAATTTCCTTGAGACGCTTAATCAGGGCCATGACCTGATCCAACTCCTCGATAATCTTGCCGCGCTCCAGGCCGGTCAAACGATGCAGGCGCATGTCGAGGATCGCCTGGGCCTGGATATCGCTGAACAGGAAGCGGGCCATCAACTTTTCTTTCGCCTCCGCCGGGTTGGCCGATGACTTGATCAGCTGGATCACTTCGTCCAGATTATCGAGGGCGATTTTCAGACCCTGAAGGATATGGGCCCGGGCTTCCGCTTTTTTCAGCTCGAACACGCAGCGGCGGGTGACGATTTCACGGCGGTGATCGATAAAGAAATTGAGCAGTTCGCGCAGGGTCAGTATCTTCGGTTGACCGGAAACAATCGCCAGCATGATAATGCCGAAGGAGGACTGCATCGCAGTCATTTTATAGAGCTGATTCAGAATAACGCCGGGAACCATATCCCTCTTCAACTCGATAACAATCCGCATGCCATCGCGATCCGACTCATCGCGCAGATCGGCAATCCCTTCAATCTTCTTGTCCTTGACCAACTCCGCAATTTTTTCGATCAGACGCGCCTTATTGACCTGATAAGGTATTTCAGTGACAATAATCGCTTCGCGACCACTACGGCTGTCTTTTTCAACCAGTGCCCGAGCCCGCATCTGTACGATGCCCCGCCCCTTACCATAGGCCTCTCTGATCCCTTCTCGGCCGTTGATAAATCCCGCCGTGGGGAAGTCAGGGCCGGGAATTTTTTCCATCAATTCTTCAAAACTCAGTCGTGGATCATCAATCAGGGCAACAAGACCATCGATCACTTCACCGAGGTTATGCGGCGGTATCTTGGTCGACATCCCGACCGCGATGCCTTCAGAGCCGTTGACCAGCAGGTTGGGATATTTACAGGGCAGAACCAGAGGCTCTTTCAGAGAGTCGTCGTAGTTTGGACCAAAATCGACGGTCTCTTTATCGATATCCGCTAACAATTCGTGAGACAACTTGTCCATGCGGATCTCGGTGTAACGCATTGCGGCAGCCGAATCACCATCCACAGAACCGAAATTGCCCTGTCCATCGACCAGGGGGTAGCGCATGGAAAAATCTTGAGCCATCCGCACGATAGAATCATAAACGGCTGTGTCACCGTGTGGGTGATATTTACCGATGACATCACCAACGACACGGGCCGATTTTTTGTACGGCTTGTTGTAGTCGTTCCCCAGATCGTGCATCGCGTAAAGAATTCTGCGATGCACCGGTTTCAAACCGTCCCGGACGTCGGGCAGTGCGCGCCCGACAATGACGCTCATGGCGTAGTCCATATAGGACTTTCGCATTTCGTCTTCAATATTTACGCTGATTTTATTCTGCTCCAGCATCTAACTTTATCCTCCCGAAAAAGACGAAAGGTCATAGAAACCTACGACCTGTACGTGTCTTTTATCATACGTCCAGATTAGCGACATTCAGGGCGTTCTGCTCGATGAACTCGCGACGCGGCTCAACCTGATCACCCATCAAGATGGTAAAAATTTCATCCGCCTGTACGGCATCTTCGATCGTTACCTGCAGCAAAACGCGTTTTTCAGCATCCATGGTGGTTTCCCATAGCTGATCCGGATTCATCTCTCCAAGTCCCTTATAACGCTGAATATACTGTCCTTTTTTCGCTCGGGTCAGAAAATGATCGAGCAGTTCCTGACGGCTTGTCACGTCAGTCCCTTTTTTATCTTCGTAAGAAATGGAGATGTTTTTCTCCTGACCAATCTCTTCGACCTGACGATAAGATTGCAACAACAGCTTATATTCATGTGACGCCAGTGTTTCGACCGTTTGTTGGTCAATACGTGCGTGAAGATTTCCGTACGTCACCAGGATGCGGTCAGGGTCCGCAAGGACATCAAAACGGGCCTCCGGTTCAATCTTACGCAACTGCTCGGCAAGCGGTTCAAGGTTCGCATAATCCGCGTAGCCGTTTCTGACTTTCCCCTTGAGAAAGAGGTTCAAGATATCCCCAGGAATTCCACGATTGACGATCTTTTCCACATGCTGATTAAAATCGATAATATTCCGTAAAGTCGGTATTATCTGCTTGCCACGCAGCGTTTTACTGCTCCCCAATTCGACCGTCGCCCCTTCCGTTCCAGTGTCGAGCAGGTACTCGAGCAGGGCGTCGTCATCTTTTAGATAAATTTCTTTTTTACCGCGTTTGACCTTGTAGAGGGGCGGTTGAGCGATATAGAGATGACCTCTCTCCACCAGTTCCGGCATCTGACGGAAGAAAAAAGTCAGCAGCAATGTTCGGATATGAGAGCCGTCAACATCGGCATCGGTCATGATAATAATGCGATGATAACGCAGCTTTGAGACATCAAAATCATCTTTACCGATGCCCGTTCCCATCGCAGTAATCAACGTCCGTATTTCATTGGACGTCAACAACTTGTCAAACCGCGCTTTTTCGACGTTCAGTATTTTACCTTTGAGTGGCAGAATCGCCTGATAACGGCGATCCCGTCCCTGTTTTGCGCTTCCACCGGCAGAATCACCCTCCACCAGATATATTTCACAGAGTGCCGGATCTTTTTCCTGGCAATCCGCCAGTTTGCCGGGCAGCGCCAATCCTTCCAGGGCCCCTTTTCGACGGGTAAGGTCTCGCGCCTTACGGGCTGCTTCACGTGCGCGTGCGGCCTCGATCCCTTTTTCCAGAACTCTCTTGGCAACCTGTGGATTTTCTTCGAGGTAAGTCGCTAGCTTTTCATTCATCAACGACTCAACATGCCCTTTTATTTCGGAATTACCTAATTTAGTTTTCGTTTGTCCTTCAAACTGAGGATCCGGTATTTTTACAGAAATAACAGCAGCAATGCCTTCACGTAAATCATCACCAGAAATAGAAACCTTTACATTTTTTAAAAGGTTGTTCGCTGACGCATAAGAATTCATAGTTCGAGTAAGTGCAGCCCTGAAACCACTAAGGTGCGTTCCACCTTCATGCGTATTAATATTATTTGCAAAAGAAAATATTTTTTCGTCGTACCCATCATTATACTGGAGAGCAATTTCTATTTCGGCTCCATCTTTTTCACCATGAAAATATATAGGTTCAGGATGAAGAGAAGATTTTGCTCTATTTAAATATTCGACAAATGATCTTATTCCACCTTCATAAATAAAATCATTACTTTTGTCAGTTCTGACATCGCAAATTTGTATTCTTACGCCCGCATTTAAAAATGCTAATTCTCTTAATCTTTGTGACAAAGTATCAAAAGAAAAATCTGTAGTATCAAATATTTCTGCATCTGGCCAAAATGTTATTTTTGTTCCACGTTTAACCGTCTCACCAAGTTCCTTAAGAGGTTCATTTGGTACCCCATGATTATAGCTTTGTCTGTAAATCTTACCTTCGCGTCTGATTTCAAGATCGAGTTTTGTCGACAGGGCATTAACAACAGAAACTCCAACACCG
Organism: Desulfuromonas sp.; assembly: GCA_002868865.1. Lineage (GTDB taxonomy): Bacteria > Desulfobacterota > Desulfuromonadia > Desulfuromonadales > Geopsychrobacteraceae > BM509. Next base: position 15,303 of record PKUC01000023.1, on the reverse strand, counting down.
TGCAATCCTCCGGAAACCTTATATGCGCCAGTGCCTTCATCATCAAATTTCCCACCTGCATGCAAAACAGTCATAACAACTTCAGCAGCTGATTTGTTTTGTGTTGCATGCATATCGACGGGAATACCGCGACCATTATCCTGAACCGTTACTGAACAGTCATCATTTATTGTGACAATTATATCATCACAAAAACCAGCTAATGATTCATCAATAGCATTATCTACAACCTCATATACAAGGTGATGAAGACCAGCTATAGCAGTAGAACCAATATACATAGCAGGTCTTTTACGTACAGCTTCAAGTCCTTCTAATACTTGTATACTGTCAGCTTTATAATTTGGTGCTTGTGTCATAAAAACCTCACAGGTTTAAAAATTTACCATTTTGAACTTCAAAAAAATTCGCATTCAAAAAATTATTATTATTTCTCAAGTTATAATCAGTGCTTGTCATAAAAACTTGTCCAGCATTACCTAATATATATTCTATAAAAGTATTTTTATTATTTTGATCTAAATCACCAGTTATATCATCAAAAATTAAAATAGGTTTCATTTCGTTTTTAGAACTAAAAAGATGAAAAAGTGCTGTTTTAAATAATAAAATTAATAATTTTTGCTGACCTTGGGAGCAATGGCTTGCTGCATCCTTCTCATCTATAAAAAAAGAAGGATTGTCTCTATGTGGTCCATAAGTTGTAAATTTATATTTTTCATCTTTGTGTTTGTTTAAATAAAAATTTTTTTCAAAATCATTCTCAATGTTTTTTAAAATTGGTAAATATTTTAATTCTATGAACTTATCTTTAAAACCAAAGTATTTTTTAATATTTTCTATTATAGTATTAATTTCTAATAAAAAACTAATTCTCGAATCTAATATTTTCTTTGAACAGATTATGTAGTTTACGTCCCAAATATTGTCATACTTTTCATTTAATTTTAAAAATTTATTTCTTTGTTTTAAACAATTTAAAAAAATTTTATATTCTTTTAAATAGTCATTATTTATTAAAAAAATAGATTTATCTAACAAATTTCTTCTTAAAAGAGGATTTCCTTTAATAATATAAATATCTTCTGGATTATATAAAATAGTTTTATATAAAAAATTGATGTCTGTGTAAGAATTTATTTTTTTATTGTTTAAATAAAATTCTTTTTTATTTTTAAAAAGATTAAATTGTACCTGTGAATTAATTTTATTTGTAAAATAATTTATATTTATTACAGTTTTTATATTTTTATTAAGAATTAAATTATCAATTTTATTTGTTCTAAAACTATTAAAATTAGAAGGAATATATACTGACTCTAAAAAATTTGTTTTTCCATTCGCATTTTTTCCAATAAGTATGTTCAAGTTTTAACTTAGAAAAACACTTTCTTCATTTATATTTCTAAAATTTTTTATTTTTATATTATCAATATACATCTAAAGCCGCATTGGCATAATTACACAATAATAATTATTATTAATTTCTTGTTCTAAAATACCTGGAGATAAATTATCTTTTAGATATAAACAAATATTTTCTTCTTCGACTGTTTGTAAAAAATCTATCAAATATTTAGAATTAAAACCCATATCTATTTCTGATCCAGAATAGTCTACATCTATAGATTCATTTGCATCACCTAAATCAGGATTTGAAGAATATATTTTTAGTAAATTATGCTTCAAATTAATTTTTATCCCCTTTGTTTTATCACTAGAAATTGTAGATACTCTTTTTAGTGAATAAAGTAATTCATTTTTATTTATAATAGCTTTATTATCGTTTTTTTCTGGTATAACTCTATTGTAATCAGGAAATTCCCCATCTACTAGTCTCATAACTAAATTAGTATTTCCTGTATCTACAATAAAATTATTTTCTGATATTCCTATATTAAAATATTCATTCTTTTCTTCTATTAATTTTCTTATTTCAAAAATTCCCTTCTTAGGAAGAATAAAATTTGTATTTTCGAAATTATCAAATTTATTACTTATAAGGGAAAGTCTATGTCCATCCGTTGAAACCATCGTTAGCAATTCATTTTCAAAATTAAAATAAATTCCTGTCAAATTAAATTTAGTTTCATCTGATGACACAGAATATATTGTTTTATCTATCATTTCAGATAAAAGTTTTTTATCTATTGATTTAAAATTGATATTATTAAATTCAGGAAACTTAGGAAATTCATCTGGAGATAATCCAACTAAATTAAATACAGATTTACCACACTTTATTTCTATCCAGTAATTATCTTTTACTTTAAAAAATATTTCTTTATTGGGTAATTCTTTGATAATTTCATAAAGTTTTTTTGCTGAAATTGTTACTTTACCAGTTTTTTTAATATTACTTTTATAAAATGATTTTACAGCAATTTCTAAATCAGTTGCAGTAATAAAAATATTATTATCCTTTGCTTCTATTAAAACATTTGAAAGTATAGGTATTGTATGTTTTTTTTCTACTATCCCTTGAATTTGATTTAGAGATTTAAGAAAAACTTCTTTTTCAATACTGAATTCCATTTATACCTCCCAGTATACTATTATATTATTTTATATTTTAGATAGTAGTAATAGTTACTGTTTATATGTTGATAAAATTCATATCCTACTGATTTTACGTAATTTTTTTAAATAAACTGTGTTGAAAAAAAATTTATTTTTACACAATTTATAATATGAATTTATCTCAACAAAAATTTATAAACATTTTATTTACAGATTGTTGACATTAATTTTTCCACAGTATTTTTCAGTTGAATGTCTTTTTCAATTTTCTCATCAATTTTTTTAATAGCATGTATTATCGTTGAATGATCTTTTCCACCAAACTTATTACCTATTTCTGGAAAAGAACAAGATGTTAATTTTCTAGATAAATACATAGATATTTGTCTTGGTAATACCAATGTTTTTAGTCTTTTAGAAGATTTCAAATCTGAAATTTTTATATGATAGTAATTTGAAACGACTTTCTGGATGTAATCTATGTTTATTTCTTTATTTTTCTCTACAAGAATATCTTTTAATACTTCTTTAGCCATTTCTAAATTAACTTCAGTTGATGTTAAACTAGAATAAGCGCCTATTCTTATGAGATAGCCTTCTAACTCCCTGACATTGCTTGTCACTGTATTAGAAAGAAATTGAGCCACATCTTCTGGTAAGAAAATATTATTTTGATCGGCCTTCATCTTTAAAATAGCTTGTTTTGTTTCAATATCAGGAGATTGAATGTCGGCAATTAATCCCCACTCAAACCTAGACCTCAATCTTTCTTCTAGATCTGGCATTTCTTTAGGAAATTTATCTGAAGTCACGACTATCTGTTTATGAGAATCATACAAAGCATTAAAAGTATGAAAAAATTCCTCCTGAGTTCTTTCTTTGCCGGCCAAAAATTGTATATCATCAATAAGTAACACATCCATAGACCTGAATTTATTCCTAAATTCATCCATTTTTGCATATCTTAAAGAATTTATAAGTTCATTCATAAATTTTTCAGAAGAATAATAACATATTTTTAAATTATTATTATTTTTAATAATTTCATTACCTATAGCATGAACTATATGGGTTTTTCCTAAACCAACTCCACCGTAAATAAACAAAGGGTTATATGTAGTAGCTGGATTATTTGCTACAGCTAAAGCTGCAGCATGAGCAAATTGATTAGAAGGCCCTGATACAAAACTATCAAAAGTATAATTTTTATTTATATTGTAAAACACTTTACTTTTATTATTTTCTTTTTTCTTTTCTATTACCTCTTCTTTTTCAATATGTATTTCTTTTTTAATTTCTGTATTTAGTTCAAAGGAAATAATTAGTTTTTTTGATATTTTTCTTTCGATTATTCTTTCTAAATTTATTTTATAATTATCAATTACCCAGTCTTTTATAAAAATATTTGGTACTTCAATTATTATTTTATCATTTTCTTTGTTTTTATATTTTAGCGGTTTTATCCAGGTTTTATAATTATGTGGTGTTATTTCTTCTTTTATTTCATTTAATACTTCTTCCCATATTTCTTTCATTTTTATACCTTTATCCACAACTCTTCCACACCTGTGGATTGAAAAAACTACACTCAACTGATATTACAACCGTTAAAAATTAGCAAACAGACATATTTTTTGCAAGACAAATACTTACAGGACAGAAAGCCTTTTTTCTATTGTAATTACAGACATATAGACAATTTTATTTTTTATTTATAACCAACCCGCGCTTATAGGTGGAAAAAATATATTTATTTTTTTGTTGACGTATTTTTTTTTTTATGTTTAAAAACGTTTTTTGGAAATTTAGCCTAGCAAGGAGATATATAAAGTTTATGTCTAAACGTACTTTTCAACCAAGTCGGATAAAGCGTAAAAGAACACATGGTTTCAGAAAACGGATGCAGACCAAAAATGGTCGCCAGGTTTTGAATCGTCGCAGGAGTCGGGGTCGTAAGGTTTTAAGTTCTACTATCCCGCAAAAATAGGATTTAAAAATAAATTCTAAATTTATACAAAAATGTAGATTAAAGTCATCTTTTGATTTTAAGAAAACCAGTAAAATGGGGTGTAGATTAAATACACCCCATTTTCTAGTTTTTACCTTATTTAATAATCTTGAATACAACAGGTTGGGTGTTACGGCCAGCCGGAAGGTAGGTAATTCTGTTAAACGAAATAGAATTAAAAGATTATTAAGAGAATGTTTCAGGAATGAAATAAATAATTATATTTGTTCTACAGATATCGTTATAATTGCGAAAAAAAATATAAATAAAATAGATTATGATTTAGTATTCAGGGAACTTAATTTTGCAAAAAATAAGGCTAAATCTTGATTTTCTAAATATTTTTGTTTTTTTTATTGATTTGTATAAAAAATTTATTTCACCTTTTCTACCACGTAGTTGCCGATTTTACCCTACCTGCTCTACATATGCACGTGAAGCCCTTCTCCATTATGGTCTTTTACGAGGGCTTTCTTATACTTTAATTCGTTTGGTGAAATGTCACCCTTTCCATTCTGGTGGCTATGATCCTTTACCTTATAAAAAAAATCAGGATTCCTAACCATGGAAAACAATAGAACCTTTTTAGCTATCGCATTAGTTATACTCATCTGGTCTGGCTATAGCCTTCTTTTTCCACCTCAAAACATAGAACAGAATACTTTAAGTAATGAGAAGGAAATAGCTATACAGAATAACGATAAAAAAGATGTTGTTATAAATAAAATATCAGAAGTAAAAACAAATGAATTAGAAAGTAAAAATATAGAGGAAAAAACTTTAATTGTTGAATCTGATATTTATAAATACAGCTTATCAAGTAAGGGCGCTAAAATTAGCAGCGCTGTATTGAAAAAATATAAAAAAGAAAATGAAAAAAATTCTTCTTTTGTAGATATAGTAGGCTCAGACAATAAAAAACACTTTACTTTTAAAACATTCGGTAAAGAAGATTTGTTTTTTTCAGACGATATTATTTATAATGTTGAAAAATATATAAATGAAGATGGTCAGTCTGTTAAGTTTTTTACAGAAACAAATACTGGGTTGTTTTTAGTAAAAACATTCAGATTTTACAATGATAATTATGAAATAGATATAAACACTAAAATCATAAATAATTCATCCGAAATTAAACGTGGATTTTTTAATATATCACTTGTGAATTACTGGGAAGAAGAAAGAAAAGGAGATACCTATAATTTTGTAGGACCCACCTCTTTAGTTGGTGAGGAGTTGATTGAAGATGACCCGGACGATATAGAGACATCATCAAAAACATATAAACAAAATGTAATATGGTCTGGCTTTTTTACTAAATATTTCGCTTCGATACTTTCTCCGTCAGATGACAGTTCTCAAAAACTTCAGATCGAAATGGGCGAAGGATTTATAGAAAACATATTTTCTTCACCATATCTGACCTTGGGACCGACTGAAGGTGTTGTTTATGACTATGTCGCTTTTATGGGACCGAAGGACTATGATATTTTAAGTTCGGTGGGTCATCATTTCGAAAAAGCGATAGATTTTGGTTTTTTTAGTATTTTAGCTAAGCCGCTTATGGTGGCTTTGAAGTTTTTTTATAAATACCTTGGCAATTGGGGTTTTGCGATTGTCTTGCTAACGGTCTGTATAAAAGCTATTTTTTGGCCACTGACTCAGAAGAGTTATTCTTCGATGAAGGCCATGCAGAAGTTACAGCCTCAAATGACACGGCTGAGAGAAAAATATTCAAGTGACAAGCAGCGGCTTAATCAGGAAATGATGTCTCTGTATAAGGAAAATAGGGTTAATCCTTTTGGTGGGTGTCTACCGATGTTGATACAGATCCCTGTTTTCTTCGCACTTTATCAGGTTCTTTTGGGATCTATAGAATTGCGTCATGCTCCCTTTGTTTTTTGGCTGACGGACCTTTCAGCGAAGGACCCATATTACATAACGCCTTTGGTTATGGGTGCTACTATGTTTTTACAGCAGAAAATGACACCCACTACTATGGAGCCGATGCAGGCTAAAATGATGATGATGATGCCTGTTGTCTTTACTTTTCTCTTCCTTAATTTTCCTTCCGGTTTGGTTATTTATTGGCTGGTGAATAACGTTTTAACCATAGCGCAGCAATACCTGATAAATAAAAATCCTGCTTAAATAGTGTTGTTGGTGATCATGTGTTTAATACGAATGATACGATAATAGCTTTGGCAACACCACCAGGTGAGGGTGGTGTTGCTATTGTACGCATTTCTGGTTCTGCCTCACAAAGTGCTCTTCTGGAGCACTTTGTTTTTGGTGGAGCAAAAACAAATCTTCGACCTCATTATTTACACTATGGCTTCATTTATAACAGACGCGGTGTAAAGATCGATGAAGTGATGGCTGTTTTTATGCCCGCTCCACGAAGTTATACGTGTGAAGATGTTGTTGAGATCCATTGTCACGGTGGGCAACAGGTTGTTAAATCGATTATCGATTTGTATTTATCTGTTGGGTTGCGTTTGGCGTTGCCCGGTGAGTTTACATATCGTGCTTATACTAATGGTCGCTTAGACCTTTCGCAGGCGGAAGCTGTTGCACGGTTGATTCATGCACGCAGCGAAAAATCACAGTCGCTCGCTCTGGCTCAAGTGGATGGCCTTTTAAGTCGATCTATTTTTCAGTACAAAGAAATGCTTCGAGAGTCTCTGGTTCTGGTTGAGGCGTGGATTGATTTTCCGGAAGAAGACATACCTCCAGAAACAAGCACCGGTGTGTTATCTCAAGTGTCCGGTATTATTGATAAAATAGGCGGGCTGCTCGACACGTATCATACCGGCAGGGCCTTGGTTTCCGGTGTTTCTCTGTTGCTTTTGGGGCGCCCGAATGTCGGAAAAAGTTCCCTGCTTAATGCTCTGCTCGGAGAGGATAGGGCGATTGTAAACAGCACCCCAGGAACAACCCGCGACACTCTGGAAGAATCCCTGACCATGGGTGGTTTCCCCGTGCGGTTGATCGATTCGGCTGGCCTGCGTGACACGGGTGACCAGCTAGAGTTGGAGGGTATTCGGCGGGCTCAAGGTAAGGTCTCTGTTTCTGATCTGGTTTTTGTCGTTGTTGATGCCTCTGAGGGTCTTACCGATGAGGACAAGGACGTTCTAGAAGTTTGTGATAATTCTAAGGTTTTTTTGGTTGTAAATAAAATAGACAAAAACTGCGACCAGGATCTTTCCTGCTTTTTGTCAGCGGGTTTGCCCGTGTTTGCTATTTCTGCAAAGACGGGGCAGGGTGTTGACCGGTTGCGTGAAGGTGTCGCCAGTTTTTTTGATGACGGCGTGAGCTCGCCCGAGTCCTCTGTTGTTGTCACCGAAGAACGTCACCGAGACTCTTTGTCGCTCTGCCGTGATTCTCTTTTGAGGTTGCGTTCCGCTGTTGAGGCTGGTGACTCGCTTGAGTTCTGGGCTATTGAGCTTCGGGCTGCCCTGGACGCACTTGGGAAGATTTCCGGAGAAACAACGCCTGACGACGTCCTTGAAGGGATTTTTTCACGATTTTGTATCGGTAAGTAGGTTTGTGTTTCACGTGAAACATGTTTAGGGGTGTTTGTGTTTAGTTATGGGAAAGAGTATCAGGTTATAGTTGTTGGGGCTGGTCATGCGGGTTGTGAGGCGGCTTTGGCTGCCGCGCGCATGGGGTGCCAGACCTTGCTGTTGACTATGGGTCTCGACACGGTGGCTCAGATGTCGTGTAATCCTGCTATTGGTGGTTTGGCCAAGGGGCACCTTGTGTGTGAGGTTGATGCGCTGGGTGGGGAGATGGGCCTTAATATCGACGAGACTGGTATTCAGTTTCGCAGGTTGAATACACGTAAGGGGCCAGCGGTACGCGCTGGTCGGGCTCAGGCGGACCGGATGGCGTACAGTGCTCGAATGAAGGGGGTGTTGGAGGCTCAGGACGGTCTTGATCTGAAGCAGGGAGTTGTGGAGTCGCTAACTGTGGATGCCCTGGGTGTGTGTGGTGTTGAGACGCGCGATGGTTTGTCCTTTGCTGCGCGCAGTGTTGTGGTGACGGCGGGCACCTTTATGCGCGGTTTGATCCATGTGGGCTTGAAAAGTTATGCGGGTGGCCGTGCTGGGGAGCCTGCCTCGGAGGGGTTGTCGGACTGCTTAAGGGGTCTGGGTTTTCGGGTGGGGCGGCTCAAGACTGGTACGCCTGCGCGTCTGTCTGCGCGAAGTATCGATTTTTCGATGCTTCAAAGGCAGGATGGGGATCGGTTAGCCCGGCCATTTTCATTTATGACGAGTGGTCCTGTCGGTGTCGACCCGGTCAGCTGCTATATTGCCAATACCAATGAAAAAACCCATGAGATTATCCGTCAGAATCTCGATCGGTCGCCCTTGTACTCCGGTGTGATCGAGGGGGTGGGGCCCAGATATTGTCCATCGATCGAAGACAAGGTTGTCCGTTTTCCCGAGCGGGCATCACATCAGACTTTTTTGGAACCTGAGGGGCGCGAAAGTGCCGAGATTTACCCCAGCGGGATGTCGACCTCGCTGCCGCCGGATGTGCAGCTTGCCTTTTATCGCAGTATGGTGGGGTTGGAACATGTTGAAATTATGCGGCCTGGGTATGCGATAGAGTATGATTTTGTTGAGCCGACCCAGTTGCGGGCGACGCTAGAAACCAAAAAGGTTGCGGGGTTGTATCATGCCGGTCAGGTCAATGGTACCTCCGGCTATGAGGAGGCCGCGGCTCAGGGTTTGCTGGCGGGCATTAATGCGGCGAGGCGGTCCAAAGACCAGGAGCAGATCACTATTGGGCGTGATGAGGGGTATCTCGGGGTGATGGTTGATGATCTGGTTACGCAATCGACCCGCGAGCCATATCGTATGTTTACGTCCAGGGCAGAGCATCGACTGCTGCTGCGCGAGGACAATGCGGATCAGAGGTTGACCCCCTTGGGCCGAAAGGTCGGCCTGGTGTCGGATCAGCGGTGGGAAGCCTTCCAGAAGAAAATGGAAGGGATAGGTGTGGGCTTAAAGGTTCTGCGCGATCACAGGGTGCGACCTTCGGATAGCAGTGTCATGGCCGGTTTGGGTTTGGAGAAGTTGCGCAACGGTGTAACTCTTGAAGAGTTGCTGCGTCGTCCCGAAATTGCCATTACAGATATGGTTCCGCTGACAGAATCTCTAGCTGTATTGTCTGACGACGTTCTTGAGCAGCTTGAGATTGCGACAAAATATGAGGGGTACATAGAACGCCAGTTAGAGCAGGTCGCACGTCAGCGAGAGTATGAAAAGATACGTATTCCCGATGGTTTTGAGTTTTCGACCATTGAGAGCCTGTCGAACGAGGTTCGCGAAAAACTTCTTGAGATCAGGCCGCAAACCCTTGGTCAGGCTGGTCGAATTCAAGGGGTTACCCCGGCGGCGATTGCTGTCCTGAATGTTTATCTGCGAAAGCATAAACATGGCTGAGGACTGGTTGCAGGGGATAGCGTTGGTCGACGGTCCTGAGCGCCAGGCTGTCGGGCGCACGTTGGATCTCTATCTGAAGGAAATGCTTCGCTGGAATCGAAGGATAAATCTCACTTCCATTACAGATTTTGCCGTTGCGCGGGAAAAACACATACTGGACGCACTGTCTCTGTTGCCGCTGATCGATGGAGTCTCATCGATTCTCGATATGGGCTCCGGTGCGGGACTTCCCGGGGTGCCGTTGCAGGTTGTCTGCCCGGATCTCAGGGTTGTCAGTGTGGACAGTGTGACCAAAAAAATCAGCTTTCAGCGTCATGTCAAGCGTCTGCTGAATTTGGAGAATTTCGAACCGATCTGCGCGCGTCTGGAACATCTGGATCAGGTTTTTGAGAAATCACAAACCTTCTCGGTTGTGACCTGTAGGGCTTTTTCTTCGTTGCGGGATATCGTGCGTTTTGCGGCCCCATGGTTGGCTCCTACGGGTAAAATTTTAGCCATGAAGGGGCCTGATGGACGAGATGAATGGCAACGGCAAGCAGCAGACATCATTCCATTCGGATTTGTTCTTTCAGACGTTTATGATTACCAACTGCCCCGTTCCGCCTCTCAAAGGCAGGTACTTGTCCTGAAAAAATCACCCTGAGAGTCTGTCGTCTCTTCCTTCTGGGTAAATCCGACTGTTTTTTAGCGTCGCTCTGTGATAATGTGCGCAGCCTGAAAGCGTGACCTGTACACTTGGAGGTTTTATGGCTTCAATCATTACGGTAGCGAACCAAAAAGGGGGCGTTGGCAAGACGACGACTTCGGTCAACCTCGCTGCCTCTCTTGCAGTTGCCGAAAAGAAGACCTTGCTGGTTGATATGGACCCTCAGGCTAATGCCTGCAGTGGTTGTGGGATAGACAAAACCTCAGTTTTATCAACTGTTTACAATGCTTTGCTGGGTGAGGCTGCGGCGCAAGATGTTATCCTTCAGACCGAATTGGCCTGCCTTGATGTGCTGCCTTCAAATACCGATTTGATTGGGGCGGAAGTTGAACTTGTGGGTCGGGAACAGAGGGAATATCGACTCAAACAGGTTCTTGCTAGTGTGTCGGCACACTACGAATACATTGTTATTGATTGTCCGCCATCTTTAGGGATGTTGACTCTCAACTCATTGACGGCGGCGGATCAGGTTCTTGTTCAGCTGCAGTGTGAGTTTTATGCGATGGAGGGGCTCGGGCAGTTGATGCAGACGGTTCGCCTTGTCCAGCAGGAACTGAACACCGCGCTGCAGATAGGCGGCATATTGCTGACCATGTTTGATGGGCGTAACAATCTGTGCCATCAAGTCAGCGATGAGATCCGAACGCATTTTGCTGATCGTGTGTTTGATACGGTGATCCCGCGCAATGTCCGTCTGTCTGAAGCGCCAAGTTACGGCCAGCCCGCTCTGCTATACGATGTCACATCTCGGGGCGCGCAGGCCTATATGGCATTGGCAAAAGAAATCATACAAGCGGGAGGTGGGAATGGCTAAGGGAAAGCGTCCAGCGTTGGGTAAAGGGATTGGCGCACTGCTCAGTTCGGCTGCCCAGGAAGGGGGACGGAAGTATTTTGTCTGCCCGGTGGAAGATCTGCGCCCCCACTCTCAACAGCCACGTAAAACCTTCAACGATGACAAGATGGCGGAGCTGGTTGCTTCGATCAAGGAAAAAGGGGTTATTCAGCCACTGATCGTTCGTCAGGTGGCGGATCATTACCAGATTATTGCCGGTGAGCGTCGCTGGAGGGCTGCCCAAAAAGCTGGGGTCACCCGGGTTCCGGTCGTTATTCAGGATGTCAGTGAAGACTGGGCGTTGGAAATTGCCCTGATAGAAAATATTCAGCGTGAAGATTTGAATCCGCTGGAAGAGTCGGCTGCCTATAAACACTTGATGGTGAATTTTGATCTGTCGCAGGACGAGGTCGCCAAGCGGGTCGGTAAGGATCGTTCGACCGTCGCCAACGCGCTGCGATTACTGCGTCTGCCAGATAGGATCAAGGATGACCTGCTTGCCAGTCGACTATCGATGGGCCACGCCCGAGCGCTGTTGTCACTGGATGATGACGCCGATATGATCGAGGCCAGCGAAGAAGTTTTGCGTAAGGGACTGTCGGTGCGTGACACCGAAAAGCTGGTTAAAAAGATTAAGAATTTTGAAGGGGTATCGAAACCCCAGAAGGCCGAAAAGAAAACCGATCCAAATATTGAGTCTCTCGTTGGTGCATTGAAGCAGGCGCTGGGGACTCAGGTGAAATTGACACCCAGAGGGAAGGGCGGACAGATCACCATCGGCTACCACGATCTGGAGGAGTTGGATCGCCTTCTGGAAATATTTGGCGTCAGGTCGTCGCGATAAGAACCTGTCAGCAGGGAGGGGTTATCGGGGTTTGTTTGTGGACAAGCCTTCGTTGAGGTAGGCGATGTTTAGAAAAAAACAGCAGGAGGTGCCGGCTATGAAAAAGAACCTCAACCTGGAAAAGGCTGACATTAAGGCGTTTCTGGGGCCTGGCAGCCGCTTCGAAGGGACCCTCAGTTTTGATGAGATGGTCCGGCTCGATGGATCCTTCGTTGGAGAGATCAATTCAAGCGACACACTGGTTATCGGCGAGACCGCCCGCGTGGAAGGCAATATCAGTGTCGGAGCTCTGATTATCAGTGGAACATTCAAGGGCAACATTCAGGCGACGACTCTGGTCGATCTGCGTGCCCCGGCGAGAGTTGAGGGCCAGATTTACTCACCCGTGCTGAAGATGGAAGATAACGTTGTGTTTAACGGCCAGATTGTGATGGAGTCCCCTCCGGGCAGCGATACTGTTGGTAACGAGTAGCCGGACACTGTTGAAGCGACGACTTTTTTGACATCGTGAACCAACAAAAGCGGTGATAAAAGCGCTGAAAATTCTTGACACGCTATGGGGCTTGTGGTAGCAATGCCGTGCTCTGGCCCATGGCCAATTTTTTTGTCGTCGGGTGGATGTATACAGTATACGTGCCCGGCGGATAGGTTGTCCTGTACAACAATAATGAGGTGAGCGCACGTGATCAATCTTGACTGGACTCTGCTTCTACAGTTTCTGAACTTCTTTGTTCTCCTTGCAGTTCTCAACAAGCTGCTGTATCGCCCCCTGCTCAATATTCTCGAGCAGCGCCGTTCGACCATCGACGGTTCACACCAGAAGGCTGAAGATCTTCAGGTTGAAATCGAGGAAAAGATGGCTCGGTACCAACAGCAGCTGAGCGATGCCAAGGCTGCGGCCAGCAAGGAGCGAAACGCCCTCAAGCAGACGGCTCTGGCAGAAGAGTCGACTGTCCTCGCTGAGGCAAACAAGAAAGCTGCAGGTCGTTTGCAGGAAATTAAATCTCAGGTTGCTGTTGAGGCAGATGCCGCCGGGAAGACCCTGCGCGCCGATGCTGCTGATCTTGCAGGCCAGATTGCGACGAAGGTTCTCGGTCGCCAGTTGGCATAGTTTCACGTTTTGGAAGGTATTGCGCATGCGTAAAGTTTCCCCCGTATTACTCTCAATTCTGCTGCTTACCCTGACGGCCGGTGTTAGTCTGGCTGCGGGCGGTGGTGGTCACCATGTCGACAGCGGTGTTCTGCTCAAGGACTTTTTCTGGCGGAGCCTGAACTTCGCGATGATGGTCGGTCTGCTGGCGTACCTGCTGACCAAACCGATCAAAAAGGGACTGGCTGGCCGTCGCGAAGGTATTGCCAAGGCGCTCGAAGAGGCGAAGCAGGCGAAACAGCAAGCCGAAGCAAAGTTCGCTGAATATGATCGCAAGCTTTCTCAGGCAACCGAAGAGATTGAAGAAATCGGCAATGCGATCCGTCGCGAAGGTGAACTGGAGAAGCAGAAGATCATCGAGAGCGCTAAGCAAATGGCGATCAAGATCGAGCAGGACGCTGAAAAAGCGGCAGCACTCGAGGTTGCCAAAGCGCGGACAGAGCTGCAGCGAGAAGCTGTTGCGCTGGCCGTGGAACTGGCTGAAGATCTGCTGAAAAAGAACTTCACCAAAGACGATGATACCCGTCTGATCGACGAGTACATGAAAAAGGTGGGAGAGCTACATTGAGTAACAGTGCTATTTCCATAAGATACGCCAAGGCCCTGTTGAACATCGCCGCAGAAAAGCAGGGTGTTGAGCAGTACGCCGATGAGTTGGCGCAGGTGGCTACGCTGTTTCAGCGTGAGGATGTATTAAGGCTCCTCCTCGACAGCCCGACCTTTCCGGTAGAGAAGAAGGCCGCGATCATGAGCGACGTGGCAGACAAACTTCAGGTCGGAGAGGGGATGAAGAACTTTCTTGGCCTGCTGGTCGAGAAGGGTCGTGTGGCTTATCTCGCACAGATTCAGCAGAACTACCGCAAATTCGCCGATGAAAAATCGGGTCTGGTACGCGCTAGCCTGCTGTCTGCGAGTGAACTGAGCGGCGAGCGGACAGAGGCGATAAAGCAAGGGCTCGAAAAACAGACCGGTAAGCAGGTCGTTTTGAGTGTTGATGTAGATGAATCCCTCATCGGTGGCCTTCAGGCCGAGATGGGCGGTAAGCTTTTTGACGGTAGTGTGAAAACCCAGCTGAAACGTATGACAGATACCTTAGCAAAGGGGTGATTGGATATCATGGAAATCAGAGCAGAAGAAATCAGTGCGATTATCAAGAAGCAGATCGAGGACTTTGGCCGCGAGGTTGAGGTCAGCGAAACCGGTACCATCATCTCGGTTGGTGACGGTATAGCCCGGATTCATGGCCTGGACAAGGCGATGTCGGGTGAGCTGCTGGAATTCCCGGGTGGAACCATGGGTATGGTTCTCAACCTCGAGGAAGACAATGTCGGTGCGGCGATCCTTGGTGACGCCGAGCACATCAAGGAAGGCGACACTGTTAAGCGGACCGAACAGATCGTTCAGGTTCCTGTCGGCGAGGCCCTGATCGGCCGTGTTGTCAACGGTATCGGTATTCCCATCGACGGCAAGGGCGACATCCAGACCGACACCTACAGTCAGGTTGAGATCAAGGCACCCGGTATTGTTTCACGGAAGTCGGTTCACGAGCCGATGCAGACCGGACTTAAGGCGATCGACTCGATGGTTCCCATCGGCCGTGGCCAGCGGGAGCTGATCATCGGTGACCGTCAGACCGGTAAGACTGCGGTCGCGACCGATACCATTATCAACCAGAAAGGTAACGGCGTCGTCTGTATCTACGTCGCTATCGGTCAGAAGCGTTCTACGGTCGCTCAGGTTGTTGAGAAGCTGCGTCAGCAGGGTGCGATGGATTACACCATCGTTGTTTC
>PKUC01000037.1 GCA_002868865.1 Desulfuromonas sp. | reverse complement strand
TTTCGCTATTTTTATGGATTCATTATACCGCTATTTTTCAAGTTTTCATCGATAAGATCTAATTTTAAACACATTCAATCCATATTTGATCGTCAATCTGAAAGAGAAGATCGTTATGAAAATTGAACTATTTTCTCGAGATTTTAATAGGTGAGTATGCTTTGAGACAAGATCAAATATGTTTTGTTGGTCGACAGATTGGGCCTAAATAAAAAGGGTTAGCTGCATAGTTTCAGCTAACCCTTTGGTTTTTTCACAAACGGGGGGGAATGTTGATTCCTGTGTCGGTTGTGCCCTGAAGTTTTTTTTAATTTGCAGTCTGTTCTTTCAGGCTGTTCTTGTGAAAATCTTCGAAGTTCATACGCGGCAGATCGCCGATCGGGAGGAGTGCTTTTCGGCACAGGTCTTTGAAGTATTCGTCTACTACAGCGTACATGAGGGGGGCCGCTTCGGTAAATACGGCTTTTTTGATCTGTTCGTCCTTGGCTTTCTGAGTGATCTCAAAAAGAGCTTCGGTCAGAAATTCACAGGTAAAAGGCGTTTCGTCCGTCCCTCCTTTTATGGCCAGTGCAACTTTCAGATGACCGCCATCGGTCAGTGCGTGGTTGATATTGATATTGAAGGGGACCGTTGTTTCAGCGGATAATTTGTTGAAATTTGTGTCGAACATCGACTTTGTGAGGCGTTGCCTAGAATAGATCGTGAGCAGCATAAGTGTCCTTTGGGTCTTGTTTGTTATAAGAGAGGAAATGGTCTTGTGCCGGTCGAGGGAGACTTTCTCTGATATGGGAAAATGCCATCAACCAGCCTTTTGAACGACCGTGTGTAAAAAACTACGAAATACTAGCAGAGTCGGAAAATCATTTCAAATTTGACTTGCATCAATTGACAGCTGAGTAATCTCTGCAATAGTTGACACGAATATTTTATGGCGTTTCGTCGCAATTTACCCTGTCAAAGATCACCCCGAAAGGAGTCAACATGTTTAGAGTTATGCGTATTTCTGCTGTCGTGCTTATGGGCGTATGTCTGTTTATGGCATCGAATGCTCTCGCGGGCAAAGTTATCAGCAATAATAGCGAGTGGGCAAAAGATTTTCCTGAACAGTATGCAACCTGGAAGGAAACTTCAAAAAGCGACCAAATCAAGGACATGCTCAAAGAAAAACCACAGTTGGCGATCCTGTGGGCAGGTTATGGTTTTGCAAAAGACTATAACGCTCCCCGCGGTCATTTTTATGCTCTTCAGAGCAACCAAAATACCCTGCGAACCGGAGCGCCGATTGACAGTCAGACCGGACCGATGCCAACTGCCTGCTGGACCTGTAAATCTCCGGATGTCGTTCGTATGATTGACGAAGACGGCGAAGAAGAATACTTCACCGGCAAATGGGCTAAATACGGCGAAGAGATTGCCAACTCCATCGGGTGTGCTGACTGCCATGTCAGCGGAACCGCGGAGCTGGCTATAACGCGTGATTACGCGAAGCGAGGGTTTAAGGAGATTGGGATCGATGCGGATAAGGCCAATGCAAACGAATTGGGCAACCTGGTGTGTGCGCAGTGCCATTCCGAGTATTATTTTAAAGCGACAGCATGGACGGATTCCAAGGGTAACGAGAAAACCGCTAAGGTCGTGACCTTCCCGTGGCAGAATGGCGTGTCTGCCGAAGAGATGGAAACCTACTATGACGCCCGTGATTTCAAAGATTGGACCCATAAAATTAGCAAGGCGCCTATGCTGAAGGCTCAGCATCCGGGTTATGAAATTTTCACGACCGGAATCCATTTCAAAAATGGTGTCACCTGTGCCAACTGCCATATGCCCAATGGCACGCACAACGTAAGCAACCCCTTAGAAAACATGGACGACACCTGCTTGCAGTGCCACGATACCAGTAAGGATGTTTTGAAGGAAGTCGTACAGACCAAGTTTGAGCGTAAGGAAGAGCTGATGGAAATAGCCATGAATAACCTCGGCAAGGCCCACCTTGAGGCCGGCAAAGCTTGGGAATCCGGTGCTACTGAAGCCGAGATGGCCGCGATTCTTCAGGATATCCGTCACGCGCAATGGCGTTGGGATTATTCGATCGCCAGCCACGGTTCGTTCTTTCACGCTCCCGAGGAAACGCTCCGGTTGCTCGGTAATGCGAATAACCTTGCCCAAGAAGCACGCTTGAAGCTGGCCAAGGTCCTGGCAAAACATGGTGCGGCAGGCTTTGTGGCTCCAGACTTTTCCACAAAAGAAAAGGCACAAAAACTTGCTGGTGTGCCGCTCAAAAAACTGGTCGATGATAAAGAAGCGTTTCGCAAAGGGCTGTTAAAAAAATGGGGAAAGAGCGCAGTCGACGCCGGAAAACTTGACCCGGCCATCAAAAAGGGGATGAGTGATAACACGTCATACAACTAAAAAAGCATTACACTCCAGATAAGACAAAGGGGGGAGCGAATCGACGCTCCCCCCTTTGTCTTGGAACCCAGAATGAGAAAATAAAAAAGGGTTAGCTGAATATGTCAGCTAACCCTTTGTTTTCTTTGGTGGAGCTACGCGGGATCGAACCGCGGACCTCTTGAATGCCATTCAAACGTTAATGGTTTCCTTGACCTTCCCAAATGTGCTATTTTCTCTTTTAAAATCAAAAGCTTTCGAATTATAATTAAATTTCAGGAAAGTTCAGGAAATCGCGTGGGTGCCAAGGAAAACGGTCAAATCTTGGCACCCATCTTGGCACCCATTTAATCGGGGGATGAGATGGCATCTCGAAGTGGCTTGGTCAGCACCGATACCCCAGGCTTGTTTTATCGTGAGCACCCCACAAGGAAAATTGGTAAGACGCGAAAGAAAGATCGGCAGTGGGTTATTCGTCAGACGCTAGGCGGGAAAACGCGTCTCTCAACACTGGGCTGGATTCAGGTTGATGGTATAACTGAAGGCGAAGCCATCAAGACCGCAGAACGCTATCGAGCGAACGATGAATATAATCAGCTGCACCCTGAACTTGACGAGTTGGCAAAGCGCCCCGTCTGTAAAGCCGATGAGCTACGACAGGCAGTCGCTAAAAAAGCGGAGCAGGAGAGACAGCAGACTGAGCAACAGCGAAAAAATCTGACGATTAACACCCTTTGGACCGATCACTATTTGCCGTCAATGGAAACCGGCAATAAAAAACCCCGGACCATCGGAAGTGAAAAAGCGCTTTATGACACCTGGCTGAAAAAATCCATTGGGAGCAAGCGCCTGTCAGATCTGACGACGCTCGATTTTGCGCGATTGTCGAGAAAAATTTTGAACGCCAAACGCTCCCCGAGGACCGTTCATTATGTGGTGAGTGTCCTCTTGCAGATATGGGGGCTTGCTTTTGATCTCAAGTTGATTGACATTCAACCACCACGCCGAAAAACTCTCAACCTGCCACCCATCGATAACGAAAAGACCCGTGCCTTTACTCCCGAGGAAGCAAGGGCGTTTTTCGAAGCCATCAAGCTCCGAAGCGTCCAGTGGCATCATATCTGTCTTTTGTCGCTTTTGACTGGTTTGCGAGCCAGTGAGATTTTTAAGCTGGAAAAGCAGGACATAGATCTCGACAGGCACCTGTTGTTTCTGCGTTCGCCCAAAAAATCTCGCAGCCAGCACCTTCAAATAAGTGACGGGGCCGCCGAGCATTTAAAAATGATGCTGGCTGAATCGCCAGATGATGTGAGCTTGCTCGTTGCCAGTCGCAAGAAAGGCCAGATCCGTGAAGTCTCAGACACGGTTCAGCGCACAATCGACGAGCTCAAGCTGAACGAGGGGCGCGAACAGCGGGAGAAATTGACGTTTCACAGCCTTCGACACACCACCGCGACCTGGCTGCTGGAGCAGGGGGAGGATATTTATCGTGTTTCGAAGTTACTGCGTCATAGCAAACTGGCTATGACTGAACAACGGTATGCTCATCTCTCCAATGAAACGCTCAAAAATACTGCAGACAGGCTGGCGTCGGTTTTGAACCCTTCGGAGAGCATTGTGATTGAAAAGTGAACCCACTGACCCTGAGAGACAGATTGAGCGAACAGGAGCCAGTCTCTGTCGGGTCGTTTTAACATCGGGGTACAGGAGTTTTTATGGCTGCCGAACAGGACAAGCAGGAACAGAAATTTAAAGACCGTCATTACATCAAGCGGCCAGATTTATGGCCGGGGTCACCCAATGAAAAACCTCTGGAAGAATATCAAGATGCTTTACGCCATTGGGATTTTTGGATTGATGCGCTTGAGTTGTGCAAGCAACAGACCGAAAAGAATCCAGATAGTTCCGCAGATATGGTGACTCTTTATTTGTCTGATTTGCCCGATAGGATAGGTCCTGTTGATCCAATTGAAACGATAGGCCTTTTCTGTTTGTGCCAAAAAATGGCTGTGTACCCTCCTGCGTGGATCATGAATGATCTTTATCAACGATTTTCTCGCTATATCAGTGACAACATGGAGGGCAAGGATCGATTTTTAGGCGAATACTTTGAAGAGTCAAGAGATAGCGCCCGGCGGTCTGACTTTAAAAAATACGTTTATTCACGGCCGATTTCGACCGCATGTTTGAATATTCATAAGCTTCGTAAGTGGTTTGATTGTACGCAAAAATCAGCTTTAGATATTGTTGCTCTTCAACTGGAACAAGCTCAAAAGGACATGACGGGCGAATGGAAATCCGAAAGGATTAAAGGGCGAGCAGCACTGGCGGCCGAATATGCCGACATAAAAAAGAAAGGGCTGATGAAGGAACATGAGGTTTATTGGGAAAGAAACCCGCCAACTAATGAAAATCGCCGGGCATTGCTTCGAGATATTGGATTAGAAAATCTCACAGGATATCCGCATCTTGAAGCATGGCTTCAGGAGGATTGAACAAAATTCCGGAATTTCATTCTCGTTTATTGAAACCAAAAAACCGCATTCATGCTATCCCGTGATGCGGTTTTATTATGGTCTTCTCACCTTGCGCGCACAAACCCACCGGGGGACGCCCCGAACAACCTTAGCGCATAGGAGAGTAAGACATGAGCAATACACAACGACCCGACCTGTTCGACCGCATGGCTGATAAATGGCCATCCACGGTCGTCGCCTCCCCCCTGGTGAAGCAATTCTCCGGCGGAGCCGTCAGCGGAAAAACCCTCGCCAATCTACGCTCTGTTGGGCAGCCTGTTCCCCCGTCTGTCAAGATTGGCGGCAAGCGTTGCTACGAAGCGGCCTCCTTAGCCGCCTGGCTGCGTCAACGCTCGCAGGGTACCGTCCCATGTTCCAAGGACTGATCGCCGCCATTGTGAACACCGGCATCCGCCCGGCCTGTGACGTACCACAGATCGCAGACGGGCGGGTGCACCGCTTTGCCGTCGAAGGAGACAGGCTCCACGCCAAGTCCGGCTGGATTATCCTGTTCGATAACGGAGACGGCAGTACTGGCGGAAAGTTCGGTGACTACAAGCACGGTCTGACCGGGACCTGGTTCTCGGGCAAACCTCACCGCCAGCTAACCACCGCACAGCGACGCGCCTACGCCCAAAAGATCGCAGACGATCGTAAACGTTTGGCAGAGACCGAAGCACAGCGCCACAGGCGCGCTGCCCACAAAGCCCAGCACCTCTGGGAAAAGGCCCAGCCCGCTGCGGCCAATCATCCGTATCTGACGCGTAAAGGGATTAAACCCCATACCTTGCGTCAACTCGAGACCTCACTGGTGATCGCCATCCGCAACAGCACCGGGACCATCACCAGTCTGCAATTCATCGACGCCACCGGAGACAAACGCTTTCTCAGTGGCGGACAGATCGCCGGGTGCTACACCACGATCGGAAACCCTCCCCATCCAAACGATCCCCTGCTGATCGCCGAAGGCTTCGCCACTGCAGCCTCCCTCCATGAAGCCACCGGATATCCCTGCGTCATCGCCTTTAATGCAGGCAACCTCAAGCCGGTTGCCCTGGCCCTGCGTCACCACTATCCCAAGTCACAGATCATCCTCTGTGCCGATGCTGACGATGTTGGACGTAGCAAAGCCGCGCAGGCCGCCGAAGCCGTAGACGGTCTTTGGATCGAACCTCAATTTTCAGAAAGAGAGACATACGGATCATGAGCCATCACAACAGCGACTTTAATGACCTGGCCCAGAAGAAAGGGCTTAAAGCCGTCAAGGACAATATCACACACATCACCGACGCCAACAAAGGACGTCCCTTTGGGCGCTACATCGTCAAACCCGATGGGGTCTATCAGATCGTCACCTATAAGGACGACACCACCGAGGAGGTTTATTTCTGTACCCGCCTTGAACCCGAAGGGATCGCCCGCACCACCGACGGAGGGGATTACACCCTGATCCTGAACATGACCGACATGGATGGGCGTAAAAAGACCTGGCTGCTGAGCCAGGAAGCCATCTTCCGTAGCGGTGGCGAAGAAGCCCGGGTTGAATTCGTCAAGAAGGGCGGAGCCTTTGGACCGGGAACCCGAGAGCGTTCGGGGTTCTCCGATCTGATCAAGAGCTTCGTCCGTCATCCGCGCACTCTGCCGCGCATTACCCTGACCTCGTCAACCGGCTGGATCACATCGGCAGATCAGGCCGCTTTTGTCTTACCACACGACACCATCGGGACCCTGGGACAAGAGAAGGTGGTCTTAACCAACTACGGTGCAGGCGCACCGGACTACAGCATCAACGGCACACTGAATGATTGGCAACAGCAGATCGGCCGGTATTGTAGCGGCAACAGCCGCCTGATCTTTGCCTGCTGTCTGCCACTGGCTGCGCCCTTGCTGTTTCTGCGGGGGATGGGGGGAGGTGGTTTTAATCTTGTCGGGCCGTCCTCCTGCGGCAAGACCACCGCGCTGCATGTCGCCGCATCGGTCTCGGGTCCCCCAAACGGACAGATCAAAACCTGTGATGCTACTGCCAACAGTCTGGAGAGTACCGCTGCTCAGCACAGTGACAGTGTGTTGCTGTTGGACGAACTGGGACAGGCCCACCCTGAAGGGATCGGACAGGTGGTCTATAAACTTGCCGGTGGTATCGGTCGGGGACGGGCCGATCAGAACGGCAATGCCCGTGAACGGCGTCAGTGGCGCATCCTGTTTTTAACCACCGGAGAAACGGACCTGGTCGACATGATGCGCAGCAGTGGACGACGGACCTATGCGGGCCAGGAGTTGCGTCTGGCCGATATTGAAGCGGATCCCGGCAATGGGTACGGCCTGTTCGAAACGATTCACGGCTTCGCTAACGCAGCGGCCTTTGCTGATCATTTGCGGACGGCGGCCGGTCAGTATCATGGAAGCTTGCTCTGGGAGTATCTGACCACACTGGTTGGCAGCAATGGCACGGACCGCAAAGCGGCATGGGTGCACTGGATTGGTGAGGTGGAGCAGAAGTTCAACGCGCAGTCGCTGCCGATCGGGGCCAGTGGTCAGGTTCACCGGGTTGCGGCACGCTTTGCCTTGGTCGCTGCCGGAGGAGAGCTGGCGAGCTATTACGGCTTGACCGGATGGCCGTCAGGAGAAGCGCTGTCAGCGGCGATCAACTGCTTCAATAGCTGGCTGGCACGACGGGGCACGGCCGGACAGGGGGAGGAGTCACAACTGCTGCAACAGGTCAGTGCGTTTTTTGAGCGTTACGGCGGATCTCGCTTTCAGCCCTGGGAGTCCAAATCACGCGGGACGCCACCACCGAACCGGGCGGGCTTTTATCGCTTAGTGCCGACCGGGGAGAGTCTTGACCTTGACGAGAGCGCTCTTGAGTACTTTGTGCTGCCTTCGGCCTACCGGGATGAACTCTGTGCCGGATTTGAGACCCGTTGGGCGTCAAGGGTGCTGATCAAAAAGGGACTGCTGTTTCCCGGTCGAGATGGCAAACCGCAGTCGACCCACCGGCTGCCGGGAATGGGACCCAAGAAGGTTTATCATTTCGGTGTCACGTACGAAAAGGACTCCGTCTATCAACCGGTGGAGAATGAAAGTACAGACTGTCCATTTTAATGGGTAACACGGGTAACAAGGGTAACACGCCCGAAATAACTCAGGTTTTTTGTTTCCTTGGCTGTTACCCAAAATAAAAAAAGGGTAACAGTCAGGGGAACGGAAAAGGTCAATGATATCAAGGTTGTTACCCGTGTTACCCTTGTTACCCTCTTTTTAGGGGACCCCCCCTATGTATCCGTGTGTTCGCATGTGGATAGCGGTTTTCAGGTTTTTCAGAAGGGATTATTTGTTTTCATTCTGGAAACAAAGGAGTATGCTCTTGTCCATAACAGCGGGGGAAAATATGACAGACATTTATTTTGAAAGCCGATCGAGATTCTGCAAAGAGTTTTGATCGGCTTTTTTGTGCCTGACGGGCGACCTCCCGTCGCAAGGCAATGAACGCCACCCCTGGCAGGGAAATCAATGAACGCAGTTGTCTTCGATATCGAGACCACAGGTCTTTCTTATGCGCGTGGCCATCGTATTTTAGAAATCGGCGCGCTCAGGATCACCGAGGGTCAGATTGTCGATGAGTTTAACTCGCTGATCGACCTCAGTAAACCTTTCTAAAATCAAAAAAAGGGTCTTTTATGAATAGTTGTATTGCTGAATCCGAATTCACATTGACTACATCTGGCCTTGCCGACCAAATGATTCTGGACAAAAACTGGAAGCCTTCAGATTCTGTCCTCTGGGATTATTTAAGCCCATTTCCAAGACACACCCGCAAGGGGTGCGAAAAGTTTTTCAGAAAAACAGCCCCATCCTTTATGTCATTAAACAAAAAAACCAAACTTTTTGATATCTACATGAATCAGGAATTCCGCAGGGGGATTTTCTGGTTTTTCATCAAGCATATAGAAAAAAAGACCTTAAAAACCCTTGCGCACAAGCCGAGCATCAGCATTGAATATGGCTGCTTTAAACAGCTTTTCAACGACTTCTCCTATGAACTGACAGAAGACGACAGAAAAGAAAGAAAGCTGAAAGACTTTTTTCTGGATGCAGAAAAACCCGAAGAACTACCGGAAGACTATGCCTTGGTCGACAAAACCATCATTGAAAAATACAATCTCACAGAAGACGACATTGTACCGGTACTCAATCTTTGGGATAAAGCCAGCAACAGACTCTCCAACAAATTCTGGATGGACAAAGATGATGTTTGTGCCGGACCGATGATTATGGCATTTGCAACGGTTCTGGGGCCGGAATTCTTCAAAAAAGCCATTGAAATTTATCCTCCAGCTTTTGATGAGCTGACCTACATTCAGAAGGAACTGACCCCGATAAAGAAGGCACCAGCCAAAAAAAACGTAAAAATAGAGGTGATTGAATCCCCGAAACCACCGATACAACTCCCGCAAAGTAAAGAAATTTCTGCCAAAACCGCTGCAAAAGCTGTCGAGCCGGAGGATGACTTTCCGGAGGACATAAAAAAATGTCTGGAGCTGCTGAAAGGTCAGGTTGGCGAATTGGTGCCTTCCGGGTTGAATGTCGACCACCTGAAGCATCTCGCGGAGCTGACTATTCACATCGGCCGGCTTGCTGAAACCGAAACCTCTACGGAGCGCTTCGAAGAGGCTATCCGTCTGATTCACAACTACCTGGACACTCTGGCCGAACAAGCAGAGATCAGTGGCATGCAGGATGCGGGGTTCCGAGAGTTTGTGCACAACGAGTGGTGTCGACACTTCGCAGAATACCCCGAAAACATTTCTCCGTCTGACGACACAGTCCATATCCTGAAACAGGTTAAGGACAATGTTTCAGCGATTGCAGCCAGTCGCCGCGAATACCTGACCACCATCACTCAGACAGAAGAGAACTTGAACCAGCTTCAAACTGCTTTGCCCGCTGATTTTGTTTCGCGGATAAAAGCAAAAGAAGAAATCACCAAGCTTGAAGGTGAAATCGCTTCCTGCAAACAGAACTTGAGCGAAACGGAAATTCCGCTGCATGAGGCCATCCTGCCGGAAGGTTCCTCTTTTGATCAGGTCGGGCAAGAAGAAAAAGTCCCGCATGACAGTTATCCGGCGATAAAAAAGCAGGCGATGGAAGGTCTCCAGGCTGTACTGGAAGCGTTGACTGAACCCTCTCAAGCCCTGGTTGAAGAACCTCCAGAAGAACAAGAGGAAACTGAAGCTTCTCCGGAAGAAGATGCTCCTGTCGAAGTCCACCCGGAAGTTCCTGAAGGGCCGGAAGGAATTACCGAACCGCAAAATAACATTGAGGCAAAAGAAGACCAACCGGACATCGAGGCTGAAATTCCCGAACCGCAGGAACCTGAGCCGGTCGAAAAAAAGCCCGTACAAGCCGAGGCGCCTGCAGTAAAAGAACTCCCTCAGGAAGAGGACCCGGCGCTCCGGATTGACAGTAAAACCCCACTGAAAACGCGGATCGAAGTTTCTTTGAAGAAATACAATCAGATTGCGCCTGCTGATGCGAACCAGTTATCGCTTCAGTGTGCGGAAAAAGGCTTTATCAATCTTGCTCATCAGGTTCTGTGCGTTGCCGAAGAAATGGAAAACCCGGAACCAGGCTTCTTGCCGGAGAAATTGCTGGAAGCCGTTTTCTATGGGCGGAACACATGGGCGTCAACCGATCGGACCTTTGAACACTCGCAACGAATTCTGAACACTTTCGATCCGAGAAAAATTGAAGGCTGGCTGGAAAACAGAGTCACTTCCCGTGCGGTTCCTCCGTTGCTTTTTTCGGCTTGCCTGCAACCGGCACTTTGGGGCGGCATCAACACGCTGGCACCGCAGATCCTGTCTCAAATCAAGCTTTACCTTGACCCGCTCTTGCAAGAATTGATTACAGATCTGACCCCCCTCTGGAACAAGGGTGCTACCTTCTCGCTTGAGAAGATCAATAAGATTGAAGGGGGCACCGAAAACACCGGGCTAAGTGCAAAAGTTCGTCTGAAAGACTGGCAGGACAAAATCACACAGACCACCAAAGGTTGGGCTCCGCTTCGCCAATCACTGTCGAAATGCTTAAAGGATGGTGCCTTTACCAGAGTCGTCAAAATCATTGATTCAGACGACAAATCCGCCATAAAAGAAGTTCAGCAGTTTGTCAGCGAATATGGCAATTCCGACAAATCCAGAAATCTGCTTCAAAAAATGGCCAACGAACTGGACGCGGCAAAAATCGAAACCTTTGCTTTCGAGTCTTTCCGAAGGACCGTTGACGAACTGAGAGAAATCGGCCAGCTCTGGATGGCCGGTGTGCCACAAAGAAAAGATCTTCGGGAAGAGATCAAAAACATGTCCCACCAGTTGATCACCCGACTGGAAAAATTTATCACCAGCGCTGACAAGAATCTTGATCAGAACAACGATTCTTCAACCTGCCTGGCGAACACTCTGATGTTGAATTCGCTACGACGGTTGCTTGCTGTCATCGATGGCCGAGAATCCCTGCTCTGGCCGGACGCCAGGCTTGAGCTCTGGCTCAACGCGGCAAAACCTCTGATGAGTGGGTTCAAGCCAGACGCATCCCCGAATCAGCTGATCAAATGGGTTCTGAACCAGGTAGAATCCGGGTTTGATGTTGTCCAGATGTATCAGGGTGCCTTTAAGTGCGAGGCCTACCATATTGCCCATCTGCTGCTGGAAACTCTGTCGGATGAAAATAAAGACATGTCCGCAGAGGCGGCGGCTCTCCAAAAAGCTGTTGGAGAGGAGCTTCTGGAACTGAACCGCTGCAAAGACCATGTTGCTCTGGGAGCTAATACCGCCAGCTTCTCCGGCCTGATTCAGCCCGAACGGCACAGTCAGATTGTTTCAGAGCTAGAGTACATTGAGGAAGAAATCAAAAGTCGCTCGATGTACACGGACCTGAGGAAAATCAGCGAGCCATTAAAAGAGATGGAACGCGAGGTCGATGCTCTTTTTACGGCTCCACTGCGCGACCTGAAGAATCAGTATGATTCGCTGCTGAATACGGCCCTCGCAAACGTCGGCCCAGAAGTAGTGACCGATGAATGGCGCCGGTTGATTGAAGACGCATTCCAGAACAAGGACATTCCAGTTGTAGAAGAAATGCTGGAAACGCTTGAAAATGCATCAAACGCCGGCAATAAAATCCGTCTCGACTCCATCAATTCCAACAGTATTTTTCCCGAATTCTTAAAAAACGAAGAAACGCTTTACCGTTTTCTCTCTCAAACCAACGATCCTTCGGAGATCATGACTGCTTATGATTCAGAAGGACCTGTCGGGCTTACAGAGCCGGACAACAGAACCAGCATCCGAACAGCAGTCAGAGCTATTGCTTCTTTACGCAGCAGTCGCCCCAAATCAACGCTGGATAAGACAACTTACGAAAATATAGTGGTTCTTCTGCAACCACTTGGCTTGATTGCGAGGGAGAAACACAGCGCCGACCTCGTGAGGAAAAGCCGCTTCAAAATTGTGGAAGGCCTCACATACCTGCAGCTGAATGTTGACCCGTGTAATGCCGGAGCTCCTTTCAGTGATTTTGGTAAAAATCAGGGGGCTGAACTGGAGGTTTTGATTGCCCACAAAATGTGGGATCAGGATCGCTTTGAAAAAGCGATTGAACAGATTCCGGCGGTAACGCAACGATTTGTCATGATCTCTACCGCGCCTCTGAATCGGACGCAGCGGAATCAATTTGCCGCTTATTGCAAGGATACGCACCGCACGGTCTTTCTGATCGATCCAGTTGCCCTGCTGTATCTGGGGTCTCTGCCAACCACAACCAGTAATGCCGATACCATCCGCAACTTCCTGCATCTGTCAGTCCCGATGACGTACTACAACACATATGTCGGAGACAAGCAGGAGCCGCCGGAACCGGAAATGCGTTATGGACGGGCCAACGAAATTCAGCAATTGCTGGGCATGAATCGTGGAGCAGCGATTGCCTTTGGCGGCCGTCAGCTTGGTAAATCGACCATTCTGTTCCAGGTCAAAGAACATTTCCATGACCCACTGAACAAGAAGTATGCGTTTGAACTCAAAGTCGACAAAGACCGTCTGGCAGAGAGTACTGCGGAACAAAGAGAGCGTCGAGTATGGTCAATGATCCACGAAAAGTTCTGCGGTGCCGGGCTGATTCAAGGGAAATCAGATAAATCTACAGAGGCCATGCGTGCAGATATCACCCACTGCCTGATCAAGAAAAAAGATCTGCGCGTCATGGTGTTGTTTGATGAGAGCGACAAACTGCTGAGTCTTGACCATGCAGATGATTTTGCCATCATGCGCGGCATTCGAGCGCTGGTTAGTTCTACGGAAACCGAGGGTCAGTTCAAGTTCATCATTGGCGGCCTGCACAACGTCAAGCGCTTTGAAGACTCCCCGAACTATCCGCTGAACCAGCTAGGCGGGTCGCTGAATATCTCTATCATGTCTGTTGCCGATGCAACCAAATTGATCAAAGAACCGCTGCAGACCTTCGGTTATCGCTTTGAGAACCCGCTGGTAGCCCGGCGGATTCTCTCTTACACCAACCGGCATCCCAGTTTGATTCAGATCTTCTGTAAAGAGTTGACCAAACACTTGGCGTACAACTTTTCCGGAGATATAGCCGAACAGGTGATTACCGACTCGGATGTTGCCCGGGTGTCAGAAAGCGAAGAAGTAAAAAGACTGATTCGTCAGCGCTTTGAAATGACGATGAATCTTGACAAGCGCTACGCCATCATTATCTACAGTCTGGCTCTGGAGCGCAGAGGGGTGGAACCTTTTTCTGCCGCACAGGTTCGCGATTCGGCGAAGCCCTGGCTTCCTGAACTGGCCAACAAGACCAACATGCAGATCGAAGCAATTCTGGAGGAGCTGGTCGGACTGGGTGTTTTGCGCAAAACGGCAGGCAACACTTTTGCATTACGCAACTCAAACGTTCTTTCTCTGCTGGGAACGCAATCGACTATTGAGATGAAACTGCTTGGCGCCCAGGACAGTCTGCAGAACGATGATCCGCTTGATCTGCATGCATACATCGACAAACTGCACGTTCCTTCAGCTCTGACCTATCGAGACGAAAAGCAACTGCTCGGCACGTTGACCAATGACGAAAAGGCTAAGCCCAACAGTATTAAAAAGGTACAGGCGTATACCGTGAGTCTGATTTCCGGTTCCAAAGCCTTAGGTCTGGATGCCTTGGAAAAAACCTTGCCCTACACCGAGGACTATTCCCTCGACTGGACCTCCAATGATCAGACATACAAATTGGTCACCTTCTCCGACACCAGCTTTTCCGGACTTAAGGGATTCGGTGCTCGCCTGCAGAAGCAGATCAAACTGTCCGAAAAAAATCCTCAGATCATTTATGTCAAACTGACGGGGAAATGGTCGGATGAGGAAATGTACGCGGCACTAGATATTGCACATCAGGCCAAAGACAGTTTCCGCAACAGTTATAAAAACTGCAAAGTGGTTTTTTCTGCCTCCCCTAGAGCTCTCTGGAACTGGCTATCCGGGGCACAGGAGATCGCCCGGCAGGAACAGACCCTGTCTCACATCAGCCTGAATCGCTGGAAAGATAATGCGCTGTCCGCGCTGCTTGAGAAAATTGGCTTTACCAACACACAGATGCCACTGGACACTCTTAAAGAGTTTACCCATGGCTGGCATGCGCCTCTGGACTATCTGAGTGAACTGAAAAAAAGCAGCCCGGAAGTTACAACGATCCGTAAATTCGGGGCAAAGTTCAAAAAAATTACAGACCTGACCATCAACAATGCTCAAGCGTTCCTTGATTTCACAGGTATTAACGACGTGCCTTGGGGTGTGCCACTGTTGTTGACCTTGATGAAAGAGCTGAATGGGGAAGGGTTCAATGAAGAGGACATGAAGTTGGCCCTGATCGAAATGGACGGTCTGCCCGACCTGACTGAAGACGATGTAGCTCAGGCACTGGAATGGCTCACCCGATTGAGCATCATTGAAATGATGCCCAGGAAACGTCAGTCAGACCTGCCACTGTATCAGGTTCAGCCCGCTGTAAAGGCCAACTTGGAAAAGGTCCATGCCTGATCCAGAATGGGTAAAAATCGCCGATGATCGCCTGATTGCATTTCCGGGAAGCGCCTTTCTTTCTCTGTCGGCCACAGAGCTGGAGAAAATGGGCCTTTCTGAAATCAGGGACAACGAGGCTCTACTGCTCGGCTTGTGTGGTCGCCTGGCAAAAGATGGAAAGTCGCTTGCCGTCTCATTGCCGTGTCCTGACCGATCGCTGTTCGTAAAACTGCTGATGTATCTGCATCGCATCCGCATGGATGCGTTAAGCGGATGCATTCTGGGGTCCTATTTTCAGTCGACCAATCTCTGGGACAACAATGATTTGGTCTGGTTCGGCAGAACAACACAGGTCAAAGGGGCACTGGATGATATCGCCGGGCTTAATCCCTGCCGGATCACCAGAAAAACGCCGCAAAAAAGAAAGGGGCACAGCGAAAACGAACGAATCGCTCGCACCCCTCTGGTTTCCTGTACGCAGAATCACTTTGACACCCTCGACCTGCTGCTGGAGAAAACAAGACCGTTTCTTTTTGTGATTGACGCAACTCAGTCAGGTCTGCGGGAAAATCTCAAAGACCTGTGGGATAACCTGTCGATCTATTTCCCGAATGTTCCAGTTCTGCTGTTTTCAGCCCTTGGGGATCGACAGGCGGATACCGACCTGCAGCGAACCCCTGTGCACCAGTGGACACATCGGATTGCCGACCAGTATTTATGGGCCACGCGAAACCAGTCCTCCCCACCGGCAGAAGAAAAATCTGTTTACCGCGTGATCGAAATCCCCGACAAAACAATTTCCAGCCTGCTGACCGACTGCAGTTTGGATATTCAGAATCTTCGCAATCAGGTGTCAGCCGATTCTGCGCAGAAAAAGCAGTTGACCTACGGAAAAGCGGCCAAGGTGCAGCAGGCGTTTGCCTCTTTGGCAATGCCTCTTTCGTTCCGGGAGGCCAGCCTGCATCGACAGATTCGCGGAGGCCCTTTTGGTGTGCGACCTATCTCCAGAGAGCTTGAAATTCTCGAAGAAACCGAACTGAAGTATGGTGAGGTTGATGCGACCCGGAAAAAAGTCCATACCGATCTACAGAACCTCTATGACCTAATCGAAAAAGGGTTCACCGGAAAAGCTCAGGCCGTTGAAAAAATGGTTCGCCTGGCGGCAAAGGACAATAAATCAACAATCTTCCTGGTCAGCAACAAGGCAGAAGAAGATGCGCTGGTCGACTTTATCAATAGTCTCAACGTTGCTCCGGTAGACAACAAACTGTTGACTGTTCAGCCGAAAAACAGCGTGCGCCCGCTTCTCAGTTCTCAAAAGACCTACAGTTGTTGTGTCATCATGGGCCGCCTCTGGGATAAAGAGCAGTGGTGGCTGGCCGGTGTTGCTAAAGAGGTTTACTGGCTTTGCTATCCATTTGAAGTTGCCTGGATAGAAAATCATCTGAACGACTGGATCCGAAAGTATTCCGCTGCCAGCCCGCGTGAAGGGGGAGTAAAAACATCTTTGTTAAAAATGGCCTGGCCGAAAGAAGGCCATTTGAAAGACCTCCAGGCAACCGACCCTGAAGCATGGGCAAAGCGTCAGGTATTCGATGACTGCAAAGGCTGTTACGTAATTCCAAAAGAAATAACGATCGAACAGAAATCCTTCGATTCGATGAAGTGGCTTGATGAACTTCTCAGCACAGAAGAAGATCCCGAAACTTTAGATAGCGGGTGGAGTGATGGCCTGTGTGAAGAGAACTGTGCTTATATTTTTCTGGAAAGTTCAACGGAAGGCATCCCCTGGAATCTGTCTTGGACAGTTCACACGATTGTCGATACCGAAGTAGAGCCGAAAAAAGTTACCGATCTGGTGCCAGGCGACCAGATTCTCCTGTTTAAAAGCAACGATGCTCATGAAGAGATTCTTTTCCGCCTCTTTGAAGCCTTTGATTCCAGTCCTCAGACCGAAGAGCTGATGCGCTGGGCCAGATACTGGCAATCCCTGATTGATGCAGCAAAAGAAAAATATCGGTCACCCAAAGACCTGCTTGCCGCTCTGGCAAAGCAGGGCACTTCCGTCAGTCCTCAGACGGCAAGAAACTGGTGGAATAAAAAAGTGATTGGCCCGGACAACGATGAAGCGATCAAACATCTGGCACTGGCGGTAAATAATGAACTGTACGCCAAGCATTACCGCAGGATTCATCGGGCGGTTCGGAAGATCGGAGACGAACACAGGATCATCGGTAAAACCTTGAAAAAAGCTCTGGTCAATCGTGCTGCAGGGGCGACCCGCATTACGATCGGCAGCACAAGAGTTAGCACTGAGCAGTTGGATGAAATTCTCCAGTTGGAAATCGTCAACAGTGTCAAAGTGCCAGCCGAAGTAATCAAGGGAGCACAACCGAAAAAGTTCGCCGATCTTGTTCCAGTAATTGAAGAAAAGTATCAGGATAGAATTATCCTGACCACTCGGGCAAAAAAATCGATGGATGACTCTCCCTACCGGAACCTCGATAAAGCTCTGCTTTGCTTTCAGTCTATTGCCGGCCCCCTGTGGGAGCATTATGCCGGGGGAATTAACCGGTTTGACCTGAAGAATGAATTTAAACGGGTAGGCATGGAAGCAAAATTCGCCATGTCACAAGTCACGCAAGGAAAGTCCAGCGACTATGACGTGAGGTACAAAGGAGAAAAAATAGATATCGGTCCGCATATCTGTATCGGTACAACCCATGATCCTGCAACTACCTTGCGTGTTCACTTCACCTGGGACGCCGATGAATCCAAAATTGTCATTCACCATGCAGGGAAACACCTGTTCACCAGAAAATCATAGGAGAAACGATGGGGCTTTCTGACCTTGAAAAAAACAGTCTGACCGAAGAATTTCTCGCTCTGTTCAAACAACGGCTGACCGGGAAAGATCAACCAGTCCTGCCACCATCCGGACTCCAGCTCAACACCACCGCTCCGACCATTCAGAATATTTTGGGAACAATTGCCAATCAGCCGAACCCGGATTTTGGGGGGACACAACCCCCAAACTACATCGGCAAGGTTCTGCTTGTAACACCGGACTGCAGCGGCAAAGTGACCTGTTCTCTTAAAGGGCGGTTTGATGTCAGTCATCGTTACATCCCGGATATCGACCACATGTTAAGAGAGCTAGCCTACGATAAAGGAGTTCCCCGCGCAACGCAGAGAATAGTTCCATCCTATAAGCGTTTTTCAGTTCCCTTCGAAGACATAGAACTGACCTTTGACGTTCCTGCCGACCTTTTAAAGTGGGTCAGCAGCGATGCCATAGAAAAAAACCAGCTGGCAGCCTTGGATGCACAACTGGCTCAAGATCCGAGAATTTTTAAATCCTGCCAGCTCTACCCACGTAATCAGAAAGCGAAGATCGACTTTCACTACTCGGAATCAATGAGAACACAGGATGACCTCAACGCCATTGTCATCAATGAAATTTTTGAAAATGGCGCCACCAGCCCTCTGGACTACAAGGTGGAAGTCAAAGGCCGGCTGCGACCTGCCCCACCGTCCTTGACGAAATTAAAAGGTGGACTGCTGCTGGAAATTTCTCTGACCAATCGTACCGAGAGCGCAGTCGCCCAGACTTACGGACTTGAGCGCCCCTATCTGCTCGATTGTGTTCTGGAAACCGAGCTTACCGCTGGAAATCACCATCTACTGCCACACAAACTGAAGCCGGAAGACTACCGCCTCTATGAAGGAGATGGATTGGAAGGATATGGGATCAATTGCGCAGTCGAAAAAACTGAGCAGGGGAACTTTATCACCAACTGCCTGCCCGTTGTTCAGCAGCCGACCTTTGAAACGCCAACCCCTGAAGATGTCGGCATGAGTGTTAAGCCGACCTTTGAGGCGCTTGCAGATAACCCGCTTCCGGTTCTGGAAGAGCTCATAGAAGCTCTTAAGCGCTACAGGCAGACATGGCTGGGCAGAATTGGCCAGATGAAAAAAGACGGGCACCTAGAGGAAGCGTCCATTGCGGAAAAGGAAGTCGAAGCATTCCAGAACGAAATTGAAAACGTTCAACGTGGTTGTACGTTACTGTCCAGTCATGCGGAGCTTTGTGATTGTTTCCGCTGGATGAATGCCGCCATGAAAGCGGGGATCGAGCGGCAGGGCAAGCCGTTCAAAGGCTGGCGCCTGTTTCAGTTGGGCTTCATTCTTACTCAGATCGAAGCGATTTATGAGCGCTATGACGGTGTGCAGACTGAAACTCCCAGTTGGGACACCGCAGACATTTTGTTGTTCTCCACTGGCGGCGGGAAAACGGAAGCCTATCTCGGTCTGATCTGCATGGGAATGCTGTATGGACGCCTCAAAGGTCGAGAATACGGAACAACCGCATGGTTGCGCTTCCCGCTCAGGATGCTGTCCGTTCAGCAATTTCAGCGCCTTTCCTATGTCGTTGCGCAGGCCAATATTCTTCGGCAGGAAAAAGCCCTTGGCGGACATCCTTTTACCATCGGATATTTTACCGGTACCGGAACCCCTTCCCATATCAGCAGTCCTTATGACGATCAAGCCAGCACCTTTTTGCCGACCATTTCAAGTGATCGGTTAAAAAGCCTCAGGTTTATCAATGATTGTCCGTATTGCGATGAGAAACACAGCATCGAAGTCATCCGTGATTTGACGAATGTCCGCGTAAAGCATGTTTGTAAAAATGAGCAGTGTTGGTCAAATACGCATGCGTCCGAAGGGGTGCATGGAGAAGGCATTCGGGGAGAGATTGGAATTTATGTCTCCGATGAGGAATGTTACCGCTATCTGCCAACCATTATGGTCGGCACGGTAGATCGATTGGCCGTAATTGCTCACAATATCCGGTTCAGTAAGTTTTTTGGCTCGGCAAAACATTATTGCCCTACGCATGGGTTTATCACCGGTACAAAGTGTGACTATTTTCGGTTCGGCACGGACAACGCTGGGCAACCGACTTCTGTCCGGTGTGGAAACAACACCCGAACCTCTGTCGTAAAAACAGTCATCCTCAACCCCATGCTCGATCCCGGGTTTCAGTTCACCATTCAGGATGAGCTGCACCTGCTCAGAGAGTTGCTGGGAAACTTTAACGGCCACTATGAAACGCTGCTGCAGACCCTGCAGGTGCTGCATGGCGGACACCCGCCTAAAATATTGGCCGCAACGGCAACTATCAAAGACTACCAGCACCATATTCACCATCTGTACCAAAAGGCCGCCCGCCGCTATCCGGCTCCGGGTATTAACGAAGGAGAATCATTTTATTCCAGAAGGAAAGACAGTGTCCGCCGCTATTTTACGAGCCTGCTGCCGATTACCCAGAACCGCAATCCGATGCGAACAGTCAGCGATGTCAGTTCCCGCTTTCTGGATCTGGTTGACGAACTCAGAGCCGCTTTGGCCGCTGACTTGACTGGTACCGCACAGAAACTCAACATCCCAGCACTTAAAGCAGTGGATGCTCTCAACTATCTTGAAGACAACCTCAATACGAACCTGATGTACGTCAACAAGAAACGGAATATCTCAGAAATCGAAGAATATTTGGCTGAGGAGGCTGGCAGCAGAGGGGTTGATCGTTACACCGCTCGTCTGGACGGAGAAAGCAGTCTGGACGAAATTCAGGACGCCATTGAGCATGTGGAAACAAAAACTCCCGGTGACCCGCTACGCCAGTTGATCGCGACCAGCGTTATTTCTCACGGGGTCGATATCGAGCGGTTGAATTTCATGATTCTGGCAGGTTGTCCGACTTCAACTGCGGAATACATTCAGGCCTCTGCACGAGCAGGCCGTGTTCATCCGGGGATCGTGCTAACAATGCTCTCCTACTACAACCTGTATGAGCATAATGTTTTCCTGAATTTCAGTGACTACCACATGTTTATGGAAAAAATGGTCGAATCCGTTCCGATTAACCGTTTTGCCCCGAACGTACTGGAAAGAACGCTGCCCGGCATCATGTCGGCAATCGTCTTAAATTGGGCGGTTTGTCAGCCATGGTTCGACGGCACTCGAGGGAACATGGCGGAGGTTCACAAAGTCTTGAACGAGGGGGGTGTTGCTATCCGAGAGCTTGAAAGAGCGGCCTTAGCCGCCCTGTATGTCAGCAGAAGGCAGGGTGCCGAATGGTTCGACCCAAGGGTCGTCAAAGAATTCACAGAAAACCTGAAAACAGAAGTTCAACGAGGACTGAACCGTCTAGAAACTTGGAGTGGCACACAACTAGATATGCAGTTGAGCGAGGCTTTGAAAAAGATCTATCGGCATCCTCCATTCCGATCTTTCAGAGATATTGAACGACAGGTATCGGTTCTGCCAGCTCGGCCAACCGACGAAGAAATTTTCAGCGCATTCAGGAGGTAGCCTTGAAAAACGAAAGTATTGCAAAAAGTCGTGTTTTCCGTGGTACCTATCTGCCTGGTGGCGTCGTCAGTTTACGAAACGGAAGTTTCGGCAAAATCATTGGTGTCAGGGATAACAGTGCCGAGCGTGAACATATTGATCGCACTCAGCTTCTGAACGTTGTGAGAGGCTATGTA
Organism: Desulfuromonas sp.; assembly: GCA_002868865.1. Lineage (GTDB taxonomy): Bacteria > Desulfobacterota > Desulfuromonadia > Desulfuromonadales > Geopsychrobacteraceae > BM509. Next base: position 41,981 of record PKUC01000037.1, on the reverse strand, counting down.
TTCGCTTGGCAGAACATGACTGGAGCGGAAGTAAGCTCAGCGCTTCTGGATGCACTGAATGACAACTCCCTGCAACTTCAGTGTCCCGGAGATGTATTTGTTTCTCCCTTTCCGCTGGTCTTGAAGTGCTCCGTGTGTGAAACGATCGATTTTTATTCAAGACAGTCAGAAGAGGCAATTCTCAACAGGATGCGCAAGCGCCTGACCCACGGAGCTCCCCACAGGGTTAAATGCAGGCGCCCGACCTGCAGTGGATATATGGTTCAGCTGCGCTACCTCTCCGTCCATCGGTGTGGATCGATGGACCATATCAACATCCCGGGACAGGTCTTCGCCGTTGCCAACGCAGCATTCAGGGATCGCGGAAATTCATTTATTACCTCCTCTTTTCACAACCTGGATACGGATGAAAAGATTACCAACGCCCTGTCACTGAATTGTAGAGCCTGTCAGAACCGATTCCCCGGGGGGAAAGGGATTGCACAGCGAGGTACTCCGATTACCAGTGGTCATGCGTTCTATCCACAAACGGCGCAATATATCAGTCTAAACGAAAAAGATGGCGAACTGCTGACGGAGATTAGTTCTTATTTTCTACCGGACACAACGCCGACTGGTGTCGGGATGGATTTCGCAGAGGGAATTGTTTCTGGACTACTGGGCCTCCATGATCCAAACGTTTTGAAAAAAAGCATTCGGAAGTTACTGCACGATGGTGGGCAGGACGAAAACCAGGTCAAGGAGCTGCAGTGTCAGATCGAAACCAAACAGGCAGCTTTGCAAAAGTACGAGAATATGCACGATGATCCGATGTTTGCAGACATTCTCAACAGTGTTCGTGGAGACATTGAAGATCTGGAAGAACAGCTGGCAAACGCTCAAGGGGTATTCAGTACCGTTCGGAACCATATCAGCGAAGAAAGCTTTATCGGTGAAATTGCGACAGATCGCCGGGCCCAGGAGGCGGTATTTTTGCGCAAAGCATTCAACGAGTACTCGATTACCGATCGGCTTGAAGATGAAACGGACACACAGGTCAGAGAATCGATCAGTCAGCAATGGAGCGAATTGAAAAAGAGCTACGGGATTGACGATATCCTGCATATCTCCGATCTCAATGTTGTTCTTGCAGCCTTTGGATATACCCGAGAAAAACGCTCTCCCTATACCGAATCAACCGATGAGGTCCCTCTGGTTCTGCAGCCTTTTGAGGAAAATCTCGACCAGAGCATGTCAGGCAAAGCAATTGCTTATGCCATGTCAGCAAAAACTGAGGCTCTGCACATTCGCTTTGATCCGCGCAAGGTCTTGAAGTGGTGTTCTGAAGAGTTTGGCGTAAGTCTGCCAGACAAAGAAATTCTTAAAGACAAAACCGCTTCACACGCACACCTGTTAAAAGAATGCCCGGCCCTGACCTTCTCCCCGTCCGTGGCAATTCGAGAAATGGCGGATCGGCCACTTCGCGAATCCGCACCGTTTCATCTCATGCATACCGTCAGTCATTGTCTATTGTCGGTAGCAAAGCGCCATACCGGCTATGACGAAAAGAGTCTGGGTGAATATCTTTTCCCCCAGGACCTGTCAATGCTGCTCTATGTTGCCTCCGTTCAGAACTATACCGCAGGCGGCTTGCTGACCCTGTTCAAACACTACCTGCTCCCGTGGTTTAATGATGCCAGCAATTATGCATTTCAGTGCGTTTTTGATCCGGTTTGCTCAGAAAGCGGCTGTTCCTGCAATGGCTGCGTGCAAAGAGTTATCGGTTGTGAAACTTTCAACCGAGGAGTTTCACGCGCCTATCTGTATGGAGGGGAAACCGGGGAAGACGCGAATTCTCAGTTGATACAAAAAGGATTCTGGCATGGGGACACATCTTACATCTGAGAGCCTTATCGCAGCGCTCGCAGAAATCATGTCGCCCTTACCCCGACAAAAGGCAGAGGCGATAGCAGTCGGAACGACCAATTTTCTGAACCGCAAAATGGCCGGCCTGCCGGCGGGTTCATCCCCGGATGGGATTGATAAAAGTGTCTGGAGAGTCTGTGCAGGACTTCTGCAGAAAACCGAAGCGAACCTCAACACGCTCGATGCCGGTTGGCGTGCCTACCGATCTCTCCATGTTCCGGAAGTCCACAATGTGCTGGAGCAGGTTGTCTCCCCGCAGCTGGTTTGCAGCCTTCCGGCTCACCTGCGTGAAGAAATGTGGGACACAATCAAAAAGACCGGAATTCATGACGGATCGGTGCTGGACAGCATTGCAGAAATCATCTCCAAAGCGAGATCCCATATCCAGATCATCAACCCCTATTGGAGTGAACATGGCCTGCAACCGATCATAAGTCGCCTCAGTCTGCTGAAACTGCAAGGCGTTAATGTGGATATCTTGACCAATAGCATCCTGAAAAACAAAGACTTCGAAGCTCTGATGGATTTCTGTCGTTTGCTGAAAGCAAATGGCATGACCGTAACCGTAAAAACACTGAACCACACAAATGTGCACAAACACCCCAGCATGATTCACGCAAAAACGATCATCGTTGACCGAAAAAAAGCCTATCTGGGCAGCGCCAACCTCACCGGCAACGGAATGAACTTAAGTGTGGAAATCGGAATTGTTTTTGAGGGCGTGCTGGTGAAAAAACTCGCTGAATGGACCGACTCCCTGGCTTCACATTTGGATGGTCTCAGCTTGCCAGATTAATCTGCCCCTTCTTTACTTCTTCGATTGTGTTAGCAATGTTCATGGAGAGATTTACGCTAATGCTAAATTACAAGGGGCAAAAAATTTTCAAAAAGTTTCATGATGAAGTCGCTCGGACACAGGTGCTGGCGGTATTAACTTAAAGAAGAATTTAAGTCACTGCTGTCCCATAGTTTCAAATGAGCGACAACTGCTTGTCACATAACGATAATTTTGGCTTAGGTGGCGCAAACAGCTCCATGAAATCACGCCGTTCAAATAAATTTAGCTGCAATAACCGCAACATCTGCTGCATGGAGTGTCCAAGTTTCGACTGAAACTTCAGAAACGCTAGCACCAGGTAGGCACACAGTGCGACCCAGAGTTGCGTCATCACGGCGTTGCGTGAAGTCCCCAGAAAGCTTTTCACGCGCAGGTTTTGCTTGATCCATTTGAAGAACAGTTCGATCTGCCAGCGTTCTTTGTACAATTCGGCGACTGTGGTCGCGGGGATATCCAGCGCATTGGTCAGAAACTCGTAGGTGATATCGGTCTCCGCATCGAGATACACAACCTTGCGGTACTTTCCGGCGACACCTTTGAGTTGGACCTCTTGGTCCAGAAGCACACCAGGGCTTTTACGCCCTCTGCGCTTTGGGCCAGGAATCGTCACGGCATTGCGCTTAAGTCGAGTCACAAAGCGGATTTCCTCTTCGCAGAGATCTTGATACCAGGTGTAGTCGGTGTAACCACGGTCGAAAACAACGTATGAGCCCTTGGGCAACACCAACTCTCTGGCCATGTTGATTTCATGCTCCTTGCCTTCGGTTAAATCGACAAATGCAGGCAGGTAGCCATCGGCATCCAGGCCGATATGGAGTTTCGCTGCGCCCTTGCTTTTGCGGTACTTGGCCCAAGGGAAGAGCGACAAGGTGAGATCAATCATCGAAGCGTCAAGCAGGTAGACTTTTTCCTTGAACTTGAAACGCTTCTTCGGTGCCAGCCCTTGACAGCGAACCAGCAACCGATGAAACAAGGCTTCGTACATCTGATGCGGTTGCGTCTCGTTGGTTCGGGCTAAAGTTGACCGTCCAAACGGCTTAATTCCGAGATGATAGAGCTTGCCAGCTTGAGCGGACATGTTCTCAACGATATCCCGCAGGCTGTCACGACCCGTCAACTGGGCGGTCATCAGAGCAACGAACTGCATCCAGCGGGAAAACGAGCGGAATTTCTGCCCGGCGTGATACGTGTTCGCCAGAGATTGAAATTCATGTTTCGGGAAAATTCGTACTATTTGTGAAAGAACGGTGCTACAATGTGCCATGGCTTGGAACTCCTTGTCGTTATTGTGTTTTTTGGCGAAATCATTATAACACAAACGGGTTCCGAGCCTTCTATTTATTGATCAAACTGTGGGACAGCAGTGAATTTAAGTAGAGGTTAATAAAGTTTCAGAAGCTGATGCTTGGTTGAATTCTTAGGAACGTCTTAGAAATCCCCCCCAAATAGCTAAGCGTCTAATGTGTCTATCAATAACAACAACAGGAACACAGCATTGACCAGTTATTACTCCAGCAACGTTGATTCACTGTTCCAGCAATACGAAGGACTGGACCCCGAGCAGGTCCACGCTTCGTGGGCGCAGCATCTCCCTTCTACAAAATCACAAATTCTGGATGTTGGGGCCGGGTCCGGTCGTGATGCGCGCTGGCTGGCGGGCAAAGGCCATGAGGTCGTTTCCGTAGAGCCTGCGGCGGGGATGCTTGAAAAAGCCCAGTCGATAGGAGGCTCAGCTTCAATTCAATGGATTAACGATACCCTCCCCGCTTTGTCTGAAACATACCGGCTTGACCTCAAATTTGATCTCATCCTTTTAAGCGCTGTCTGGATGCACGTAAAGCCAGCTGATCGAGAAAGAGCATTCCGTAAACTGGTCAACCTGCTCAAGCCCGGAGGAAAGTTGATTATCTCCCTCAGACATGGCCCGGCGGGTGATGGAAGAGAGTTTCATCCAGTTTCCTCGCAGGAGCTGAATCAGCTCGCCAATGGTCATGTGCTGGAAGTCGTACAGGAATCAGTTTCTGATGACCAGTTGGGGCGAAAAGACGTTTCCTGGGAGGTTATTGTCTTCAGGTTGCCCGATGATGGGACGGGCGCTCTGCCGTTATTGCGCCACGTCATCATCAACGATGCAAAATCATCGACATACAAGCTGGCGCTGTTGCGGGTTCTGTTGAGGATTGCCGATGGAGCTCAGGGGGCGGTTCTTTGCCGAGATGCGGACTATGTCACACTGCCCTTTGGTCTGGTTGCGCTCTATTGGGTCAAAGCATTCAAGCCCCTTGTGCTGGATGCAGGCTATTTGCAGCAACCATCTTCAACTGCGGGCTTGGGGTTTGTCAAAGAGGGATTTAATGCGTTAAAGGACGTGTCGCCATATGACCTTCGCGTTGGGGCATCGTTTGAAGGGCAAGATGCCCGTAATCTTTTTATGGCCATAAGAGACTCACGGAACACGATAAAGAAAATGCCTGCCCTTTATACGACTTATCCGAACAGCGATGAGCCGGTGTTCCCATGCGAAAAAGCAACGGACAGCATGATTCCATCGTTCAGGCTGGATAGCGAATTCTTGTCCTCCTTTGGAACCTTCAAAGTGCCCGTGGCCCTGTGGAATGCGATGAGCCAATACGCCTGCTGGATTGAGCCAGCGGTTGTCAGTGAATGGTGCTCACTGATGCAAGGGTACGATTTAAGGGCAGAGCGCAAACATCCCCTTGAGGATTACCTCAGACATCTGGCCTGGTTTGACGCTGAACGCAATACCAGTGAAGTCAGATCAATAATAGACGGCATGAGATCAAGGGGGAAATCAATTCATTGTGTCTGGTCTGGAAAGGCTTTACGTCATGATTTTGATGTTGACCATTGCCTGCCTTTTGCCCATTGGCCCAATAACGACCTATGGAATTTGATGCCAGCTCATCCAAAAGTGAACAACAGCAAGTCGGGGAAGTTACCTTCTGCGGAAGCGCTAGAAAAGGCAGAAGAGCGAATTCTGAACTGGTGGGGTGAGGCCTATTCCGGAGATGTCATAAGCGAAAGATTTCTCGTTGAGGCGAAGTCATCATTGCCGGTTTGCGGTATCGGGCGCACAGAAATTGATAGCGAGATGATATTGCGCGGAGTCCATAATCAGAGGGTTCGACTGAAGGTGAACCAGCAATTGCAGGAGTGGTTCTTAGTGTGACGTATTCGGTCTCTCTGGTGGGCTAATATCCCTGATTTAAACTTAAAAAAGGGAGGATTGTCATGGCGGATTACAGGAATGCTCTTGCCCAACATCAAAAGTTTTATCATGACATTTGGAGTGGAATGAAAGCAGAAGTAGCCAGTCTACTTGAAGAGAATGGTTTTACTCTCAAGGATTCTGATATCGGGAATGTGCATGGAGAGGTTTACGCTAATGCTGATGTGCCTCTGGCAGAATCGACAGGGCTTTACCAGATTCTGTTCGCGCCGACCCAGGAAGGAAAGCTGGCTATGAAGCTGACCTTTGATGCGATCCGTCGTGCAAGGGAGGTTCGAGGGCAGCTTAAATCTGCAAAGCTGTTTGTAAGCTTATCGGAACTGAAAGCCAAGGAAAATGGCCGCTACGAAATGATGTGCTATTACGTGCTCAAGGAAAAACCGACCATTGCACCAGAGGCCCTACGCTCCTCTCTGCTAGAGCGCATTGAGGTGTTGCTCTGTGAAATTAGTCGAGTTGGTCAGATTTGTGTCAAATAAGCTCATCGCAATTTGACTCCATTTGTATCGCGGTATTTAGGGGGGTGAAATGAAAATTCTCCATACGTCCGACTGGCATATCGGCCGGACTCTTTTTGGCCGTAAGCGCTACGAGGAGTTTGAAGCCTTTTTAAGCTGGTTGGCCGAAACAATTCACCAGCAACACATCGACGCGCTGCTGGTGGCTGGGGATATCTTTGATACCAGTACGCCGAGCAACAGGGCCCAGGAACTCTATTACCGGTTCCTATGCCGCGTTGCCGCTTCGCCCTGCCGTCATATCGTGATTGTCGCAGGAAACCACGATTCCCCGTCCTTTCTTAACGCTCCCCGTGAGCTCCTTAAAGCCCTTAATGTGCATGTCGTCGGCCGCTGTGCTGATGAGGTTCGGGACGAAGTTCTGGTGCTGCACGATGAAAACGGGCAGCCCGAGCTGATCGTCTGCGCCGTGCCCTACCTCCGTGATCGCGATATCCGCTCGGCCGAGTCCGGAGAAACCGTGGATGATAAGGGCCGCAAGCTGGTGGAAGGCCTGAAGGATCACTATGCGGCGGTCGGTGATTTGGCAGTGCAGACCCGTTCAGAGCTGGGCGAAGAGATCCCGATCGTCGGTATGGGGCACCTGTTTACCGCCGGAGGCAAGACCGCCGATGGGGATGGTGTCCGCGAGCTTTATGTCGGGTCGCTGGCGCATGTGACCAGCATGATCTTTCCTGACTGTTTTGATTATACGGCGCTGGGGCATCTGCATGTCCCGCAGAAGGTCGGCGGACTTGAAACCATCCGTTACAGCGGCTCTCCTATCGCCATGGGGTTTGGAGAGGCAAAACAGCAAAAGAGCATTTGCCAGATCGCGTTCAATAGCACTGCGGCGTCGGTTGAGCTGATCGAGGTGCCGATGTTCCAGAAGCTCGAACGGATCAAGGGCAACTGGGACAAGATTCAAAGCCGCATGTTCGAACTGTCGGCAGCCGATTATGACGGCTGGCTCGAGGTAGTCTATGACGGCACGGAGATAATCGGCGATCTGCGGGAACGTCTGGAGGCTGAGACCGCCGGGACACAAATGGTCATCCTGCGGATCAAGAACAACCGCATCATTGATCGGGTGCTGGGCCAAACCCATAACGAGGAGACTCTTGATGAGTTGAACGAAACAGAGGTCTTTGAGCGCTGCCTTGCCGCCCATGATGTGCCCGAAGACCAGAGGGATGAGCTAACCCGGGCCTACAACGAAGTCTGTGAATCACTTGCACAGCACGACCGGCAGGCGGAATAGGGGGACGACCATGAAGATACTTCAGGTCCGGTTTAAAAATCTGAACTCACTGGCGGGGGAATGGCATGTCGATCTGGCGCATCCGGACTATGCGGCCGATGGCATCTTCGCCATCACCGGGCCGACCGGTGCTGGGAAAAGCACAATCCTTGATGCCATCTGTCTGGCTCTGTACGGGCGGACTCCCAGGCTTGCCAGGGTCACGAAAAGCGGCAATGAAATTATGTCCCGCCAGACCGGGGACTGTTTTTCTGAGGTGACCTTCGAAACGCAAGAAGGGCGCTACCGCTGCCACTGGAGCCAGCGCCGAGCACGTAAAAAATCTGATGGTGAACTCCAGGCTCCAAAGCACGAGATTGCCAATGCCGACACTGGTGAAATCTTTGAGGCCAGTATCAGGGGCGTCGCCGACCGGATCGAGTCCGCGACCGGCATGGACTTTGATCGTTTTACCCGCTCGATGCTGCTGGCCCAGGGAGGATTTGCCGCGTTTCTTCAGGCTGCGCCCGATGGCAGGGCACCGATTCTGGAGCAGATTACTGGCACTGAGATTTACAGTCAGATCTCCATACGGGTCCACGAACGACAGCGCGATGAGAGAGACCAGCTCAAACAGCTCCTGGCAGAAACGGCTGGCATCACGATTCTTGAGCCCGAGCAGGAACAGGAGAAGCAGCAGGCACTCGAAGCCAGGCAAAAGGACGAGTCCCTGATGGCCGCCCAATCCACCGTGATTGAAAAGGCCGTCGCCTGGCTGACCACCATCGATGGGTTAAAGAAGGAGATCGGTGGCTTGGCCGAAGAAGGGAACAAGCTGAAGGGTGATATGGACGCATTTAAGCCGGATCGTGACACGCTGGAACGAGCTTTGAGCGCTGCCGCACTGGACGGTGCATACGCCACACTGAGTGCCCTCCGTCAACAACAGACGGATGACCAGGCCGCCTTGGCAACGGATAGGGCTGCACTTCCTGACCGTGAATCCTCAGCCCACGATCAAGCCGAAGCCCTCACAGCCGCCGAGCGGACCACCCAGCAGGCCAAAGACGCGCTCAAAACAGCGGCCCCATTGATCCAGCAGGTCCGCTCACTCGATCAAACCAGGACCGAACTGGCGAAGGCTGTCGAAGAAGGAGCAGAGGATTGTGCCAAAGAGGCCGCAAAGATCGACACCGACAAGCAGGCCAGGCAGACGGCACAAGAACAGAGGACCACAGCCGAGACAGCGTTGGCGGGCGTAGAGCAGTACCTCAAAATCAATGCGAAGGACGAATGGCTGATCGGCGGGCTTGCCGGGATTGAAGAGCAGTTTGATAACCTGCTTAGCAAACAGGGGGACATTACACAGAAAGAAGCGGAGCTCAAAATGGCCGATGCGGCCGCATCAGGAGCCGTTAAAAAACTGGAGGACGCCACCAGGCAATGCGCCTTCAAACAACAGGAGCTGAAATCCGCCGCTGAAAATCTGCGGCAAGAAAAGAATACTCTGAGCGCGCTGCTGGAGGGGAAACTACTGCGGGAATATCGCATCGAGAAGGAGACCCTGCTGCGTGAAATGGCGTATCGAACCAAAATCGCAGAGCTTGAAGACCATCGGGCCAAACTGGAAGACGGCACACCCTGTCCACTCTGTGGCGCTGTCGAGCATCCCTATGCACAAGGGAATATTCCGGCTCTTGATGAGATCGAGCAAAAGATTGAAACCCTGACCGAACTGATCGACAAGGCGGAAGCCCTGGAAGCCACCATCAATAAGCTGGAACAGGCGGAAACCGCTGCCCGCAACAACCTGAATGACAGCGAGAAGCTGGAAGTCGAAGCCGCTAATAACAAAAGGGCCGCTGAAAAAACCTGCGCTGAACTGAAGCAAACCCTCACAAAGCTTGGGGCCGACTTTGTTGACCTCAAGCTGTCTGTCTCCAAAAAGCTTAAGCCCCTTGGTATCTCTGACCTGCCGGAGTCAGGGATCGAGTCTGTGCTCGAGACCCTCCGGTTGAGACTGACGTCCTGGCAGGAGCAGGTCAAACAGAAGACCGATATCGAAAAACAGCGGAGCGAGATCGATAGCGAGTTGAAACGTCTGAATGCCGTGATCGATACGCAAAGCTCGGCCCTGGCGGCAAAGCAAAAGCAACTGACGCAACGGCAAAAGGATCTGGCGGCCGTAGAGGGGCAGCGCAAACAGCTCTATGGCGACAAACAACCAGACACCGAAGAGGCGCGGTTGAGTGAAGCCATCGCCGCAGCTGAGGTGGCCGAGAAAAAGGCACGCGAGCTCAACAACGAGCTGCAGCGCCAGCTGACAACGGCCAGAACCCAGATCGAATCGTTAACGACGCGCATCGAGCGCAGAGAACCGGAGTTGCTAAAAGCACAAAACGATTTTTTGACAGCCCTGGTCCCGGCAGGCTTTGCAGACGAGCCTGCTTTTCTTGAGGCCAGACTGACCCAAGAGCAGCGAAACGTCCTATCTGTACGAGCCAAGGAGCTGGATGATCGGCACACTGACCTCAGTGCCAGACAGAACGATCGGCAGGCACGTCTGCGCACGGAGGAAGCCCGTAAGGTCACCGACAAGTCGCTCGAAGAGCTCGAACCGAAGCTCAAGGAGAACGAGGCTGCGCTCAACGGGATGCGGGATGATATTGCCGCTCTGAATCACGAGATCAGAGAGAATGAGGCGGCAAAAGAGCGGATTAAGGAAAAGCAGGCGGCTATCGACGCCCAGAAGAAAGAGTGTCGCCGCTGGGACAACCTGCACGACTTGATCGGCTCGGCAGACGGCAAGAAGTTTCGCAATTTTGCTCAGGGGCTCACGTTTGAGATCATGGTCGGTTACGCCAACCGGCAACTGCAGAAAATGACCGACCGCTATCTGTTGACCCGCGACACGGCTCAGCCCCTGGAGTTGAACGTGGTCGATAACTATCAGGCCGGTGAGATTCGGTCCACCAAGAACCTCTCTGGGGGAGAGAGCTTTGTTGTGAGCCTGTCCCTGGCCTTGGGGTTATCTCACATGGCCAGCAAAAACGTCCGGGTCGATTCGCTGTTTCTGGATGAAGGCTTCGGCACGCTGGACGAGGAAGCCCTCGATACCGCCTTGGAAACTCTCGCGGGTCTGCAGCAGGACGGCAAGCTGATCGGGGTTATTTCACACGTCAACGCGCTCAAAGAGAGGATCGGCACCCAGATTCAGGTGACGCCTCTTCCCGGTGGGAAAAGTCGAATTTCCGGGCCGGGATGCTATGCTGGAGCGGTTGAAGGCGGCGCGTAAAGACCATGGTCACGGTTGTCTTTGGCGATCTTTGTTGGGTGAAGCTGACCGGGCTATGATCAGCAAGAGCTCATTCAAAACCAGATGAAAGCGTTTTAAAGCCTCGGTTTCGTAAGTGGGATCATCGGAATTAAAATACGTTTCGAACAGTGGGGCAGGCGGCTGCCATTGCAGATTTAAAAAGATTCGATAGTTCTGCTCGATAACATGCCCCCACTCGCTGAGGTCATGGGGGCCGTATTTTATGCAGGTCCGGGCCAGATCGAGAGTCGCTTCATGGTAAAGCGGCTTCTGCTTGATTCTGTCTGTGATGACCTGCATGTACTCGTCGAAATGTTGGTGTGGCTGTTGATGCCACTGATCCGATGTCATCTGGCTTAGCTTGGCGCGCAAGAAATGCAGATACGCCTGACTTCGTGAGGGGCCCCTTGGGTCCTTGTCGAATTCGAACAGGTATTTTTCGATGCGATCAATGTCCGGGTAGTGAACCAGAATCTCCGTGAGGCGCAAGTAAGCTTCTTTTCTGATGGCAGGACAATCCTCTGTTATGGCGACGGCCCTGTTCCAGAGAACGTGCCCTTCGGGACCGAGTACTATCGGCTCCTTGTTGCAGTCGATTATCACAGAGAAAACCCGATGGTGCGTTGATGAATTTCGTTTTTGGCTTCGACCTCCTGCTGAAGTAGATCAATCAGTTGTGCACTGCTCTGCTCTTTTTCGAAAAAACGGATTTTTTTGCGGACGACGGCAAAATCGCCAGGGGTGAGGGTCGATAGCCTTCTGGCATCGTTAGGACCCAAGTTCTGCCCAAAGAAGTGCCGGAAGGCGATCGGCACCTGGTCCGACGTGAGATAGCCGAAGTGACACTTGAAGGTAAAGCGGCGCATCGCAGCCTGATCCAGCCGCTCTTTGAGATTGGTGGTGCAGGCAAAAGGCAGGGGGTGGCTCTCCATCCAGGTGAGCATTTCGTTGACTTGGGACACCTCCCAGGATTGACGCGCATAGCGCCGGTCGCTTAATAGCGAATCCGCTTCATCAAAGACTAAAAACGCTTCTTTGTCCTGTGCTTCTTCGAAGGCAGTGGCGATGTTTTTTTCGCTTCCACCCACCCAGGTCGAAAGAAGATCCGAGGCGCGCTTAAACAACACCGGCATTTGGGTTCGTTCGGCCAGGTAGCGCACGTAGGCTGACTTGCCGGTGCCGGGCGGTCCGTAAAGGCATAGCGAAAAATCACGGGCGCGCGTTGTTGCAAGACGATCGGCCAGTGTGCCGACATCGGTGTCGGTGTGGATCAATGCCGGGAGGTAGGGTCCGTCGTTCTTTAAGGTGGGCTTGGGGGCGCGTCCTTTGGTGGCTTTGATGATGCCCTCGGTCGCAAAATGGAAATCGTCATAAGACGATCCAACGATTCCAGCAAACTTTACCGCGTTGCTGGCTACCGCCGGTGAAACCTCGATTTCGGCGAGTTTTGTGAGTGCGTCGTCCGGAACCGACAGATTGTTTTTATCCAGCAGTCGTTTCCAAACCGTTTTTCGCGATGTGGCTGTTGGGACCTTGATCTCGATGGCCAGGGCCATGCGCCTGATTACGCTTTCATCAAGATGTGACGGTTGATTGATGGTCCAGATGGTGGGGACAGGATTGTTTTCGAACAGGCGATTGGTAAAGACTTTGGAACCGGATGAAAACTTGGCTCCGAAGAGCATGGCTATCCCTTTATTTTCAAACAGATCGTCCATTTCATCAAACAGCAGCAGGTTATTGCTTTGGTGCCGGAGTAAATTCTGAGCGATCTGCAGGGCGCTGGTGCGTTCTTTACGGTTCGGTTCATCGCCTTCGTCATCAACTTCACCAAGAGAGTACAGGTTGAGGTTCAGTTGGGCGGCGAGGGTCTTACAGAATTCAGTCTTGCCGGTGCCGGGAGGACCCCATAGCAGAATATTGACGCCTGGGATTTTCTTTCGCGTTGCTTCGGTTAAAAAGGCGGCCAGTTTGTCGCGTGTCGGACCGAGATGATCAAAGTCGGTCCATTCGAGGGTGTGGGGCTGGGGGGTGCCGAGAATATAGGTCCGGACATCCTCCAGGTTGTTGAGGGTCTTTTGCATGGCGGAGGAAATAATATCAGTGACGTCAAAATGATCGTCAAGGTCCTTGCCGCTGCGCGATTTCTGGATGATGACGCCGGTCGTGATCAGCCGACTGCCCTGCCCGAGACGTTCGGCAAGTGGTGTGCGATTTTTCCCAATACAGGTTGAACAAAGATCAAGAATTCCGATGTGTTCTCTGGTGAGATCGTTCAGCAGGGAATAGAGCTGGTCATGGGTCCGATAACGGACCAGCAGAGCGAAAAAATCAGCTTCGATCGGGTCGAGTTCCAGTTCGTCAGAAATTGTTCGGATGTTTTTTTCGATGGCCCCGGACCGAGCATCTTTGATGATGTTGATCCGCTGCTGTAATAGTGCATTGATTTCAAGATGGAGCGCTCTGAAGAGGCTGCGGGAGCCCGTGTTCTTTCTGACGGCATTTTGGTACTCGTCGATGGTATCGAGGATGTCATCGAGATTTCCCTCGATACCGAGAAAGGGCATGCCCGTTTCCAGAAAGTCGCAGATTTCCTTGAATGCCTGAGATGAGAGGTCCCGCGCCAGGATGTTCTGGATATAGCGGATGATGGTGAGTTGTTCAAAGGGTTCGATCATGGTGTCCTCCAAGTTGAAATGGTCATGATGCTGACCAAAAAAACATAGTGCAGCGACAAGTTGTGTCGTTTTGTGTGTCAGGAAAAATTTTTGTCAGAAATCGAGCGTAGGATTCTGAATGCGACGCATTTTGTCGTTAAGCTGCGGTAGGAGATTACACGATGACAAAGTCGAAAAAATATTATGCGCTGCTGCGGCAGTGGAAGATGCTGCAATTGCTTCCTACCCGGCGCGCCAAGGATGCGGCGACACTCAGAGAAGAGCTTGAGAATGAGGGGTTTGCCGTTGATCTGAGAACTGTGCAGCGGGACCTTAAAGAGCTGATGGAGGTTTTCCCGGTGACGGCCAAACCGGGCAAGCCGATCTCGTGGCGGTGGGATCGTCACGCTTTGTCGTTTGATATCCCCGGGATGGACCGCACAGCGGCGCTGACGTTAAAGATGGTCGGTGAATTTATGGGACGGCTGTTGCCCAAAACATGCCTTGAGTCGCTGGGGCCAAACCTGCGGCGGGCCGAAGCCGTTCTTGAAGACCTCGGGGGGGAGAGCTACTGCGGCTGGCCGGACAAGGTGCGGGTTGTGCCCCGTAGCCAGCCGTTGAACCCGCCTGATATCGATCCTGATCTCCTCGATCAGATCTACGAGGCCCTGTTTCGGGACCGGCGCTTTACGGGGACCTATCTCCGCAGGGGGGACGCTGCTCCAGTCGAGTATCAGGTCAATCCTTTGGGGCTCGTTGTTGCCGATCCGGTGCTCTATCTGGTGGCGACGCTCTGGGATTATCAGGACATCAAGCTGTTGGCCGTGCACCGTTTTCAGTCGATCGACATCGGTTTTCAACTGGTTAAAAAGCCGGAGGGGTTTTCTCTGGACAGCTACTTAAAGGGTGGGGCACTTGGGTTTCCGGTGTCGGATGGGGCGACAATTGCGATCCGGGTTCTGTTTAACAAACAGGCCGGCATGCATTTACATGAGAGCCCCTTGAGCGAAACGCAAACGATCACGGAGCAGGGCAATGGCGACCTTCTGGTTGAGGCACAGGTTCTCGATACGCACCAACTGCGTTGGTGGTTGTTGAGTTTTGGTGAGGGTGCTGAGGTTCTTGCACCGGAGTCGCTGCGACAGGAGTTTGCCGCAACTGCAAGCAAGATGATGAGTTGCTATCGGAGTTGAGTTGTCCTAAGAATTACTGTTGATTAGAGGGTCCTTATGGTATTGTGCCCTGGAGTCTTTTGGACGTCAGGACAAGGGGATAAAAGCGTTTTTTCAGAGTGGCCCTGCGAAGGGCATCGTTTTTAGAACTGAGAGAAGGAGGGGTTTTGTCGACACTATCATTTCTTTTATGCGCGGATCGTTCGGCTGCTCGCCGGGTCCGTCGCCATGTTGCGACTCTCCGTCCCGGCCTTGGCCTAGTGGTGGGATCGTGGCCGGAACTTCTGGAGCATGTCCGCTCCTCTTATCTTTTAGATGTGCCCGAGGAAAGCTGGAGTTCGGCTCTTCAGACAGCCGCCAGCCAGATGGATGGGGCCTTTTGGGCCCGGAGTCTTTCGCTGGCCGAAACTGAAACCCTGGATATCCTCGACCGGGAATTGCGGCGTCTTGTGCATGCGGTCGGCCCTGAGGGCGTTCTGCAGGATATAGAGACCCAGGCGTTGTCGGTACGCGGTCAGCGCCATTACGCCGAGCTTGCTGAGCTCCATGCGGCCATGGGGTACAGCTTGCCCCCGGAGCTTGTGGTTATAGGCGATGTTCTTAAGGCTGATCCTGACACGGCTCTGAGGCCGGTCAGGGTTTATACCCCATCGGAGGGTTGCTTACTTGATCCCTGGCAGCAGGCGCTGGTCGATGAACTGAATCGTCGGGCGACCTCACTGGCAGATGATGCGCTGCAGGCGCTGTTCGATGCTGCATTGCAGCGCCCTAGTTGCACTGATCAAACAGCAAGTTTGAGCGTTTTGCAGAATCATCTGTACCAAAAAACAGATCGGGTCTCTGCTTTGGATGCGTCGCTTCAGTGGATGGCCGTACGTGATTATCTGCAGGAAGCTGAAGTTGCTGCCGGAATGATTCAGCAGCTTCGTGATAGCGATTCCGATACGGAGCTGTCCGAGATCGGGCTGTTGTTGCCCTCAAATCAGATCTACGCTCAGGCCATACATGATGTGTTTGGTCGGTCTGGATTGCCATTGTCCGGGCTGAGTCGACATGAGTCGGTGCGCGACCTGGGACATGAATTTGTTTTTTATCTCCTTAAAGTTCTGAAACGACCAGCTCCGACTATGTCGCTGGCGGCGCTTCTCTGCTCGCCGCTGCTGTCGTGGGGGCGAGAGGCTGGCCTGGTCTTGTCGCAGGCGGTGATGGATGGAAATTTCCGTTTAGAAAAGATGGCCTGGCCGCCAAACAGTGCCCCGTTTTTGTCTGCTGTGGTGAAGGGCGCAGACACAACGGAGGCGGCGCTGCATGTCCTGGCCGAGGCAGAGAAACTGCTGGATCCGGAGAGTCCATACCCCGCGGCGATCGATCGGGCCCGAGAGGGGCTTGCAACGGCGACCACTGAGCTCAAGAAGCAAAGGACCCCAATCTGGGACGAGCTTTTAACCCGGGTGACCCCTCAGTCACAGACCCGGACCATTGAAGGACCAAGGACACGGGAGGGCATTACCGTTTTTGCTGAAGCGGAGGAGCCCTGGCGTTCGGTCCGACAGTTGTTTGTTCTGGGTTTTAATGCAGGGCACTATCCCAGGAACGTGGGCGGCTCTGCTGTTTTTTCGGCGGCAGATCTTGAGATGCTGCGCAGCAAGTCTGCCCTGGCGATCGAGACTCCCGGCGAACGCGCTGAACTCAATCGCCAGCTGTTTGTCAGGCAGCTGGAATGCGCGACTGAAAAAATCCATTTTCTGCTCTCCCGCCGTCAGGCCGATGGGACGGCTTTGGCCCCTGCGGCGAGCTTAACCTTTATGGCGCAGCTGTTCGGCGCTGATGAACCCGAAGATCTTATCTGTGAGCTGGAGACTGATACCGGACGGAACAGGGCCGCTGGGCTGAGCCTGGCGCAGTCTGAACCGCCGGTTTTACCCCGGGTCTGTCAGGTGTCCGATCTGAATTTAGGCAGCGACCTGTTGGCGCGACACAAAAAGAAAGACGGCACGCTCTATCCGATGTCGCCAAGCCGTCTTGAGACCCTGATGGTGTCGCCTCTGGCCTGGGTGCTGGGGCGCTCTGGTTTGGAACCGAGAGAGTGGGCCCCGGAATAACTCGATGTTGCGAGCAAGGGGACGCTGGCCCACGCTGTGTTTGAGTGGCTTTTCCCGGTCGGGACGGAATTGCCCACAGAGGCAGAGATTCGAAAGCGGGTTCCGGGGTTGTTGAATCAGGCGATCATGACCATCAAACCGTTTTTGCTTGGGCCGGAATGGCAGGTTGAGCGCAACCATTTGGAGAACGAGACTCTGGTTGCGGCCCTGCGGTGGCGCGCGCTGCTCGATCAGTTGGGAGCACGCGTTGTTGGGGCCGAAGTCTGGCTGGAGGGTGAGCTTGAAGGGATTCCGTTGCACGGTGCCGCCGATCTGTTGCTCGGTCTGCCGGACGGTCGTCTGTTTGTTGTCGATTACAAGAAGAGCAAGAGTAAAAAACGTAAAGAGCGGATGCAGGCGGCCTATGACAGCCAGGCCTCGCTCTACCGGATTATGCTTGAGACCGGTGGGGTTAAATCGGAGCAGGAGACCGGAACCGCGCAGGCGATCCGGCAGGCCAAAGAGATCGGTGTCCTCTACTATCTGTTGAATGATCAGGTGGTGCTGACCGATACCGACAGCTGGTTGCAGGCCGGTTTGGACGACATCGAAGAGTTGGCGGGTGATGTGTCGAGCCAGGCCCTTCAATTGATCCGGCAGCGTCTTGTTGAGATGCAGAATGGCAGGGTGAGACTGAATAGAGCCGATGATGAAAAATGGTACGACAAGAACGCCGGAATCAAGCTCTATGCTCTCGACAATAGCCCACTGCTCAGACTGTTTATGCATCCAGTTGAGGGGGAGGACGCATGAGTTTACCCGCATTGACCATTATTCCGGCCGGGGCTGGTTCCGGTAAGACCTATACCATTCAGACGCGTCTGGCCGAGTGGGTCCGGCAGCGTAAAGTCGCTCCGGAGAAGATTGTGGCCGTGACGTTTACCGAAGCGGCTGCGTCGGAATTGCGCGAGAGGATCCGGACCGAGTTGGTGACGCAAGGGCGGCTTGAGGATGCCCTTGGCCTTGATCAGTCGTACATTTCGACCATTCACTCCTTTGGTTTGAGGATTCTGACCGAGTTTGCTCTCGATGCCGGGTTTAATCCGCTGCCGCGCTTGCTGACTGAGGATGAACAGGGCGTTTTGGTCCGGCTGGCGCTGGCGGCCACCGATAAGGCCGAAGGGATCATGGGCGATCTGTATCGGTATGGTTATCAGTGGGACTTTACCAGCGGTAAAGGAGAAGAGGAAAAGTTTCGGGATCGGGTTTTAGAGGTGATCCGGCGGCTGCGGACCCTCGGTCCGGGGGTCGATGAGATGCCGCTGGCTCATTGGGCTGCTGAGTTGATCGGCAAACACTATGGGCCCGTAAAAGATCCAGAGCAATTGACCGAAGCCCTGCAGCGTGCCATTGCGTCTTTGCTAGAGCAGTTCCCGCAGGATGTCGGGGGGCTGGCCAAGACAAAAGGTGTTGCCCGGTCGTTGCGCGATGACCATAAGTATCTGCGGCGGGCGGGTCAGGATGGAGCTCTTAAAGACAGATGGTTTTTGTGGAATCGGCTACGGAATCTACAAACCTCGACGGCGCGCAATACTCTCCCTGAGGATTATGAGCGCTTGGCGTGTGATGTGATGTCAGCGGCTGATGGTCTTTTGGCACATCCTGGGCCCTTGGATGAATCCGTAATCCATATGCGTGCTCTCTTTGGGGCGGCGCAGGATTCGCTCTCCCGATTTGCGCAGGGCAAAGCGGAGCGTGGGTTGGTCGATTACACCGATATGCTCGCACTGGCATTTACGATTCTTGATGAGCAGCCCGAGGTGTTGACGGCCCTTAAGGCACGGGTTGACTGTCTGGTGATCGATGAATTTCAGGACACCAATCCACTGCAATTTGCACTGCTGTGGAGCCTGTACCGGGCGGGAGTCCCGACCCTGATTGTCGGTGACCTTAAACAGGCGATTATGGGATTTCAGGATGCGGATTCGCGCTTGTTGGAGGAACTGCAGGACCAGAACTCCGAGGCGGTGGCACCGCTGGTGTCCAATTGGCGCTCGCATCCCGGGCTGATGGCGTGGGTGAACGGTCTGGGGACCGGTCTGTTTGGCAGCAGCTATACAGCACTTGAACCCAAGGCCGATTTTCCAAGTCAGCTTGGGGCGCTGGATGTCATGGAGTTTAGAGCGCGAAGCAATAACGGCTACCGGGCGGAACATACCGTGGCCCGGATCAAGGCCCTGCTTGATGATCCTGCAACATGTGTGTGGGACAAGGCACTCAAAAAGACTCGGCCGATTCGCGGGGGCGATGTCGCCATTATCTGCCCCACCAATACGCGACTGGAAGTTTATGCAAAAGCGTTGCGGCGGCTCGGAATCCGGGCACGGATCGGTGCCGATGGGTGGTTTCAATCGCGGATTGTGCAGCTGGCGTATTACGCTCTCTGCTATGTTGCTGACCCTCTCGATCGCCATGCGGCTCTGTACCTGTCGGTGACTGAGCTGGGGACCGAATCCCTGCAGTCTGCCATCGAATTGATGCTTGAGGGCAAAGAACCGGAGAGTTCACTTTTGGATGCCCTTCGTCCGTTGCGTGCCGGTTGTCATGAGGGACTGCCCGCTTCTCTTCTGCCCGGGGTGATTGATGCGCTCGATCTTTATGGCCGGGTTGCCGTTTGGCCAGACAGTGAACAGGCACGCGCGAATCTGTTGCGTCTTGAGAATGAGGCGGCAGAGTTTGTCGCGTCGAACCGGGATGCTCTGGCTGCAAGCGGATACCACGGCACCGATCTGAAAACCTTCCTTTGTTGGATTAAGGCCCGGGCCGAACGTGAAAACGCTCAGCCGGATCCCCGGGTTCTGGACGAAGATGCGGTGCAGTTGATGACCTGGCATCGTTCGAAGGGACGTGAGTGGCCGGTGGTTGCGGTGTGTGGCACAGACAGCGACATTAAGTGTCTGCTGCCGAATTTTAAAATCAATTACGAGGATTTTTCTGAGCTTGACCACATCCTTGAAAAGGCCCGGCTGGATTTCTATCCTGAGTTTGCTGCCCCCGAAAAAAATGAGGTGTTTCGCGCTCAGCTTTGGCCCGAGGATGTCGATAGTGCCCGGCGTTTGCTCTATGTTGCGCTGACCCGTGCGCGCGAGAAGATCATTCTGGAGTGGCCGGGGTTTTTGGATAACGGCAAAGAGCGTAAGGATTTTACCTATTGGGAACAACTGATTGCCGATACCGGCATGGCTTTGTCCGGTCATCAGTTGACCCTGGGGGGACAAGCTTTCGATTGTCGTGTGACCCAACTCGACAAGGACCGTGATCCGCTTTTTGAAGGTGAGGACTTGGACCAGATGCCGGATCTGCCGGTTTTGGGTCGGAGGGCCCTGCAGGTTAGAGCGATGCCGGAAGGGTTAACCCCTGACGCTGTTCAACCGTCGGCCCTGGAGGTAGAAGTGGCGGTTGATTCGACAACGTTGATCGAAGAGAGCTATGCGTCTGCGCTGAGTACTTCGTTTGACCTGACGGCGTCAGAACGCGGGACACTGCTTCATCGCTGTTTTGAGGTGATCGATGGTCATCGCAGCCGGGATGTGGTTTGTCGCGCGGCGGAGTATCCCTTGACTGAGGAGCAGTTTACTGCTCTGCAGGCGCATGTCGGCGGTTTTAATGATTGGTTGAGCAGGCGGTTCACGCCGGTGCATTGCCAGCACGAACAGTCGGTCCTCGTCCTCAATGAGCAGGCGAGTGTGGTTTCGGGTTTTATCGATCTGCTGGTTGAAACCGAACAGGGGTACTGGATCATCGATCACAAGTCAGATCAAGTCGAGGAGCGCAGTGTCCGCTTCCTGGAGCATCTGCCGCAACTGCTCTGTTACGTAGAAGCGCTGCGACGTATCGATCCGGAGAAGCCGGTGCTGGGTGTGGGGATTAATTGGGTTAGTTATGGTCAGGTGGCGCTGATGGCGCTGCCATAGGTGTTTGGAGGAGTGATGTCAGAACTAATTAAGTGGTTGAAGGCATTTAACGCCAAGGAACGCTATTTCCTGCTCGCTTATGTGCAGGACCAGGATGCACTTCAGCTCGGTCCGTTTTTTCGTGGTCAATTGAGTCAGAAATTAGGGGTTATGGTCCCCAAGGATGCTTTTGTGGCAATGGACTATCATCTCGATTGGCTCTATGCGGCGTTGCATGTTGCCGTGTATGGGCCTGAAGGTTCCGGGCCTGGCGGTTCCCATGAAAACGTGTTGGAGAAAGTCGCTGGTGAACAGAAGCAGAAGAGGATGATTCAGGGACAGCAGGAAGATGCAGACCTGTTGATTGCTTTTGATCTTGATGGTGTCACACATCTGATTCTCATCGAAGCCAAAGGCGTGACCAGCTGGGGTAATACACAAATGCGTTCAAAAGCGCTACGCCTAAAGCAGATTTTTCACGACGATGGGGGGCGCTGGGAGAATGTGAAGCCATATTTCCTGATGAACTCCCCAACTGAGCCACCATATCGCCACGATGGGAAAACAAAGGGCATTGTACTTAAGGGATACCCAAAGTGGATGTTGGCAGAAAATGGTAAGTTGTCTTTTTTGCCAATGACAAATCTGCATAGAGAATCTTTGAAGAGGGTGACTCGCACGGAAAAATCTGATGCTGAGGGAAAAGAAGAATGGAAAAAATGGAAGATTACCAGTCGGTAATAGCTTCATCATGTTTTCTGTGGTTACGATCTTTTGTGGTTCAGGGGGTAAACAGTGGCTTTTATCTCGCTTCTTGATGATCGCGCCAAGCCGAAGGGGTCGCGAGATCCGCTTGGCTTCGAGCTGGTCTGGTCTTATTTCGGTCGGCAAGTGGTTGGTAACCTGACGACCATCACGTCATCGTTGGAAGGTTTTGCTGTAGCCCTGCTTGGTTTTCACTGGGCAAACGAACTTTGCGCCGGTACGGACAAGGACTCTCTGCAGAAAGCTGTGCGTGAGACGTTTCTGCGTTATGAGCAGATTGCGGCTTATTTGCGTTTTGCCGAAGAATCCAAATCAATTATGGGGATTACCCGGGTTGCCAAGCGTGCTCGCGACGAAAAATTATCTGCCTACGATATAGGGATGGGAGCGGATGAGCAGATACTGAGTGATCAGGCCAGCTACGGACTTTGGGGGCTCTATTCGGCAGCCATGCGTGATACCGGTCTGGTTAAGGGGAGTGAGCGGGTATTAACTGATAAGGGCACGGCAATTGTCCGGTTAATTGAGCAGTCGCTCGATAAACAGGTTTACTTTCAGATGCTCAGGGCTCGTTCAGTGAAAAAGGCTGAAGTTGAGCGATGTGCTAAAGCGTATATGGCGGCGATCGGTAATCCGGAGATGTGCCAACAACTGGTCACTGCGCTAATGGTCGGATCAGAGTCGCACGCATTGCAAAG
This sequence comes from Desulfuromonas sp., assembly GCA_002868865.1. Lineage (GTDB taxonomy): Bacteria > Desulfobacterota > Desulfuromonadia > Desulfuromonadales > Geopsychrobacteraceae > BM509. Next base: position 19,609 of record PKUC01000037.1, on the reverse strand, counting down.
AGAACTCTGGGACAAAACCTGTCAGCTTCATAAAGAAGGGGCTTTGCCCGGTCCGCAGGGCGACGTCCTGAATGCCTATGTCAACGCTTTAAAAAAGACAGGACTCTCAGGGGGATTGCAGCAGGCTTTGCAGGAGGTCAGCCAGGTCGAGCGGGTCTTGGTCGCTCTGAATAACATCTTCCATTACTGTCGTCGTAAGGACGGAGAGGATGTAGAAACCATTATTCGAAATCTGGAGATGCAGAACTATTCCTACTCGTATCTCCCTACACACCTACCTGAGAAGGAATTCTCTCGCAAGGAGACCATTCAATCCGCCCTCAATGCGCTCAAGGAAGGTGATTACAAACGAACAATACAGAAATTATTTGAGCTCAATAGCCACGTGATGAAACAACGCAGTGGTGCACCCTGGGTCGAGCTTGAGAGTATGGGCAAGCTCCGAGTTCGTGTGAAAAGTGAGACCGCCGCTTTGGCTAGCCTAGACCGGCTTGAACAGCGCTGGGATTATGACTATTTTCTCGGCTCCTATTTGTCGATGGCCAGGACTTATCTCGAGGGGACTGTTTATGGATAAAATTGTCATTTCCGATCAATTGACCCAGTTGATCGGAGACCAGAGAGTTGTCGCCGGAGTTTTTACGACGTTCAATTTCGAACCCGATTTTTTTGAACTTGATGTTATTCCGTTGCTTTTGCCCAAAAGGGTGCCGTTTTCCTCGGACGATCGTGTCAAAACCTTCCAGGTTCGGGAAGCGCTGCGTGAGTCCGGTCTGCAGCTTGAGGTTTTTTATGATCTCCCGATTTTCCGGCAGAGCGCGGAGCGGTCGCCGGAGATGGAATATCTCTGTCACGGTGTCAATTCAGGCAACAGCGCCTTCCATGCCAAGAGCATCTATCTGTTGCTCGATGAGTGCGAGGATAAACCGCAGCGGCTGCTGGTTGCCGCAGGATCGAACAACCTGACTCGGGCTGGCTGGTGGGAAAACATTGAAGCCCAGCACTGGGAGGAGATCATCTCCGGTGAAACTTCGCAGATCTTTATAGACGGATTACGTCAGGACATTGACTGGCTGGTTGAAAAACGTAGTCTCGATGCAGATTTTGCTCTTGAAAAGATACGTGTTTTTTTAGCGGAATGCCGCGGAGCAATAGCTGCCGAGCCGGTTTACTACTATGGGCCGGGCAGTATACAGGACGTCTTTAGCTTTTTGGACGGAGTGTGGGGAAACAGTCTGGAGAACGATCAGAATTGGACTCTTGAGATTATTTCGCCATTCTTTTCCGAAGACCCGAACAATACGTTGCACAAGAGGTTCTTTGAGCTGTTCGATGTAGAATCGATCCGCATGCTATTGCCGTTAGATCAAGCCGGTACGGCGCTCTGTTGTCAAGAATACTACCTGAATATCGACAAGTCAGACAATATCTGCTGGGCTCGGTGGCGTTCTGACATCGGCAAAGCCCTCGGTATGACCTCTGAATTGTTTCGCCGCGTACATGCCAAGATTTACCATTTCTACAACGGTCGTCAAGCCTGGGCCTTTGTCGGCTCGGTCAACTTTAGCCACAAGGCGTTCCGTGACAACGTTGAGGCTGGTTTCCTGGTGCGTCTTGACAAAGTTGAACCATTACTCGAGTCGCTCGCTGAGCATGAGATCGTTGAGAAATTCGATCCAACCACCGACAGTTCAGCTACAGTGGCAGGCCATTTAGAGTCTGAGTGCCTGCCGGAACTGCATCTCAGTTATGACTGGCTCAACCGACAACTCAAAGGTCGTACAACACAAAACCAACAGTACGAGGTCAATATCAAGAATGCTGAAGGGCAGACGGTTATCAGCGCCTGGCTTTTGACTGGCGCTGAGTGTTTTTGCGGACAGCCGGTGGAGGCCCTTGAAGATCTGTTGCACCAGGGGTCTTTGGTGACCGTTTGTGGGAAGAATATGGCGACGGGTGAAGCCTACGCCGAGCACAAAGTGCTGTTGCAGCAGACCGGCTGGACCCATAAACCGATCGATCTGCCGAGCCTCAGTCCGGAGCAGATTCTCGAAATTTATGCTGGAATGTCGGAAGAGCGTCGCCAGCTGCTGCTGATGAATGCCAAGGTTCAGCTGCTTGTCTTGAGCAACCGGGGCGGTGAAATGACCTTCGACCAAGCTGAGACAGGGCACACCCAGTTTTTCTGCGAATACGCTGAAATCTTCCATGCCTTCCGCATGTTTCGACAGCGGTTGCAGACAGCTTTGGAAAAGCAGGATGAAGTGCAACTCGACTATTATCTGACCGGAGCAGGAATGGATAGCCTTCCCGCTCTGCTTGAGCGAGCTTGTGACACGGCCGGAGAAAACTATAACGGTGTGACCGCCTATCTTCTGATCCTGTCGATAAGAGATCTCTACCGTGATGGCTGCTTTTCTGAAAGGGGTAATGTTGCAGCGCAACTAGTTTATGTGGAGGTTTTGCTGACTGAACTCAAGGCAGGTCCGGCGATCCGGTTGGAACAAGAGGACCCGGATAAGCGCACCCGATTCTTCGCATGGTTCGAAGATCAGTTTTCAAAAGAATATGTCGCCATGACATCGGTTGCGGAGGTGATTGATGAAGCCTCTTGATCTGGTTACGGCTCAACGAGTTGTCAACCTCTCCGGCGGCGATCCGGCCCTCGAAACACTGGCTCGAAATCAGCTTAAAGGGGCGGTCGCCCTGTATAATATGGTAGCCGATCCCGAAGTGAGACTTGGCTACTTAGCAGATGAAGTTGGTATGGGGAAGACATATGTCGCCTTGGCTGTGGTCGCCTTGATGCGGTGTTTCAATCCAACACTTAAGGTGCTTTATATCTGCCCGAGCCGCAATGTGCAGGAGAAGTGGGGGCGCGAGTACGGACATTTTATCAAGAAGAATGTTCTGGCGACCCAGCTACGTATTCGCACACCGAGTGGCAAGTCTGCAGTGCCGATGGTCAGCTGCCGAAATGTGTCCGAAATGATACGCATGGCCTCAACGGGTTATTATGCTGATTACTTTGTTGGTAAGGACAGCTTCAGTATTAGTCTGGCTAACGATGAGAGCGCGCAAAAGGATGAGTGGAACCGGAAGGTTCGAGAACTGAAAAAAATGATTCCTGCTCGTGAATGGCAGGGCCTTGTGTCTAGTAAACAAGAGGTCAAAGAGCAGTATGCACGGGCGCTCAATTATGTTCTGCCGAGATTTGATCTGGTGGTGATTGATGAGGCCCACAATTTTAAGCACAATTTCGAAAGCAGTGATCGCAATCGGGTTCTCTCGCGGGTACTTGGGTTTAGTGGCGAGAAGGGCTATTTCTCACGAGTCGATAAGGCACTGCTGTTGTCGGCAACCCCTTACGATCGCGATATTAACCAGCTGCGTAACCAGTTAAGCCTAGTCGGAAAACGCGAACTGATTCCGGACAAGGTAGAATCATCACAGAAGGATGAAATAGTTCATTATCTCCGGCGGTTCATGGTGCGGAGATTAAATACCCTTGAAATTAACAATGTTCAGCACACCCGCAATATGTATCGGTATGAGCACCGTCGGGGCTCCCGGGCCGAGATAGCTCTCGGTTCTGATGAGCAGAAGTTGGTTACCGCCCTTGTTCAGAAGAAGGTGGGTGAAATGCTCAACCGAAAGGATGCTAGTCCTGCTTACCAGATTGGCATGATGGCTTCTTTCGAAAGTTATGCTCAAACAGCTCGTGCCGAGGTCGTGCAGTTCGATGGCGATGTGGTTGAGAAAGTAGAAAAGGATGCACGCGACCGTCACGTGGTTGGCCATATTGTTGAAAGCTACAAGGAGGCAAAGCTTGGCAGGACTCTGCCGCACCCTAAAATGGACAGAATCTGTCAGCAACTGGCTGACGAGGTGCACAGCGGCAAAAAGCAGCTTGTCTTCGTCCGACGGGTCAAAAGTGTTGGTGAGCTTAAGAGCAAGCTCGACGATCACTATAGTGAATGGTTGATCGATTACATCCGCGACCAGTTGGCCGGTCACGCATTGCTTCGAGAGTTTTTCGATAAACTTTATGCCACATATCAGGAGCAAAGCCGAAAGAAGGATGGTGATATCTCAGGCGGGGAATTTTTAGAAGGCTCCCAAGGAGACACTGAGGACAACCAGCCGCCGAAGAATGATACCCTTTTTACTTGGTTTTTTCGCGGGGGGTTGGCGTCGGGAGTGTCTAATGTTCTATCTCCGTATGAATTGACGCTGACTACACCGGACCAGCTTCGTAGAAATCTGACGGCAAAGAATCAGCTGGTCAGCTTGCTGATGGAGCTGAACTGGACCATGTTTTTAGCGGAGGAAGAAGGAATCCGTCTGGATGAGATTTTGACCACATCTGGTCCAGAGATTTTGTTGCGGACACGGCGCTACATAACCGGTGCGCGGAACGAGGATTACCAAGATATCTACTGGGCCTGCCAGCTTGGTTTCCTCGAGTGGTACAACGAACAGCCCGGGACCGTCGACCTGGAGCCGCTGATTAACTACCTGCTGCCGACCGAGAAGAGTGTTAGACCGGTTGAGATCACCCTCGAAACATTAGCGAGTAACCTGCAGCAGGAGACGTTATTCACCAAGCTGCGCAAACATGATCTGGCCAGCACACTTTTCCCGTTGCAGCAGAAGGTCTACGACGCGCTTAAGGCAGGGTCTTGCGATGCTGAGCTGCTCGACCGGCTAGACACCCATGGCCACCTGGTCAGCCTCTGCCTGCGCACTGGGCATGGGATTGTCGATTTCTACCTTGCCCGTTTGCGCCAGGGAGCGGAGAAACTCACCCCAGAGACTCGGCGCAGCTGGTTGCGCAATCTGATGCAATGCCTCAAAGGCCAGGCAGAATGCAACGAGTTCTCGACTTATCGCGAACTGAAGGGATTGTCCGATCAGTTGGACCTGATCATTAGGAACAACATCCCGGGGGTGTTCGACGAGTCACGCGAGCGTCGACGTACCTATGTCAGCCATCAGCTGAATCCAGTTTCTCCGGTGATTGGTGCCTCGGGCGAAACCGTTGGTAGTCGATCGGCACAGGCGCGCAAGTTTCGTATGCCGGGCTATCCGTTGGCATTGATTACCACCGATGTTTTCCAAGAAGGCGAAGACTTGCATACCTTCTGCGACAGTGTCGTTCACTACGGGCTCTCCGGTTCCCCGGTCAGTATTGAACAGAAGACGGGCAGGGTTGATCGGGTCAACTCTATGGCTCAGCGGCGTTTGTCTTGTTATCAAAAGACGGCTGATAAGGACGATCTCATTCAAGTCCGATTCCCTTATGTGAAGGAGAGCATTGAACAACTTCAGGTCCGTCAGCTCTGTCAAAATATCAATCGATTTATCGAATCTCTGCACGAAGTTGGTTCCAGGCCAGAGCCGTCCCAGGATCAGGTTGATACGGTTCGTGCTTTGTCGGACAAATCAGACGTTCCTGAGCAAATTTGGAACTTTCTGAAGTCACCCTATGAGGCCCAGGTCCCAGAGCAATGTGACCTGACAAGAGAGTGGGAGGTTTTGGCTCTGTGTGAGAAGGGGCAGTTTGTCCTAGAGTATGTCCACGATCTGGTAGAGCAGATTTGCGGAGTTGGTGTTTTTCTCAATGGGTGCGATCTTTCTGATGGCACTCACTTGCGTGTTCGTCTTGATTCCGCACGTGGGTGTGGTGAGAGCATATTGATAGCCGAATGTAAAAATGGTGATTATACGCTGGGTGATAGTAGTTTGAAGCAGTGGATGCTCGATAACTCATGGAGAACACTCTATCGGACTCAGGCGGAGGAAATTGGTTCAGGTTGTTATCGGTTGACTAAGAATGTTGAGATGCTGGTTGGTGATGACCGTGTGACCCAGTCGGGGGATGTAGAAAGCTTCTTTAGCCGTTTTACGGTGACATTTAACCAGAGGGAATATCAGCGCCCGACTTCAGCTAAGATTCTCGGATATGTTAAGCGAGCAACTAATGGTCCAGTTCATTTGAATGGGCAGAAACTTGATGTTCAGGTTGAGTTGCTCGAAAGTGAAAGTGACTTGGCGTTAAAATTTCATTTTGGTGACAATAGTCTGCCCCGGAGTCAAAGCGTCTTGATCTGTGAGTCGGGAGGATATTGTTTGTTTCTCAGTAAGGCGGTTAGCGCCGATCAGGTCAGTGCATTGGGGGGGGGATGGAGATAAAAAAATAATAGAATGTACTTGGTTAAGAAATAAGTATATCGATGTGGCAGAATTTCTTCTTGATTTTGATGGAGGTATTACAGGGCGTGTTTTGCATCCTGTTGAGAGCCTCGACTGGGAGGAATTTATATACTGCTCCTATGTATTGGCGGTTGAAGCAGATCGATTGGAGTACATATTTAGTGCAGATGATGCTTTCTGATAATTTTAATGGCAAACCTTGTTTAGCTGGCTAGGGCGATCGCAACCGACCAAGTAGCAGCGCCGTGGAAGTAATGGAAGTGATGAAGGCTCTGGATTTGTCCCGCTGGTCGACATTGAATGCACTATTTGGATTCTGCTTTCACAGGCGGTGCACGCTTGAGTGCTTAACAGGACTCGTTTCGGAGGGGTTCATCACAACGAATTTCCCCGGCCCCCTGAAGTGTAAGAAACAGCCACGAGAAAAATTCCCGAAACATCCCTCCGAGGAATTCTGACGGTATGGCGTTTACAGGTCTTCCTGTGGATCGCTCTATGCGGGCGGGAAAGCTCCAGACTGTGGGACTCCGCGCTGATCCTTTTCCAAGCGCCGGGCAGAGCAACTTTTGGGACTTGCCTCGGCATTCCACTTGAATTTTTCGGGCCAATTCATTATTTTAGGAAAGTGGTTGGGTCTAAAATAAGAGTGGGCCTTATTTTACTTTCGAGGCAGGCAGGATGAAGAGAGAAATTCAGGGAAGATACGTGACCATATCGACGGTGGGGGAGAAGGCACAGGCTTTTGTGCCTGCACCGCTTCCACCGCATCCGCCTATCGATTGGACCCCAGAACTGAACAGAAAGTTTGATCAGGCTTTGTTAGCGCTTGGTCGGCTAGACAGTGTCTCGACCCTGCTGCCCGACACCTCGCTATTCCTCTACATGTACGTTCGCAAGGAGGCGGTTCTTTCGTCCATGATCGAGGGAACGCAGTCGTCGCTGTCGGACCTTCTTCTGTTTGAGTTGGACCAGCAGCCTGGCGTGCCACTGGACGATGTGCGTGAAGTTAGCAATTATGTTGCTGCCCTTGACCATGGGCTACGTCTTCTTAAGAAGGGGTTGCCGCTGTCGCTACGCTTCTTCAGAGAGATACACGGCGTGCTGCTGAACAAGGGCAGGGGAAGCAAGCAGGCTCCCGGGGAATTCCGGCGCAGCCAGAACTGGATCGGCGGGACTCGTCCAGGCAACGCAGCCTTTGTTCCGCCACCGGCCGAAGACGTATTGGAATGTATGGGCAAGCTGGAGCTTTTCCTTCATGACCAGCCGGAGCCGACACCAGTGCTGCTCAAGGCGGCATTGGCCCACGTTCAGTTCGAGACAATTCACCCGTTCCTCGACGGTAATGGCCGTCTCGGTCGCCTGCTGATCACGCTGCTTTTATGCGAGCAGAAGGTCCTGCAGCAACCGATGCTCTACCTCAGCCTCTATTTTAAGACACATCGCCAGCGTTACTACGAGCTGCTTAATGGCGTCCGCATGACCGGTGATTGGGAGGCTTGGCTCGATTTTTTTGCCGAAGCGGTTATGGTCACCTCGACTCAGGCTGTAGAAACAACTCAGCAACTTCTCGACCTGACGAACCGGGACAGCGAAAAGATTCGCGGGGTTGGCAGGGCGGCGGCATCCACCTTGCGGGTTCACCGGGCGCTCATGGAACATCCCGTCGCCACCTCAGGCTTATTGGTCAAGAAGACTGGAGTCACTCCAGCTACAGTCAATAAGGCGCTTGGACACCTAGAGAGACTCGGCATTGTTAAGGAGTTGACCGCGCAACAAAGAAACCGGCACTTCAGCTATACGGCCTACATCGAAATTATGAGTCGAGGTATAGAGCCGCCGGGACGTGGTCAAGTTGAACCTTGGTAAAGTCGACCTGGAATCGCTGGGGGAGAGTAGCTGGGATCCCTAAAGATCCGCGTTGGTCGGTTGTGGTCAATGCACAAGTTGAGGCCGAGTTGTGATCTGGTTATTGGATTGGGTTATTGGATTTTTTCACCCCGCCCCCCTGAAGTGTAAGAAATAGCCCCAGAAATAGCCACGAGAAAAATTCCCGAAACATCCCTCCGAGGAATTCTGACTGTATGGGGTTCACGGGTCCTTCCTGTGGATCGCTCTATGCGGGCGGGAAAGCCCCAGACTGTGGGTCCATTCAAATTTCAAAATTGAATCGTAATAACGTAAAATAAAAAATGGCGGCAGCAAATGCGGGTTCTCATTTTGCCTCGTCAGGATTAAAAAATTGGATATTTCGGGAAACGTTAGGAAGGGGATTGAACGACTTAACGCGGGATTTGTCAAATCTTGGCACCCATCTTGGCACCCTGGCCGTAAAAAGAAAAAGCACCTAGAGTAAAAAGAACTCTAAGTGCTTGATTTCTTTGGTGGAGCTACGCGGGATCGAACCGCGGACCTCTTGAATGCCATTCAAGCGCTCTCCCAACTGAGCTACAGCCCCAAAGAAGTGGGCGATTTATAGCAAGACATGTTGGGAGTGTCAACAGGAAAATACTTGCAGCGGGTGGGCCGGAGGGTTTGCGGTTGCGGTAGGGTATGGGCTAAAACTGTTCGTGTCAGTGGGGGGGTGGTCGTGTTACACTGCGTGCAGTTTTTCCGGTAACGGGTATGAGTGCTGAGGGGTGAGAATCTTGAGCATTTATGAGATGTTATCTTGACGGATGAAGAGAATTTTTCTATGAATACGCGGGCAGTGTTCCTTTTGTTTTTCACCATGCCAGGAAGGTCAGACGGATGAAAAAGATTCAAGACCGGCTACGGGCGTTGCCGGGGGTCGATAAGGTTCTGCGCGAAGATCCGATTGTAGCGCTTGCGGATGAATTTCCTCAGGTGCTGGTGACCGAAGCGATCCAGCAGGTGATCATCGATTTACGACAGTCTCTGCTGGCGGCGGACGGTGAGGTTACGGATGTTCAGTTGCTGCCGCACGCGGTTGCTACAGAAGCCGCGGCTCTGTGTCGCCGGGTGTCCCGGCCCTCACTGCAGCCTGTTATCAACGCCACCGGGACCCTGCTTCATACCAATCTCGGGCGAGCACCGCTGGCTGAACAGGCGCTGGAAGCAATCAGTGCGACAGCCCGCGGCTATTCCAATCTTGAGCTGACTCTCGAAACCGGCAAGCGTGGTCACCGTTTCGATCATGTCGAGTCGTTGATTTGTCGCCTGACCGGTGCAGAGGCCGCGCTGGTGGTCAATAACAACGCGGGTGCGGTACTGCTGGCTCTTACTGCGTTGGGTAAAGGGCGTGAAGCAATTGTATCCCGCGGTGAACTGGTGGAGATCGGCGGTGCTTTTCGGATCCCCGATGTTATGGAGGCTGGCGGTCTGCGCCTGAAGGAGGTCGGCAGCACCAATCGCACCCACCTGCGCGATTATGAGAATGCGATCAGCGATGAGACGGCGATGCTGGTTAAGGCACATACCAGCAACTATCGGATTGTCGGGTTTACTTCAGATGTGCCCGCCAGGGATCTTGTGCCGCTGGCAAAGCAGCACGACTTGATTGTTCTTGAAGATCTGGGCAGCGGCATGCTGTTCGATCTGTCCGCTTACGGGCTGCCGCAGGAGCCGACCGTGACCGAAACGGTCGAGGCCGGGGTTGATGTGATTACCTTCAGCGGCGATAAGCTGCTCGGCGGGCCGCAGGCCGGAATCATTGTCGGTCGCAGCGATCTGTTGGCGAAGATCAAACATCATCCACTGGCACGTGCACTGCGGATCGATAAGTTGACCCTGGCGGCGTTGGAGGCGACCCTGCGGCTTTATCTAGACCGTAAGGATGCGATCAACAATGTGCCGTTGCTGCGTATGCTCGATGCCGAGCAGCAGGGATCGCGGGTCCGATGTCAGCGTTTACTGGACAGTCTGCAGGGACAGGTCGCCGCAGAGCTCGAGATGATCGAGGATTTTGCCCGGGTCGGTGGTGGTGCGATGCCGCTGGCCGAGTTGGCTGATACCTCCATCGCCATCCGGCCGACACAGATCAGTATGGAGCAGTTGGCCTACCGTCTGCGCACCTGTGAAACGCCGGTGATGGGGCGACTTCAGGATGAACGTTTTCTGGTCAATACCAGGGCTGTGACCGATGCGCAGATGGAGAATCTGGTTGCGGCCCTGAAAGCCGTTTTAGCACGCTCGTAGAAGGTATAGTACGTCCTTATGTCAGAGTTTCGCGAACAGATTATTATCGGCACCGCCGGTCACGTCGACCACGGTAAAACAGCGCTGATCCGCGCGCTCACCGGTATCGAGACCGACCGCCTCGGTGAAGAGAAGGAGCGGGGCATCTCGATCAAGCTCGGCTTTGCACCACTGAAGCTGCCCGATGGTCAGATCGCAGGGGTGATCGATGTCCCCGGTCACGAAAAATTTATCCCGCAGATGCTCGCTGGTGTCGCCAGTATCGATCTGGTATTGATGGTGGTCGACGCCAATGAAGGGATCATGCCGCAGAGCCGCGAGCACCTGCAAATTATGCAGCTGCTGGAAATCAAGCGCGGTATTCTGGTGCTGAACAAGTGTGATCTGGTTGAACCCGACTGGCTCGATATCGTCGAAGAAGAGGTCCGCGAACAGGTTGAGGGGACGTTTTTAGAGGGCGCTCCCTGCTGCCGGGTGTCGGCTATTACCGGTGAAGGGATTCCCGATCTGCTGCAAACCATTACTGCACAGATGGAAAAATTGAACGCCCGTGACGCCAGTGGTCCGGTGCGTTTGCCGGTGGATCGCTGTTTCAGTATCAGTGGTTTCGGCACGGTGACTACCGGGACCCTGCTGTCGGGGACGGTGCGCGTTGGCGATAACCTCGAACTGTTGCCGAAGATGCTGCCCGTGCGGGTGCGTGATGTGCAGGTTCATGGCGAATCGGTGGCTGCGGCCTTTGCTGGTCAGCGGGTGGCGCTGAATCTTTCCGGTATCTCCAAGGATCAGATTCCGAGCGGATCGGTGATCGGCACATCGGGCCTGTTCCGTGCCACGCAGCGGATCGATGTGCGCCTTAAACTGTTGAAGAACGCCCCCAAACCACTGAAATTCCGGGATCCGGTCCATTTTTATCTGGGAACGGCCCGAGCGGTGGGTGAGGTGGCAATGCTCGATCGTGACGAAATGCAACAGGGCGACGAAGTACTGGCGCAGATCCATCTGGACCGGCCGCTGATGGCGCACCGGCAGGATCTGTTTATTATCCGCTCCTATTCGCCTATGACCACCATCGGTGGTGGCCGGGTGATCGATTCGGAGCCGGCAAAACACAAGCGGTTTCGCAAGGAGGTGCTGCAGCGCCTAGAAGAGCTGGAGAGCGGCGAGCAGGGGTTCTGGTTGCAGAAACTGGATGATCTGACCTGTGCGCGCCTGCGCGATATGGAACGGCACACCGGCTCCAGCCGCGAGCAACTTCGTGCCGGACTTGAACGGATGGTTGAGGATGGCTGGGCGGTGCAGCTGGCCGATCAGTTTGCGGTGGTTGAAAAGGTGCGCAGCTGGAAACAGCAACTGCCGGAACTGGTCGCCGCCTATCACGCCGACAACCCTTTGCTGCACGGTATCCCGCGGGCGACCCTTAAGGGGAAGTTGCCTGATGCACTGGCCACCAAGGGATTCGAACTGATTCTGCAGGAAACTGTCGATGTCGGACAGCTTGTGGTGCGGGGAGATCTGGTGGCAACGCCGGACTGGACCCCGGTGCCGGACGAGAAACAGCAGCGGTTGCTCGATCGGGTTGAAGGGATCTTCAAGAGCGGCGGAATGCAGGTTAAAAACCGCAATGAAACCTTGGAGCGTCTTGACTTGGAAGGAGCAGATCCTGATCCGTTGTTCCTCTGGTTGACTGTTGAAAAACGGCTGATCCGACTCAACCCCGAAAGTTATATTCACCGCGATTGCTACGAGGTGGCCCTTAAAAAACTGATCGCCTACTTCAAACAGAATGAACGACTGACGCTGGCCGAGTTCCGTGATCTGATCGGCAGTAATCGTAAACTGACCCAGGGCCTTCTGGAACATTTCGACGGCTGCAAGTACACTCGCCGCGCCGGAGACGAGCGGGTTGCGTGGGACCTTCCTGAGTCGGTGTGATGTGAAAGTTTATCCCTTTTTATCAAGATGTTGAACTATATTACCTCAACTTTTACGGAGTTTTTATGGAGAACCAGGCGCCACGTTTGACCGCGCTGTCGCGCAGTTCGGGTTGAGCGGCCAAAATAGGTCCTGAGACCCTGGCCCAGGTACTGGGGCAGATCCCGAAATTTGACGACAAGAACCTTCTGTCCCAAGATATCCCCTTTGCCGATGCAGGCATCTATCGGATGGATAACGGACAGATGCTGGTGCAGTCCCTCGACTTTTTTACTCCGGTTGTGGATGACCCGTTCACCTACGGCCAGATCGCTGCGTCCAACTCGCTGTCCGATCTGTACGCGGTGGGGGCTGAGCCGTTAACCGCACTGAATGTGGTCGGTTTTCCGCTCTGTCACTTGGGCCCCGAAGTACTGGCAGAGATCCTCAAAGGTGGAGCCGAACGCGTCCGGACGGCGGGCGCTGTAATTGTCGGTGGACACTCGGTTGAGGATGATGAGCCCAAATATGGCCTTTCGGTGACCGGGGTCGCTTCCCGCGAACAGTTGGTGATGGCGACCGGTTGCCGTCCCGGCGATCAGTTAGTGCTGACCAAATCGCTTGGAACGGGGTTGATCGCGACCGCCATCAAAGGGGAGGTGCTGATCGAGTCCGATGTGACCGAGGCGATTGCCGGGATGGTGGCCCTTAATCGCGATGCGTCGCGGGTGATGCGTGACGTCGGCGTCAGTGCCTGTACAGATATTACCGGGTTCGGTCTTCTGGGGCACGCCTGTGAACTGGCGGAGGCTAGTGGCCTGAGTTTGCGCTTACAGACCAAGACATTGCCAGCGTATCCTCGCGCGCTGGAAATGGCCGACATCGGACTGATTCCTGAGGGGACCTATCGCAATCGTGATTTCTACCTCCCGATGGTTACAGGCCAGGACCGGGTGGATCGCGTGGCGATCGATCTGCTGTGCGATCCTCAGACTTCGGGTGGCCTACTACTGGCTGTGGCACCGGACCGTCTGGAGGTACTGCTTGATTCATTGGCGAGGCACAAGGTGGCAGCGACGCGGATCGGTGAGGCTTTCGCCGGGCCTGTGGGCCAGATCGAACTATTTTAGCATGATGATCAGAGATGTCTGATTCTTCCACAAAGAATCCACCAGCGATAGCTCATCTCCCTGGATCGAAATTAGCTCCCTCATCACCCCCGCGGGTTCTCCGTTGGCTGATTCTCCTGCCGGCACTGGTGGTCCCGTTATTTCTGCTGGTGTTGTTTCGGTATACACCGACTCCCCGCTTCGCGGGAATCTTACTGAACGAATCGCAAAAATATGTCAGTGAAATTTTAACGCTTGGATTCTGTGTTGGCGCAGGCCTCCTCTGTATGGCAGTTCGTGCACAATTTCCCCATCTTCCAAAACGACTGTGGGTTCCGATCTTGATGATGATTGTTGGACTCTCGATTGGGATGGTTCGGAGTCACAATTTGTGGCTTGGAATGCAGTTCGGGTTTACGGTCTATTTGCTGCCGCTGCTCTTTTTCTTGGTACTGGTTAGTTGGCAGTGGGGGCTAGACCAGGTGAAGAGGATCTGCTGGTTTGCTCTCGGCGCGGCAACTGTTGTTGCTCTGGTTGGAATTGCCCAGGTTTACGATCTCGGATCGATCGGTGTCCTGTTTCCTTCGGAGGTGCCAAGGTCGCTGCTAGGGAACAAAAACTTTGCTGCTGAATATCTGATAACTCTGATTCCGACCGCAGCAGCGCTAGTTCTGATGTCTGGTCGGGGCTGGGTACGCGGCCTTGCTGCTGTGATAACCTTACTGATGTTACTGCACCTGGTACTGACAACGGCCCGTGGCGCATGGGTGGGATTCGTTGTCGGAGATATCCTTGCGATGCTGTTGGCGACAATAGCGCTGCTTCGTCAGGAAGGGCGTCTGGGCGCCGTATCAGCTCTAGGGCAGTTGTCAGTGGCAAAACGGCTGAGTCTTCTTCTTCTGGTTCCTTTATTTTTTGTTCTGATAATAAGTTCATCCTGGTGGTTGCCTCAAACGGCCAGTGTGTCTCGCAACCCAACGGAACAGTTTGCCCGTATTGATGCGGAGCAGTCAGGTACACGCTGGGAGATCTGGGCCGATACCATGTCGATGATTGCCGATGAGGGATTGTTTGGGGCTGGTCCGCATCATTATCAAGTTTTAGCGCCACGTTACTGGGGAGAACGGGCAGCTTCCTACCTGAAATGGGAAGAGGATTCGGGGACGTTGACCTCGCCCCGCTATCCACACAACGACTATTTACAGATTTGGCTTGAGGGCGGGATAACGGCGTTGATCGGTTTGGTGGCGCTGTTTGCGGCTGTAAGTTGGTATGCGGCCACCGGCATCGCGCGCTCTCTGGCTTCTGGTGATTTGCGCAGGGCGCTTCTGCTCAAAGGGCTATTTGCCGGTTTTATCGCTTTTACCGTTGCGATGCTGTTCGAATTTCCTTTGAGGATTCCGGCCTCGTTGGTCAATGGCTGGCTGTGTGCTGGGTTGGTGGTCAGTTTATCGAGAAATGGTGACTGCTCTTGGGTTAGTATGAAGGGATGTTTTTCTCGGATTGCAGTGGTTGGGGTGACGGTAGCTCTCTGCATTGTCTCTCTGTTTTTTGCCCATCGACTGCTTTGGTCAAATTATTACTTGGCAAACGGTGATTGGCATTGGGTCAAGCAGCGTGGCTATCGAGCAGTAGAATCGGTAGAGAAGGCCTACCGATTAACCCCGTGGGATCATAACACGGGACTTCGCCTTGCACGGGCTCAATACTTTATGGGTCGATACAGTGCGGCTCTGACAACGTGCGATGAACTGATTATGCTATATCCTGATTCCCTTCCGGTGCTTTGGGTAAAAAGACGGGTGGCCGAAGCGCTTGGTCGAGGTGAACTGTTCCAACAGATCGATCGCCGCATGAAAAAACAGTTTTCAAAGGTGGTTTTGGGAAACGGTAAGTAGGGCGTTTTGTCTTTGCTGTGGGGCTGACTTTGAATGGATTAATAAACGGGGAGCTTGCGTAGATATGAACGAGCAGTTTAAACAGGGTCAAGTACGTCTTGCCGAGGTCGCCAACCGTTACGCGTCACAACATGGCTTGCAGCCTGAAACGGTTGAATGGGTCGATCAGGGCTACGAGTGGTGGTTGCGCCTCAGTACGTCACAGCATACGGTGCGGGTCGTTTTTTCACGGGATGAAATAGAGGCCTTTAGCGATGGCTCTGATGATTCCCGCGAAACCAAAATCAAAATACGTAACGCCTTCGCCAGTCTGGCGATGTAGAGGCTGCTTTGATTGGAATTTATCTTATGATTGCTGACAGCGTCTCCGTAACGGAACGGGGATGGAAAGGATTTTTCGACTATGGACACACTCAGTTCTGAAGCACGGGGGCTGCTCGAGAAAATGCAAGACGGTCATGTGCTGTGGTTTTCAGATGCCGGGGATTATCCGGATCGCTTCTGGCTGGAAAATGGCAGTGATCAGGGAGGGCAGCAGGTGAATGTTGCGCTGGTTACCGAGTTGCAAAAATCGCAGATGATCGAGCCGGTCTCAGGGGATTCGTACCGCCAACGGTGGGGACTTGTCTCCGGAGAAGGGGAATGATCCATGGCGGCGGATTCGAAACGACTCGGAGATGAACAGCGAGAACGCCTGGTGGCAGAAATGCGGCAGGAACAGGCCAGCCGTCAGGCCGGTTATCGTGAACAGGCACTGAAGCTGTATCCGCCGGTGTGCGGTCGCTGTGCCCGAGAGTTCGAAGGGGCCAAACTGCGTGAACTGACCGTGCATCATCGCGATCACAATCACGACAACAATCCACCGGACGGCAGTAACTGGGAACTGCTCTGTCTCTACTGCCACGATCACGAACACACCCGCGGTGTACAGGAAGGACGGGATTCCGATGCGTCGGATACGTCTGCTGATTCTGGAGAGAACCTCTCCTTTTCTCCCTTTGCCGCACTGGCCGATACGTTCAAAAAAGATCGTTCATGCTGAAGCAGTGCTCCCGGTACTCACCTTGAAGATGATTTGATGGCAAACACAGAAGAAAAAGCAGCGCCGATCTACATGACCCCGGGGTGTGAGAAACGCCTGCGGGCGGAGCTGAAAGATCTGCTCTATCGGTTGCGCCCAGAAATGGTAAAAACGGCAGCTTGGGCGGCCAGCAACGGCGACCGCAGCGAGAACGCGGACTACCACTACGCTAAAAAGACCTTGAGAAAATACGACGGTCGGATCAGGTTTCTTACCAAGCGGCTCGAAGATGCGGTTGTGGTCGATCCGGAGCATCAGCGCCAGGTGGCAGACGGTCAGGTGTTGTTTGGCTGTACCGTCACCGTGGAGCATGAAGACGGTAAGCAGAAGACCTACAGCATCGTTGGCGTCGACGAATACGATCCGGGGCGTGGTCATGTCAGCTGGACATCACCGATCGGTCGTGCCCTGCTCGGACACCGTGAAGGGGACGAGGTGTCGTTTGTCGCGCCGGGGGGACGGGTCGAGTTGGTGATTGTCGCAGTCGTTTATCGCTCGCTGGAAAGCTAGAGATTCGTCAAGTCCCTATTGTGGTTTTGCTATCGCCCGCGATCTCCCTGCCTAAAAGAACACCCCGATCCCCAACTACAGATTCAGATAAAGATCATTGCCTGCCCTGAAGGGACGATCTTCTAACAATGCGGTCATTTTTTCGGTGTTGAGCGGCTTGCTGAACAGGTACCCCTGCCCAAGGGTGCACATTTTTTCGATGAGGAAATAACGCTGCTCGACGGTTTCAACCCCTTCGGCGATAACGTCCATCTCCATACTTTTGGCCAGTGCGATGATCGATGTGGCGATGGCTGCGTCGTTGGCATCGTTGGTGATGTCACGCACGAATGAGCGGTCGATCTTCAGCTTGTCGATGGGGAACTTTTTCAGATAGCTCAGTGATGAATATCCGGTGCCGAAGTCGTCGATGGAGAGGCGGAAACCGCGTGCTTTGAAATCGGTCAGTGTCATGATGGCTTCGTTGACGTTTTCCATGATGATGGTTTCGGTAATTTCAAGATCGAGGTAACGGGGCTCCAGTCCTGTTTCGGAAAGGATCTTGTCAACGGACTCGGTGAAGTCCTTCTGTCTGAACTGGCGGGCCGAAATGTTGACCGCAACACGCAGGGGCGGTAAGCCGGCGTCTTGCCACTGTTTGCACTGTCGGCTGGCGGTGCGCAGCACCCATTCGCCGATCGGGACGATCAGTCCCGTTTCTTCGGCCAGAGGAATGAAGTCGAAGGGCGGGATCAGCCCCCGCTCCGGATGATGCCAGCGGATCAGGGCTTCTGCTCCGGTCACCCGGCCGGTTCTCATGTCGCACTGTGGTTGATATTCGAGGAAAAACTGGTCAAGTTCGAGGGCTTTGCGCAGTTCGCTTTCCAGTGAAAAGCGGTCATAGGCCCGTTCGTTCATGTCCGCAGTAAAATACTGGTGGCCGTTGCGACCCATTTCCTTGGCGCGGTACATGGCGACATCGGCGCATTTGAACAGACCTTCCTCGTCGATGGTATCGTCTGGATATAAAGCAATTCCCATACTTGCGGTCGCTGTCAGTTCATAGCCATCGATGTTCATCGGCTTTGAGAGGGATTGGATGATTTTGGCGACGACGATGTTGACCTGATTTGCATCGGTTATTTCGTCGAGGGCGATCAGAAATTCATCCCCGCCCAGACGGGCAAGCACATCACTTTCACGCAGGCTGGACTGCAGACGTCTGGCGACTTCCTGCAGGACCTTGTCCCCCACTGGGTGACCGAGGGTATCGTTGATTGTCTTGAAGCGGTCGACGTCAAGCAGCAGAACCGCAATCTGGTTTTTGGTCCGTTGCGCCTTGGTGATCAGTTGCTGCAGGCGATCACTGAACAGCCAGCGATTGGGGAGCTTGGTCAGTTCATCGTGATGAGCCAGGAACATAAGCTTTTCCTGGTTTTCCGCCAGTTCCCTTTGAACCTCGATCCGTGCGGTGATATCACGCGCCGCTTCGATAATTCCGAGTAGCGACCCATCTTCATTCCAGAGCGGCGAGGCCTGCAGTTCGTAGCTGCGGACCTGCCCATCGGGCAGCGAGTGCTGGTGGATCACCGTTGCGGCCTTGTTGGTCTGCTGGACCATGACGAGTGGACAGGGGTGGTCGATGCCGATGCACGGGGTGTCGCTTCGATGTGATGCTTCGTGGCAGAGCCATTTACGGTTTTTATCGTTATTATGCGGCAGGTGTTCTTGAGCCGATCGATTCATCATCAGCACTTCATAGTTGGACGAAATCACCATGATCGGATCGACGACGCCATCGATGATGGCCTGCAGAAAACTCCGTTCTTCCTTGACCGCTTTTACCGCTTTTTTCCGTTCGAAGATCTCCTGGTTCAGTTCGTCGCGGCTGGCAGTGACGATCTTCAGGCTGTTGGCCATATCGTTGAAGGTTGCAGACAGCAGGCCGAATTCATCTTTGCGATCGATGGGGACACGGTAATCGAGGTTGCCGGCACCGATCTGTTCAGCACCCTTTTTGAGGCTCATCAGCGGAATTGCAATGGTCTGAAACACCAGCAGGGCGATACCGCCAGCGATGATAAAGACGATCGATGAAATCACCGTCGTTAAAAACCTCAGATGGTCGATAGTGCCAAAGGCTTCAGTGGCGCCGAGCCTGGATACCAGGCCCATTTCTAATAATGGGATATGGCGCCACGCTGCAATGATCTGCTGCCCCGAGCAGGACGTTTCGATTCCTGAGCCGTTTTGGCCCTCTAGGGCGCGTTGCATCGGGTTGCCGCGAGGGGTATAGGCGATCGGATCAACGGGCGGTTTTTGGGCGCCTTTCTTGTTAGGTGTCAGGTACAGGTAGCTCTGTTCCGAGTGCTTTTTGCTGATGACAGTGAAGCCGCTGCTGCCAAGACCGGTGGAGTCTGAGATCATATTTTGAAGTGAGGAGATATCGACTTCGAGTACGATCAGGCCGATAACCTGATCGTCGATCGATCTGACTGGGGCTGTGAACAGAACACCGTAACGGCCGTCCTCATGGTCATTTTTAAAATAGTGAACGGTTTCGTGAGAGAGCAAGTCGTCGCTGTGTTCGAGGGGAATCTGCTGGCCCCGCCAGAGCGGAACATGGTGGGCGTTGCTCAGGTAGAGCATTTTGCCGTCAGGGCTGGCAAGGACGATGTCGTCGAGGGCAAAAACCTCTTGCAGGTTACGCAGCCTTTTGTCCAGTTCCGAGGTGGCGTGGAGAAAGT
>PKUC01000067.1 GCA_002868865.1 Desulfuromonas sp. | reverse complement strand
TCAAGAACAGCGAAGACACCAGCGTTCTGACCGGCAGCGCCAGCTGGGCAAGCAGTGCTGATGTCAGCAGCACTGTCGGCAGCTACGCGATTAGCGGAAACGGTTACAGCAGTGGGAACTATGACTTCGTCCAAGATGCTGAAAATACTACGGCTCTGAGCATTACAGAGGAAACGCGAGGGATTTCCGGAATCGATGAGCGTTTTGTCCCAATTGTTGATGCCGGTGACCGCTTTGTGGCACTTGTCAATGGTGCTCCTGTTATTGTGACTGCAACGACAACGCCGTTTACGCCGAAAAACGAAGACCTTTCAGTGATCGATGCCTTGCGCTCTTATTCTGTTAGAACTGATATTTCGATTGGTTTTAAGGTTGGATTTGAGGATGGTGAACACAAAATGGAGACCGGGACGATGGAGGGAACCAGTCCGTCTAGTGGGAGAGGATATTTTGTAGATGGTGAGTACGGTATTGGATTTGGGGCTTATGGCGCCGAGGTTGCTTCTCGAAACCGTTATGAAGATCTTGAATCTAATGCGAATTACATTAATTGATGAAAAATGATGATGTGAGGGCTATGCTGCCAGAGCTGTGTTTCTCGTATAAGGAGTGGTTCATGTTGATGAAATTTATTCGTAACAGTTTTCTTGTTTTGTGTGTGTTCCTTTGTGTGATGCTGGGGACAGAGGCTGTTGCGCAAGATCTGGATCGGCTGTTGCCAAAATCGGTTGAGATGTCAGATAGGGTTCCGACATCTCCAGCACAGATTTCTCCCGTAGACACTACTACGGATAGTGATCAGGTTTTGCTGAATAAACTTACCGGTTTGGTGTTTGTGAACAGTCCGGACAAAATAGTCCCTGAGGGAAGTGAGTTTACGGGGGTGCAGGTCGATGTCTCTTTGCCAGACTCCTTTTTTGAAGAAACGGAGGCTTATATCGGACAACCTTTAACCTTGGGTGGCCTTAATAACCTCCTCAAGCAGGTTGTGGTTTATTTCCGAAGTCAATCTACCCCCGTTGTCGATGTTTATGTGCCTGAGCAGGATATTACAAATGGTACGGTACAGATTGTGGTTCTTGAGGGCCGTATTGGCCAGGTGCGTGCTGAAGGGAATATCTGGTTTTCTGACGAGATTTTGACGCAGCAAATTAGCTTGCTTCCAGGGGATATCGTTAGAGGAGATGCTCTGGCCAAAGACATTGCGTGGTTGAACCGCAATCCTTTTCGTCAGGTTGATCTTATCTTGGCTCGAGGGGATGAACGGGGCCAGACTGACATTGTGCTACGAACAGAAGACAGGATTCCATTACGAGTTTTTGTTGGTGCAGAGAACAGCGGAACCAATGTCACAGGGCGTAATCGATATTTGACAGGGATAAACTGGGGTAATGCGTTTGGTTTAGACCATCGAATGGACTACCAGTTTACAAGTGGAGAAAGTCTTTCACGGATGAAAGCTCATTCTTTACGCTATGAAATCCCTCTTTCCAGAAAGCATGCCATCTCTTTTTCGGGAGCCTACGCAAAAAGTCTTCCAGATTTAGGTCCCCTTGAGCTCAATGCCAGAAGCTGGCAGTTGACGGGGAATTATTCGTTCGATCTTGCCGCTGTCGGTCGATACAAACATAGTGTCAATTTGGGTGTTGAGTATAAATTCAGCAACAGTAACCTTGAATTTGTGAGCATACCTGTTTTTGACAAAAAAACGGAAATTATTCAGGGCCTGTTAGGGTATGGAGGGGGAGGGCCAGATTCTTTTGGAAATACCTCTTTCAATGTCGGATTGGTAGCGAGTCCGGGCGATTTAGCACGTTATAACGACCGGGACGATTTTGCTCAATATGGTCAAGACCTTTCTCCTGAGTACGCCTACGCTCTCATTGATATCCATCGAAATACGACTCTGTTCCGGGGGGCTTATTGGAGCAGCAAAGCTCATGGGCAATTTGCAGATGGTCGCCTTATGGGCAGCGAGCAGATTGGTTTGGGAGGAGAGTCAAGCGTACGCGGGTTTGACGAGAGAGAAATAAACGGCGATTCTGGATTGTTGCTGACGAATGAAGTTCGGACCAAAAGCTATAACTTGGGGACCCTTTTAGGGCAGACGTTTAATTGTGGCACAGTACAGTTTTTAGGGTTTTGGGATTATGGGGTCGCAAACGTCAAAAATAACTCTCAAAATATGATTCTTTCTAGTGTTGGTGCGGGTTTCAGATATCGTTATGGCCCCAGGGTTTCAATGCGATTTGATTATGGATGGCAGCAGATTGGGGATGATTTCGACCCCAGAGTTGATTCGCGCGGGCATTTTGGGGTGGTCGTCGGATTTTAACAACAGTAGTTTGATTTGTTTCAGAAGCCCGTTCCCTAATCAAATAGGGAGCGGGCTTTTTGTTGGTCAGGAATGAATGATCCTTGACAGACAGGGATGGTGCCGCCTAATTTCACATAAATGTAATTGGAAACGAGGAATGTATGAAAACAACGCGGCAAATAATGGTGGGTGACGTCGCTATCGGCGGCGGTGCCCCCGTCACTGTTCAATCGATGTGCAACACCGACACGCGTGATGTCGCGGCAACGCGAACGCAGATCGAAATGCTGCAGCGGGCGGGTTGTGAGATTGTCCGTTGCGCGGTGCCTGATCTGGAAGCGGCTGAAGCGCTGAAGCCGATTCGGGCCGGAATCGAAATTCCCTTGGTGGCGGATATCCATTTTGACTACAAGTTGGCGCTAATGGCTCTGAAGTCCGGCGTGGATGGGTTACGCCTCAACCCCGGGAACATAGGCGAACGTTGGAAGGTGGAAGAGGTCGTTGCCGCCTGCCGCGAACAGAATGTGCCTATCCGTATCGGCGTCAACGGCGGTTCCTTGGAGAAGGAACTGCTGCACAAGTACGGACATCCCACCGCCGAAGCGATGGTCGAAAGCGCGCTGGGGCATATCCGGATTCTTGAAGAGTTGAATTATCGGGAAATCAAGATCAGTCTCAAGGCGTCTAATATTCGTCGCACCGTCGAAGCGTACCGTTTGTTGTCCCGCCAGGTTGATTATCCGTTGCATATCGGTATTACCGAAGCGGGCACCACTTGGAGCGGCACCATTAAGAGCGCCATCGGTCTAGGGGCGCTACTTTATGATGGGATTGGTGACACCTTACGCGTGTCGCTGACCGGTGAGCCGGTGGAGGAGGTCAAGGTCGGTTTTGAGATCCTCAAAAGCCTCGGCTTGCGTGAAAAGGGACCGGTTTTCGTCAGCTGCCCAACCTGTGGCCGCTGCGAAGTCGAACTGATCGCTATCGCCGAAGAGGTTGAAAGACGCCTGCACGATTTTCCAATGGCACTGACCATTGCCGTCATGGGCTGCGTGGTTAACGGTCCCGGAGAGGCGCGCGAGGCCGATCTGGGGATCGCCGGGGGGCGTGGGCAGGGATTGCTGTTTCGCAAGGGGGAGATCGTTCGCAAAATTCCGCAGGCCGAGTTGGCCGATGCTCTGGTCGAGGAAGCGTGGCGACTCGTGGAAAACCAGGAGCAGAAATGAGTCCCGTTCTGCTGAAATAGGTGACGTGCATCATGGAGCTCGCATCGATTTTTCTTTTGGCAACAACGCTGGTTCTGACGGGTGCGTTGTTTGTCGTTCGCCGGAATTTCCGTATGGCGACAGCAGGGTTTAAGCCTTCGGCTCTGGCCGTATTGGTCTTGCTTTGCGCTGTTCTCTCATTTGTTGTTGCGCTGTGGTTGGGGCTTGGAGAGAGCGTTCCTGGCGCTGCTTTCTCTGCTGGCCTTACTTTGGCGCTGGCGGTGACCCTGTTGTTTTCTCTGGAAAGTAGCCTCGGAGCGCACAAAGAGAACGTGACGGACCAAAGTGTTGACGGCCGACTCGAGGACATCAGTGTTGATCTGTTCGAAAATGCCATTGATCCGATATTTATTGTCGATACGGACTTTCGTTACCGACAGGTCAATCGGCGCGCGATAGAAACCTTCGGGTTTAGCCGCGAAGAATTTCTTTCCATGACGATTTTCGATGTTATCCCTCAGGAGCAGGTGCCGACCTCGAAAGACGCGTTGGAAAAGCTGAAAACTCGAGGATGTTACGAACACTTTATCGGAAAAATGCGTCATAAAGATGGCTCTTGGCGTGATATCGAGGTGGGTTCTTCGGCGCTGTATCGAAACGGTGAAATTATCGGTTCCTGTGACATCGTTCGCGACATCAGTTTGCGGAAAGCTGCTGAACGACAACTGGTCGATCTGAATCGCCGATTGGAACAGCAGGCGCTGCACGACCCGTTGACCGGCCTTCCCAATCGCCGCATGCTTTATCAGCATATGGAGCGATGCCTGGCCCGTTGTCGTCGAAATGGTGGAATGTTTGCTGTTTTATATGTTGACCTGAACTATTTTAAGCAAATCAATGATCAATTCGGACACAAAGAGGGTGATTTTGTCTTAAAGGCCTGCGCCGAAAGGTTGATGGAGAAATCACGAGGCACGGATATCGTTTCGCGGATAGGTGGTGATGAGTTCGTCGTGCTTATCGAAGATGTGGACACTGCTGAGACTGTTAAAGTGATTGAAACGAATCTCTGCCAGCTTTTTTCCCGTCCGATTAAGGTCAACAATCGGCTGCATACGCTGCAACTTAGTGTTGGCGTCAGCCTTTTCCCCCATGACGCAGAGACTGCCGATGACCTTATCTCTTCGGCCGATCGAAGGATGTATATAGCGAAGAAACGTGGCAGGGCCAGAAGCGATATTGTCTGCGGTTCCTGACGATCATATGGTTCGCATCGTTTCCGGTGGGAGCTGTCGAGGTCTTGGTAAATAAGGACGACGAGGCTCGACTATGGCTGGGACGCCTTGCGGCTCTGTCGCTTGCTTTTGGTCGGAAAACCCGTATAATCTGCCAGTTTGTCTGTGGTGTCGCGGTTTGGGTGGCACCGATCCCCTTTTGTTTCTTTGCATACAGGACACAAAGCTAATGCGTTACAGCCAATATTTTTTGCCGACACTGAAAGAAAATCCGGCTGATGCCGAGGTTGTCAGCCATCAGTTGATGATGCGCGCGGGGATGATCCGCAAGGTCGCCGCGGGGGTTTACAGCTATCTGCCTTTTGGCCTGCGGTCGATCCGTAAGGTGGAGCAGATCGTCCGTGAGGAGATGAACCGCGCCGGCGCCATCGAGTTGTTGATGCCGATGGCCAACCCCGCCGAGCTGTGGCAGGAGTCAGGTCGCTGGGATTACTACGGCAAAGAACTGCTCCGTTTCAAGGACCGCCATCAGCGCGATTTCTGCATGGGTCCGACCCACGAGGAGGTCGTCACCGATGTGGTGCGCAGCTTTGTCAAATCCTACCGGCAACTGCCGGTGAACCTGTATCAGATCCAGACCAAGTTCCGCGATGAGGTCCGCCCCCGTTTCGGGTTGATGCGTGGCCGCGAGTTCATTATGAAGGACGCCTACTCCTTTGACACCAACGATGAGGGTGCCAACGAAAGCTACGAGAAGATGCGTCAGGCCTATTGCCATATTTTCGAGCGCTGTGGATTGAAATACCGGATGGTCGAGGCCGATTCCGGTGCGATCGGCGGTTCCTTCAGCCATGAGTTTATGGTGCTGGCGGCGACCGGTGAGGACGTGGTGATCAGCTGCGAATCCTGTGAGTATTCGGCCAACATCGAAAAGGCGGTGGTTGTCGATCAGGGGGAGGTGTCGCAGGAGCCGATGCGTGAAGTCGAGAGGGTAGTCACTGAAGGGGCTCATACTGTCGCCGATGTGTCGCTGATGCTCAACCTCGACCCGCAGCAGATCGTCAAGACCATGCTGGTGATGGCCGATGATCAGCCCGTTGCGGTTCTGATCCGCGGGGATCACGAGCTGAACGAGGCAAAGATCAAGAATCTGCTCGGCGCGTCGGTGTTGGAGTTGGCCAATCCGGAGCAAATCGCCGAGGCGACTGGCGGACCGGTCGGGTTCTCCGGTCCCCTCGGACTCAAGGTGCCGATCTATGCCGATAATGCGGTCAAGTATCTGCGCAATATCGGCGTCGGTGGCAATGAAAAGGATATCCACCTCGAAGGGGTCAACCTCGAACGTGATTTTCAGGTGACACAGTTTGCCGATTTGCGCAACGCGATGGAGGGCGACCGCTGTCCGCACTGTGGTGGTCAATATTCCAATACGCGGGGTATCGAGGTCGGCCACATTTTCAAGCTGGGAACCAAGTATTCCGAAGCGATGAAGGCAACCTTCCTCGATGCCGACGGCAAGGCCAACGACATTATCATGGGCTGCTACGGCATTGGTATCGGTCGGACCGTGGCGGCATCGATCGAGCAGAACCATGATGACGACGGGATGATCTGGCCGATGCCTCTGGCACCGTTTCAGGTGCTGGTCAATATGCTGAACCCCAAGGATGATGCCGTCCGTGAAGCGGCCGAAAACCTCTATCGGGCGTTGCTGGACGCCGGTGTTGAGGTGCTACTCGATGATCGTGACGAGCGCCCCGGTGCCAAGTTCAAGGATGCGGACCTGATCGGCATTCCACTGAATGTGACCGTTGGTGCGCGGGGCCTCAAAGAGGGTCAGCTGGAAGTCAAGGATCGGGCGACCGGCGAAAAATCGATGCTGCCGTTGGAGAGCGCTGCGACGATGTTGCAGGAGCGGGTAACCTCAGCGTTGGCGGGTGTGTGATCAGGCTGTTTTTGCCTGATACGAACCGGCGGGAGAGCGACGACGATGGAGTTTCTTAAGCCCGATTCGCGCGGACAGCTGGTGCTTCCGCCGGAGGTGGCCCGCCAACTGGGGAATGAGCCGTTCGACGTTCAGTCCATCTCGTCCCGCCATCTGCTGCTGAACCGGGTGCCGGACGAAACGCCGGTGACTATGTGCGGAGTCCTTGGCGAAATCGCTCTGCCGGACCTGCTCTCGTTTTTTAATATGTTCCGCCGCACCGGCATTCTCACCTTCGAGCTGAAGGGAGGGCGGAAGACGCTGTTTTTTCAAAAGGGTGAAGTGGTGTCTGCCGCCAGTACCTTTGCCCACGAGGACCTTGGTGAAATTCTCCATGCCCTCGGCAAGGTTGAATCCAATGTTTTGCAGAGTGCCCGACAGGTCTCTGCCGGGAAAATGCCGCTCGGAAAGGTGCTGGTCGAGCGGGGTGAGGTCAGTGCTCAGGATCTGTGGATGGCGGCCCGAAGCCAGGTCGAGGCGATCATTTATCATCTGTTTTCCTTTGAACGGGGCAGTTTTTACTATCGGCCTTATGCCATCAATCAGGAAAAGTCTGTCCGCCTGTCGATGAACACCCAGAATCTGATTATGGAAGGGTTGCGACGCCAGGATGAACGCGCTCTTTTCATGCGCAGGGTGGTGTCGCTCGATCATCTCCCTGCCGGAACAGATAAGGCTGCCGGTGATCTGCCCCCGCTGGAAAGCAAGTTCTACCAACATGCCCGGTCTGGTACCCTCAATACGCGTGACCTGTTCCGAAAGGTGGGGCTGCAGGAGTTTGAAGGTCTGCGACTGCTGTACGGTTTTCTGGATCGCGGCCTGTTGACGATGCAGGAGGTGCCTGACACCGCCATCGAAATGGACGGCGATCTCGGACAGATTCTTACCGTCTACAACGGGGTTTTTAAGGCGATCTACGCGAAGGTGGCGCCACGACATTCCGGCTTTGCTGAAGAGGTTCGCGCCTTTCTGGGGGATTTGCCTCAGCCGTTTTCGTTTGTTCTGCGGGATGTTGTGCTGTGCGAAGATGGCCAGCTCGACGGGACACGGATTGTCGCCAATCTAGCTGGATTGGACGCGGTGGATAGGAAAAAATTACTGGCCGATGCCCTAGGGGAGTTGGTGTTTATGGAGTCGATGGCGGCCCGCCGTGAACTTGATGCCAGTCAGGCGCAGCCTCTGGTGGCGCGGGTGCAGGAGATTGTTGCGCGAGTGAAGCGTTTGATAGGGAGAGCGGAAGAGTGATGGAAAATGCCAGACGGCGGCTGATTTTTGCCCTGGATGTGGATGACTTTTCGCAGGCGCAGGCCTGGGTGGAACAGTTGCACGACAAGGTCGGTTTTTTCAAGATCGGCAAACAGCTCTTTACCCGCTGTGGTCCGGATGTGGTGCGTATGGTTCGCGAGCGCGGCGGTGAGGTCTTTCTCGACCTGAAGTACCACGACATCCCCAATACGGTGGCCAAGGCCGCGATCGAAGCTTGCAAGCTGGGGGTGCAGATGTTCAATGTTCACGCTCTGGGTGGCTTGGAGATGATGCAGACCACGGTCCGTGAAGTGGATGACTATTGCGCGGCGCACGCTCTGCAGCGCCCGACCCTGCTGGCGGTAACGATCTTGACCTCTTCCACCGAGCAGACCCTGCATCAGGTTGGCATTGATCGGCCGGTTGATGAGATGGTCCCCCGGCTCGCGGCGTTGGCCAAGCAGGCCGGTTTTGACGGTGTGGTCGCCTCCCCCAGAGAGGTTGGCCTGATCCGCGCGGTTTGTGGCGACGATTTCGCCATTGTGACGCCCGGTGTACGTCCGGCCTTCGCCTCATTGGACGACCAGAAACGGGTTACAACTCCGGCTGATGCCATTGCTGCCGGGGCCAGTCATCTGGTTGTCGGTCGACCGATCTCGGCGGCAAACGATCCGCAGCAGGCCGCACGTCTGATCCTTGACGAAATGGCTCAGGCGCTTGGCGGCTGATGGCAGATTATCTGTATGGCATCAATCCGATCAGCGAGGCGTTGAGCGGACAGGGTCGCGCCCCGCAGGAGCTGGTTGTGGCCCGTGGCAAGCAATCGCCCCGTCTGCAGGCGCTGATCGAACAGGCGCAAGGGGTCGATATTCCGATCCGACAGCGTGAACGGCGGGATCTGGATCGCCTTGCCGGACACGATCAGCATCAGGGAGTACTGCTGCGTCTTGAACCGTTTCGCTACGCTGATCTGAAAAGCCTGCTCGCTCGCTGGCGGCAGTCGGGCCGACCGGCTTTTTTTCTGCTGCTTGACGGGATCACTGATCCGCACAATCTCGGGGCGATGATCCGTAGCGCCGAAGTCGCAGGCTGTCACGGGGTGATTTTGGCCAAAGATCGCTCCTGCCCGGTGACCCCGGTGGTGGAAAAGACGGCTGCCGGCGCCTTGTCTCATCTGCCCCTCTGTCAGGTGACTAACCTCGCTCGCACACTGGAGCAGCTGCAGCAGGAGAATGTCTGGTGTTACGGCTTGGCCGGTGAGGAGGGCGCCCAGTCGCTCTATCAATCTGATCTGCGCGGCGATGTCGCTCTGGTGGTCGGCAGCGAAGGGAAGGGGCTGCGTCCTAACGTCCGCAAGCACTGCGATGGACTGTTGGCGATCCCGATGCGGGGGCAGGTGAATTCGCTTAATGCCTCTGTTGCTGCTGCGGTTGCCCTGTTTGAGGTGGTGCGTCAGGGGGAAGGTCGGTAGCTGCGCCTGTTGAGTTTGGATGTCCCCTTTGTCGATATGCTGCGGCGCGCCGTTGTCGCACCCGCTAAAAAAAACAGTAGAGTAGGATGCCGAAACGCCCTTGACATCTTTGGATCGATCCACTATAAATCTTGCCTGCGTTGGCGGAGATCTGCATGTAATTTTTTGCTTGCAATCGGAGGGTCGCTGGGTTATAAAGCCCGTCTTGTGCTGGCGTAGCTCAATAGGTAGAGCACCTCACTTGTAATGAGGATGTTGCGGGTTCAATTCCTGTCGCCAGCTCCAGTAAAGGCTGAACAGGCTTGATGCCTGATAAAAGAATATGCGGTTCCCCTGGAGGGGTTCCCGAGTGGCCAAAGGGATCAGACTGTAAATCTGACGGCTCAGCCTTCGGAGGTTCGAATCCTCCCCCCTCCACCATTAAAAAGCTCACCGGATATATGTTCGGTTGCTGTGCGCCAGGAGGCCGACAGGCCATAGGGACTGGGGCAGGGCCGTGCGGAGTCCAATTGTCGACACGCGCATAGCTAAAAGAGAATAGCAATAGATCAAGTGCTTGGGCGGGAGTAGCTCAGCTGGCTAGAGCATCAGCCTTCCAAGCTGAGGGTCGCGGGTTCGAATCCCGTTTCCCGCTCCATTTTAAAAGCACTTGACTTGGCAGGTTGGTGGATAGGCTCACATAGCTCAGATGGTAGAGCACATCCTTGGTAAGGATGAGGTCACCGGTTCAAATCCGGTTGTGAGCTCCATCGCCGACCGGTGCTTCGCCGCCTTGCGGCCTTTTTGCGTTTGTATCGAAGATTCAATGGCTTATATTCGCATCGCTTGAATAATAGAGTGCTTGGGCGAACCGCTTGTGTTTGTCAAAATGAGTCGAACTAAACAAGGAAAACAGGGAGGATACATCCATGGCCAAAGAGAAGTTTGAGAGGACAAAGCCTCACGTCAATATCGGGACCATCGGTCACGTTGACCACGGCAAGACAACTCTGACTGCAGCCATCACCAAGGTGCTGGCTGAGGCAGGTGGTGCCGAGTTTAAGGCGTTCGATCAGATCGACAACGCTCCCGAGGAGCGTGAGCGTGGTATCACCATCGCCACTGCACACGTCGAGTACGAGACTGGGAATCGTCACTACGCACACGTTGACTGCCCGGGTCACGCCGACTACGTCAAGAATATGATCACCGGTGCTGCGCAGATGGACGGCGCGATCTTGGTCGTTTCTGCTGCTGATGGTCCGATGCCCCAGACTCGTGAGCACATCCTGCTCGCTCGTCAGGTTGGTGTACCCGCTATGGTCGTCTTCCTGAATAAGGCTGACATGGTTGATGACGAAGAGCTCCTCGAGCTGGTCGACATGGAAATCCGCGAGCTGCTCTCCAGCTACGATTTCCCCGGTGACGACATCCCGATCGTTGCAGGTTCCGCGCTGGCAGCTCTCGAAGGTCGTGACGACGAGATCGGTAGGGATAAGGTTCTCGAGCTGATGGCTCAGGTTGATGAGTACATCCCCGAGCCTGCTCGTGCTATCGACATGGACTTCCTCATGCCCGTCGAGGACGTCTTCTCCATCTCCGGTCGTGGTACTGTTGCTACCGGACGTGTCGAGCGCGGTATCATCAAGGTCGGTGAAGAGATCGAGATCGTTGGTATTAAAGAGACCAGCAAGACCACCGTTACCGGTGTTGAGATGTTCCGCAAGCTCCTCGATCAGGGACAGGCCGGCGACAACGTCGGTATCCTGCTGCGTGGTGTTAAGCGTGATGATATCGAGCGTGGTCAGGTACTGTCGAAGCCGGGCAGCATCACCCCGCACACCAAGTTTAAAGCCGAGGCCTACATCCTGACCAAAGAAGAGGGCGGCCGTCACACCCCGTTCTTCAAAGGCTATCGTCCCCAGTTCTACTTCCGGACCACCGATGTGACCGGAGTTGTAACCCTGCCCGACGGCGTCGAGATGGTCATGCCTGGCGACAACATCGCCTGCAGCGTAGACTTGATCACCCCGATCGCAATGGACAAGGAACTGCGTTTCGCAATCCGTGAAGGTGGCCGTACTGTTGGCGCCGGCGTGGTCAGCGAAGTTATCGAGTAACACCCTAGATAAAGGAAACCCCTCTTCGGCCGCTGGCTGGAGAGGGGTCTTAAGGAATGCGCTATGCGTGATATCGTCACCCTGGCCTGCACTGAGTGCAAGCAGCGGAACTATACCACCACAAAAAACAAGAGAAATACCCCCGATAAGCTGGAGTTTAACAAGTACTGCCGGTTCTGCCGCAAACACACTCCTCATCGGGAGACGAAGTAGCGGGACACTGGTTTAGGTGCCGGGTCCCAGAAGTTGTCCTGCAGGCCAGTAGCTCTAACGGTTAGAGCACCGGATTCCAAATCCGGGTGTTGAGGGTTCGAATCCTTCCTGGCCTGCCACTTCATTCTGACAACACCAGTGAGGCGGATAAAAGCATGATTGGGAATACTAGCAAGTTTCTCACCGACGTGAAGGTGGAACTAAAAAAGGTAACCTGGCCGACGCGCAAGGATACCTATGCCTCGACCTTGGTTGTTATTGTGCTGGTTCTGGTTTCGGCAGCTTTCCTGGGCGGTGTGGATGTCATCTTGTCACGTCTGGTCCGACTGATCCTCGGTTGAGGAGCTTGGGGAAACTGCCATGGCTATGAAATGGTACGGCGTTCATACCTATTCGGGGTATGAAAATAAAGTGAAATTGAACCTTGAAGAGCGGATCCGCTCGACCGGGGTTGAAGAGTATTTCGAAGAGGTTCTGATTCCGTCAGAGACTGTGGTTGAGATGCGCAAGGGGGAGCGAAAGACCTCTACGCGCAAGTTTTTCCCCGGTTACATTCTGGTACGGATGGAACTGAACGATGAGACTTGGCATGTGGTCACAGGGACCGCCAAGGTAACCGGCTTTGTTGGCGGTGGTCAGAACCCTCCGGCAATTCCGGATGATGAGGTAATGAAAATTACCAACCGGATGGTCGAAGGTGCTGAGCGCCCGAAACCGAAAGTCGAGTTTGAAGTCGGTGAAACGGTGCGGGTTGTTGACGGTCCTTTCCTGAACTTTACCGGTGTTGTAGAGGACGTCCGACCCGAGCGTGCCACGCTCAAGGTAATGGTGAGTATCTTCGGTCGGGTGACCCCGGTCGAGCTCGAATTTATTCAGGTAGAGAAGACAAACTGAGCACCTCGGTTCAGTTCGTTTCAAGGAGTCAGTAATGGCCAAGAAAGTTATCGGACAGATTAAATTGCAGATCCCTGCCGGACAAGCGAATCCTTCGCCCCCGGTTGGTCCCGCGCTGGGTCAGCACGGGGTCAATATTATGGAATTCTGCAAGGCGTTCAATGCGAAGACCCAGGAGCAATCAGGCCTGATTATCCCGGTGGTCATCACAGTTTACGCTGATCGTTCTTTCTCGTTTATCACCAAGACCCCGCCGGCGGCCGTGCTGTTGCTGCGTGCCGCGAAGCTGCAAAAAGGGTCTGGAGTGCCGAACAAAGAGAAGGTCGGCAAGGTGACCAAGGATCAGGTTCTGGAAATCGCCCGCCTCAAGATGCCCGACCTCAACGCATTCTCAGAAGATGCAGCCTGCCGGATTATCGAAGGTACTGCGCGCAGTATGGGAATTGAGATCGCCTGAGCGGGCGCATATTGGAGATAGATGATGGCAACAGGAAAGCAAATCAAAAAAGCCAAAGAACAGGTCGATCGCTCTGCAGTTTACGCACTTGATGACGCCCTCGATTTGATCAAGAAATCTTCTTACGTAAAGTTTGACGAGTCGGTGGATATCAGTGTCCGCCTCGGCGTCGATCCGCGTAAGGCTGACCAGATGGTCCGTGGCGCGGTGGTTCTGCCCAACGGTCTTGGCAAGGCGGTCCGTGTTCTGGTCTTCGCCAAGGGCGATAAGGCTGCAGAAGCGGAAAAAGCCGGTGCAGATTTTGTCGGCGGCGATGATCTGGTCGAAAAGATTCAGGGTGGCTGGTTCGAGTTTGATACCGCGATTGCGGCACCGGATATGATGGGTGTCGTCGGTAAAATCGGTCGCCTGCTCGGACCCCGTGGTCTGATGCCGAACCCGAAGGTTGGTACGGTCACCATGGACGTCGGTCGCGCTGTTGAAGAGGCTAAGTCGGGTAAGATCGAGTATCGCGTCGAGAAAGCCGGCATTATTCATGCTCCGGTTGGCCGCGTTTCTTTTGATGTCCAGAAACTGAGTGAGAATATTCTTTCGCTGGTGGATGTTCTGGTGAAGGCGAAGCCGTCTTCTGCCAAGGGAACCTACTTGAAGAAGATTTCGCTCTCCAGCACCATGGGTGCCGGAATCAATCTGGACATCGCTGAAGTACAGGCGCGTTTGAAATAGCGAACATCGTCCGCTCTGCGGGCGTTCACCAGAACAGACCAGGGTCAAAGACAGCAGGTATGTCGCAAGACATTTAAAAGCGCAAGCCACCTGCCGAGGCTGAAGGGTGCTGTGACGTTTCAACGTCTCCCCTCACCGTTGAACTTGGTGGGATACGATCCCGAAAATTCAAAGAAAGGAGGAGAGACGTGAATAGAACTGAAAAAGAAGAGATTGTTCAGGAACTCACCGCTCGGTTGAAAGAGACCCAGGCAGCATTCCTCGCCGACTACCGTGGCATTAATGTTGAGCAAGTCACCGAGATGCGTCGTGAACTGACGCAGGCGGGCGTTGAGTACCGAGTTGTGAAAAACAATCTACTCAAACTGGCAGCCAAAGGTACGCCGGCCGAACCTCTGCAGGATTTCTGCTCGGGGCCGACTGCGTTGGCGCTGTCCGGAGCCGATCCTGTTGCTCCGGCAAAAATTCTCAGCAAGTACGCTAAAGATGTCGAGCCATTTGAGCTGAAAGCCGCAGTGCTGGATGGTCAACTGTTGTCGATTGCTGATATCACTGCTCTGGCAGACCTGCCGAGCCGCGAAGAGATGCTCGGTAAGATGCTTGGCTCGCTGAACGCTCCGGTGACCAACTTTGTTGGTACGATGGCGGCGATTCCACGTTCGCTGGTTCAGGTCCTGAACGCGATCGGTCAGAGCAAGAGCGCGTAACCTGCTGTACGCTAATTTACTTTAAAGACTAAGAATTACCCAATATTGGAGGAAAAAATGGCTGATATCACTAAAGAACAAGTTGTTGAGTTCATCGAGAACATGACCGTTCTCGAAATGTCTGAGTTCGTTAAAGAGCTGGAAGACAAGTTCGGTGTTTCTGCTGCTGCACCTGTTGCCGTAGCTGCTGGCCCTGCTGCTGGTGCTGACGCTGCTGAAGAGAAGACCGAGTTTGATGTTGTCCTCACCAGCGCTGGTGAGAAGAAGATCAACGTTATCAAGGTTGTCCGTGCGATCACCGGTCTGGGCCTGAAAGAAGCTAAAGAGATGGTCGACGGCGCACCCAACACCGTTAAAGAAGGCGCGTCCAAGGACGAAGCTGAAGATATCAAGAAGCAGCTTGAAGAAGCTGGCGCTGGCGTGGAGCTCAAATAGTTCCTCGACCCCAGAGTCCGATTTTAGCCAAGGTCGCTTTTTGCGGCCTTGGCTATTGTCGTTATCAGCCTCGGATAAATAAACGAGGTGGAGTTATCCAGCCTTAGGCCACATCTCCCGTCTGCTTGCGGGAATTGGAACCCATCTGCTGTAGATGGTGATGGCTGGTCGTTTTGCTACGTATTTTGTTTACTGTGGGCACAGAACCCGGTCCTGAAAAGACCTGTGGTTCTGGCTTTAAGGAGACATCATGGCCTATTCGTTTGCGAATAATCCGCTCCTCAGGAAGCACTTCGCAAAGACCGGGAATATCATTGATATCCCGAACCTGATCGATATTCAGAAAACATCCTACAGAAGATTTCTGCAGGCTGAGCTCCCTCCGTCGGCACGGAAGCCGAGCGGTTTGGAATCTGTCTTTCGATCAGTTTTCCCGATTCGTGATTTCAGCGAAACCTGTTCGATGGAGTACGTCTCCTATACGCTGGGGACGCCGAAATACGATGTCGAAGAATGTCACCAGCGGGGCATGACGTTTGCCGCGCCGATCAAGGTGAAGGTTCGCCTGGTGACCTGGGACGTCGACAAGGAATCGGGGACTCAGTCGATCCGTGATATCAAGGAGCAGGAGGTCTATTTCGGCGAGATACCGCTGATGACCGAAAACGGCACCTTTATCATCAACGGGACCGAACGGGTTATCGTCAGCCAGTTGCACCGTTCGCCAGGTGTCTTCTTTTCGCACGATAAAGGGAAAAGCCATTCCAGCGGCAAGATTCTCTTTAATGCGCGGATTATTCCCTATCGTGGCTCGTGGCTCGATTTCGATTTTGATCACAAGGATATCCTCTACGTCCGGATCGACCGTCGTCGCAAGCTGCCGGCCACCGTTCTGCTCAAGGCCCTTGGTTACACCACCGAAGAGCTTTTGAACTACTATTACAAATCTGAAGAGATCCTCTGGGACGGCAAAACCTACAAAAAGCGCGTCAATCTCGATCTCCTTTCGGGACAACGCGCTAGCTGTGATGTTCTGTCTCCGGGCGGAGATGTTCTGGTCAAAGCGAACCGCAAGTTTACCAAGGCGGCGATTCGCAAGATCAAGGACGAGGGCGTCGAATTTATTCCCCTGCTGCAGAGCGACCTCCTCGACAAGGTGGTTTCCAGTGACATTGTTGATACCTCGACCGGCGAAGTCGTGCTGGAGTGCAACGGTGAACTGAATGAGGCCAAACTTGAGGAGTTGAGAGATCGCGGCATCAACGAGTTCTCGATCCTGTTTATCGATAACCTTTATGTCGGCCCGTATCTGAGAGATACCTTGCAGCTCGATAAGGTGGACGGCGCGGATGATGCGATCATCGAGATCTTCCGCCGCCTCAGACCGGGCGATCCTCCGACGATCAAGACCGCGACAAACCTGTTTGAAAGCCTGTTTTTCAATGCGGATCGCTACGATATCTCTGCGGTCGGTCGCCTCAAACTGAACCACAAGCTGGGTCTGGACAGCCCCCTGGAGATGTCGACCCTGAGTAAAGAGGACATCTTAGAGGTTGTCCGCTATCTGATCGATCTGCGAACCGGTCACGGCACAATCGACGATATCGACCATCTCGGCAATCGACGGGTTCGTGCTGTCGGTGAGCTGCTCGAAAACCAGTACCGTGTTGGTCTGGTGCGGATGGAACGCGCCATCAAAGAGCGCATGAGTCTGCAGGATGTCGATAGCTTGATGCCTCACGACCTGATCAACTCCAAACCTGTTTCTGCGGTGGTTAAAGAGTTCTTCGGCTCGTCTCAGCTGTCACAGTTTATGGATCAGA
Source organism: Desulfuromonas sp. (assembly GCA_002868865.1). GTDB lineage: Bacteria > Desulfobacterota > Desulfuromonadia > Desulfuromonadales > Geopsychrobacteraceae > BM509. The sequence goes on along the minus strand of PKUC01000067.1, from coordinate 10,156 downwards.
CTAACCCCCTCTCAGAGGTGACCCATAAGCGCCGGATGTCAGCCCTCGGACCTGGTGGTCTGACCCGCGAGCGGGCCGGTTTTGAGGTCCGCGACGTTCATCCGACCCACTACGGCCGGGTCTGCCCCATCGAGACTCCAGAGGGTCCGAATATCGGACTGATCGCGTCGCTGTCAACCTACGCGCGCATCAATGAATACGGTTTTGTTGAGACCCCGTTCCGCCTGGTTCAGGACGGTCAGGTCACCAGCGAGATCAAATACTTCTCCGCACTTGAAGAGGAAGGCCATGCGATTGCGCAGGCCAACGCCCCTCTGGATGAAAAAGGCTGTTTCGTCAACGAGCTGGTTAACGTGCGTAAGAGTGGTGAGTTCATGTTGCTGCCGCCGGACCAGATTCAGCTGATGGACGTCTCGCCGAAACAGATCGTTTCGGTGGCGGCTGCGTTGATCCCGTTCCTGGAGAACGATGACGCCAACCGTGCGCTGATGGGATCGAACATGCAGCGTCAGGCGGTTCCCCTGCTGAGAGCAGATGCACCGTTGGTCGGGACCGGTATGGAGCGGATCGTTGCTCACGATTCCGGTAACTCGGTGGTTGCCCGCCATGACGGCGTGGTTGAAAGTGTTGACGCCGGACGGATCGTTGTCCAGATCGACGAGGGCGAAGTCGACGAGACCGGCACCGGGGTAGACATCTACAACCTGCTCAAGTTTACCCGATCAAACCAGAATACCTGTATTAACCAGAAACCGATCGTCAAGGCCGGAGACCGGGTTAAGCGCGGTGATGTTATCGCCGACGGACCATCGACCCAGTGGGGAGAGCTGGCGCTTGGTCAGAATGTTCTGGTCGCGTTTATGCCGTGGCACGGTTACAACTTTGAGGACTCCATCCTCATTTCCGAAAAGCTGGTCAAGGACGACCGCTACACTTCGATCCATATCGAAGAGTTCGAGTGTGTGGCGCGTGATACCAAACTCGGCAAGGAAGAGATCACCGACGATATTCCCAACCTAGGAGAGGACGCGCTGAGCGATCTCGATGAGTCCGGAATTATCCGTATCGGCGCAAACGTCAAACCGGGCGATATCCTCGTCGGTAAGATTACGCCGAAGGGTGAAACCCAGCTCTCTCCGGAGGAGAAACTGCTGCGGGCGATCTTTGGGGAGAAAGCCGGTGACGTGCGCGATACCTCGTTGCGGGTTCCGCCCGGTGAAGAGGGTGTGGTCATCGGTGCCCGGGTCTTTTCACGCAAAGGGTCCGACAAGGACGCACGGACCGAATATATCGAAACCCAGGAGATCGAAAAACTGCTGAAGGATCAGGATGACGAAATCCGTATCCTGCGCCAGTCGACCCGCAACAAGATCAAGACGATGCTGGCTGGTCTGACTTCTGCGGTTTCGATCAGTGATGATCAGGGCAACGTTCTGCTGCCCAAGCGCCGCAAGATCGACGATGAGCACTTCGATAAGGTTCCTTTCGACCGTCTGCGTGAGATCTCTGTCAGTGGCGGGACCGACGTCGAACAGAAGATCAGCGATGTCCTCAATCGTCTTGCTGAGCGCGAGCAGCTGGTTCAGGCCGTATTTGAAGACAAGATCGAAAAATGCAAGCGTGGCGACGACCTGCCACCAGGCGTGATCAAGATGGTCAAGGTCTACATCGCCATCAAGCGGAAGCTGCAGGTGGGCGATAAGATGGCCGGTCGCCACGGTAACAAAGGTGTCCTGTCGCGGATCCTGCCCGAAGAGGATATGCCCTACATGGAGGACGGGACCCCCGTTGAGCTGGTCCTCAATCCCCTCGGCGTCCCCTCGCGGATGAACGTTGGGCAGATTCTCGAGACCCACCTCGGTCTTGCTGCACGCGGTCTGGGAAATCAAATCCAGAAGGTGCTGGACCAGCAGGACAACAAAGAACTGCTGCGTCAGCAGATCAAGTCGGCCTATTCCGATCCGGAGCTCGAAGGGTTCCTCGACGGGCTCGACGAGTCGGACCTGAAGGTGCTGGGACGCCGCCTTGCTCACGGTGTGCCGATGGCCTCTCCCGTGTTCGAAGGGGTCGCGGAAGAGCAGATGAAGGCCGAGATGGAGCGGGCCGGATTCAGCAGCAGCGGTCAGATGACCCTGTTTGATGGAAAGACTGGCGACGCCTTTAAGGAAAAAGTCACCGTCGGAATCATGTACATCCTCAAGCTGCATCACCTGGTTGACGATAAGATCCACGCGCGGTCTATCGGTCCTTACAGCCTGGTTACGCAGCAGCCCCTCGGTGGTAAGGCCCAGTTTGGTGGTCAGCGCCTCGGAGAGATGGAGGTCTGGGCCATGGAAGCCTACGGTGCGTCCCATGCGCTGCAGGAATTCCTCACCGTCAAGTCTGACGATGTGGCGGGCCGGACCCGGATGTATGAGGCGATTGTCAAGGGCAAACATACTCTGGAGGCAGGTCTGCCGGAGTCGTTCAATGTCCTGATCAAAGAGCTGCAGGCCCTGTGCCTCGATGTCGACCTGCTGGAAGAGGACGAGGGCTGAGCCTTCGTCTGAAAGTTTCCGGTGATCGATGCCTTATAAAGTCACAAACTGAACACTCATCCTATAAGGAGGATGCGTTTTGGAAGATATCTTTAGCCTGTTTGAACGCCCGAAAGATCCGTTGAGTTTCGATTCGATCCAGCTGTCGCTCTCTTCTCCTGAGAAGATTCGTGAGCGGTCTTTTGGAGAGGTCAAGAAGCCCGAAACGATCAACTACCGTACCTTTAAACCGGAACGGGACGGGCTGTTCTGCGCGAAGATCTTTGGTCCCACCAAAGACTACGAGTGCAACTGTGGCAAGTACAAGCGGATGAAACACCGCGGGATCGTCTGCGAAAAGTGCGGTGTCGAAGTCATCCCCAGCAAGGTTCGCCGTGAGCGCCTCGGTCATATCGACCTGGCCTGTCCGGTCGCGCATATCTGGTTCCTCAAGTCGCTGCCGTCACGGATCGGCAACCTGCTTGATATGACCCTCAAGGACCTTGAGAAGGTCCTCTACTTCGAATGTTACGTCGTCCTCGACGGTGGCGATACCCCGCTTGAAAAAGGCTCGCTGCTGACCGAAGATAAATATATCGAGGCGATGGATGAATACGCCGGGCAGTTTGTTGCCGGCATGGGCGCGGAAGCGATCCGCAGCCTGTTGATGGAGCTGAATCTCGAAGAAGAGGGAGACCAGCTGCGCATCGAGATGAAGGAAGCGACCAGCGAGGCCAAACGGAAGAAGACCTCCAAGCGCCTTAAGGTGATCAACGCCTTCCGCCAGAGCGGCAACTTGCCCGAGTGGATGATTCTGGAGACCCTGCCGGTTTTGCCGCCCGAACTTCGTCCTCTGGTCCCGTTGGATGGCGGTCGTTTTGCGACCTCCGATCTCAATGACCTTTACCGCCGAGTCATCAACCGGAACAACCGCCTCAAACGCCTGATGGAGCTGCGTGCACCTGAAGTCATTATCCGCAACGAAAAACGGATGCTGCAGGAATCGGTGGATGCGCTGTTCGACAACGGTCGTCGCGGCCGGGCCATCACCGGTCCGAGCAAGCGGCCACTGAAGTCTCTGTCCGATATGCTCAAGGGTAAGGGTGGTCGTTTCCGCCAGAATCTGCTCGGTAAGCGGGTCGACTATTCCGGTCGTTCGGTTATCGTTGTCGGTCCCGAGCTGAAACTGCACCAGTGCGGTCTTCCGAAGAAGATGGCGCTTGAGCTGTTCAAGCCTTTCATCTATCAGAAGTTGGAAGAGAAGGGCTTCAGTACCACAGTCAAGAGCGCCAAGAAAATGGTGGAGAAGGAAAAGCCGGAGGTGTGGGATGTCCTCGAGGAGGTCATCAAAGAACACCCGGTCATGCTCAACCGCGCTCCGACCCTGCACCGTCTGGGGATTCAGGCTTTTGAGCCGGTTCTGATCGAAGGCAAGGCGATTCAACTTCATCCGCTGGTCTGTACGGCCTTTAACGCCGACTTCGACGGTGACCAGATGGCGGTTCACCTGCCGCTGTCGATCGAAAGTCAGATCGAGGCCCGGGTGCTGATGATGTCGACCAACAATATCCTCTCGCCGGCCAATGGCAAGCCGATCATCGTTCCCTCTCAGGATATGGTTCTCGGGCTCTACTACATGACCCGTGAGCGCCCCTTTGTCCCCGGTTCCGGTCGTGCATTCACCTCGCCGGACGAAGTCCGCATGGCATTTGATTCGGGTGCGGCCGATTTGCAGGCTGCGATCAGGGTCCGTATGCCGGTCGGCGACGATGGTGCCACAGAGATTGTTGACACCACTGTCGGCCGGATTCTGCTGCGTGAGGTTATTCCTGCGGCGATCCCGTTCCATCATGTGAATCAGGTGATCGGCAAAAAACAGGTCAGTGAACTGATCGACGTTAGCTTTCGTCTGGCAGGGAACAAAGAAACCGTTATCCTCGCCGACAAGCTCAAAGAAACCGGTTTCCGCTACTCGACATTCGCCGGGGTATCGATCTGCCTCGACAATATGGAGATCCCCGCGTCGAAGGAAGAGCGGATCAAGGCCTCGGCCGATGAGGTCCGGGATATTCAGCAGCAGTATACCGAGGGTTTGATCACCGATGGCGAGCGGTACAACAAGGTCATCGATATCTGGGCCAAGTGTACCGAGGATATCGCTGGCATCATGCTCGGCAATATCGCGGTTGATAAACTCACCTCTGAGGATGGTGAAACCACGGAAGTCCCCTCGTTCAACGCCATCCACATGATGGCGGATTCCGGCGCACGAGGCAGTGCGCAGCAGATCCGCCAGCTCGCTGGTATGCGGGGCTTGATGGCCAAGCCGGACGGCTCGATCATTGAGACGCCGATTACCGCGAACTTCCGTGAGGGTCTGACCGTTCTTCAGTACTTCATTTCAACCCATGGTGCACGTAAGGGTCTGGCGGATACCGCGCTGAAGACGGCGAACTCCGGTTACCTGACCCGTCGTCTGGTCGACGTCGCTCAGGATGCGATTATCACCGAGTATGACTGTGACACCCTCGATGGTATCGAGGTCTCCTCGCTGACCGAGGGTGGAGAGGTTATCGAGCGCCTCGGCGACCGGATTCTCGGCCGGGTGGCTCTGGACGATATCGTCGATCCGATCACCGATGAGGTTCTTGTCGAGGCGAACCAGATGATCGATGAGGATCTGGTGGCCCGCGTTGAAGAGGCGGGTATTGAGCGGGTCACGATCCGTTCGGTTCTGACCTGCAAAAGCACCCGTGGAATCTGTGCCCTCTGCTATGGTCGTGATCTGGCCCGGGGACATCAGGTTAACCTCGGGGAGGCGGTTGGCGTTATCGCCGCCCAATCGATCGGTGAGCCGGGAACCCAGCTTACCATGCGGACGTTCCACATCGGTGGTACTGCGTCCCGTCGCGCTGAGCAGACCACGCTGGAAGCGCGTTTCGATGGTAAGTTCAAGTTTATCAATCTGATTACGGTTCTCGACAGTGAAGGACATCATGTCGTTATGAACCGCAAGGGTGAGGTTGCCGTCGTTGATGATACCGGTCGTGAGCGTGAGCGCTACGCGGTTGTCTACGGTGCCCGCCTCACCAAGCAGGAAGACCAACCAGTGGTCTCTGGCGATATGCTGGCCGAGTGGGACCCCTACACGGTTCCGATTATAACCGAGGTCGGTGGTGTCGTTCACTTCGGCGATATTGCCGAAGGTGTCACCATGGAAGAGCAGGTCGACGAAGTGACCGGTCTGTCGCGTAAGGTTGTTACTGAGTCCAAGACGGCGGATAAGCGTCCACGGATCACCCTCAAGACTGAAGAGGGCAAGACCAGCAAGTTGCCCAATGGGAGTCCGGCGCGTTACATGTTGCCGGTGGGGGCGAATATCACTGTCGAAGAAGGCAGTCTGATCCATGCCGGTACTATCGTCGCCAAGATCCCTCGTGAAACGACCAAGACCAAGGATATTACCGGTGGTCTGCCACGGGTTGCCGAGCTGTTCGAGGCGCGTAAGCCCAAAGAGGTGGCGGTTATCGCGGAAATTGACGGTGTCGTTTCCTTTGGCAAGGACTCCAAGGGTAAGCGCAAGATTATCGTCACCCCGGAAATCGGTGAGGCCAAGGAGTACCTGATTCCGAAGGGCAAGCATATCGCCGTCCATGAAGGTGATTATCTGCGGGCCGGTGAAGAGCTGGTCGACGGGTCTTCAAATCCGCACGATATCCTCCGGGTCCTCGGAAGTAAGGAGCTGGCCAAGTATCTGGTCGATGAGGTCCAGGAGGTCTATCGACTGCAGGGTGTTAAGATCAACGATAAACATATCGAGACCATCGTCCGCCAGATGCTGCGCAAGGTTCAGGTCAAAGATGTCGGAGATACCATGTTCCTGCTCGATGATCAGATCGATCGCTGGCACTTCGAGGAAGAGAACGACCGAGTCATGGCCGAAGGTGGACAACCGGCGATCGGCGAACCGATCATGCTCGGTATCACCAAGGCGTCTCTGTCGACCGATTCCTTCATCTCTGCGGCGTCGTTCCAAGAGACCACCAAGGTACTTACTCAGGCAGCCATTCAGGGCAAGGTCGACCACCTGCGTGGCCTCAAAGAGAATGTCATCATGGGGCGCCTGATTCCGGCAGGAACCGGTGTTGCCAAGTATCGCGCTGCTGAGCTGTTAACGCCCGAGCCGGAGATGAAGCTGGAAGAACCGCCGGATCTGGATGATGATGACCAGGAAGAGGCCTCTACAGGTGAGGTTGAGGCTGCGGGAAATGCCGAAGAATAAAGGATTTTCCGGAAAAAGACAGAAACGGTAATGGCTGTCAAGAATTGCCTTGACAAAGCAATATCAGATTGATATTGTCTGCGGGTTTTTCCCCTAAGAAAGCTTGGCCTTTTGGCCGCATCAGAATATGAAAAGATTTGGGAGATTTATAGATGCCAACCATTAACCAGTTGATTCGCAAAGGGCGCAAAAAGAAGGTCAGCAAGTCGACCGCGCCGGCGTTGAAAAGTTGCCCACAGAGGCGTGGTGTTTGTACCCGTGTTTACACGACAACGCCTAAGAAGCCGAACTCCGCGCTGCGGAAGGTTGCTCGTGTTCGTCTCACCAACGGTATGGTTGTGACGTCTTATATTCCCGGCGTCGGCCACAATCTGCAGGAACACTCCGTTGTTCTGATTCGCGGTGGCCGGGTAAAAGACTTGCCGGGTGTTCGCTATCATATTGTTCGGGGCACTCTCGATTTGGCTGGAGTGCAAGATCGGAAACAGGGTCGCTCCAAGTATGGGGCCAAGCGGCCGAAGTAAGTTCAGCCTGAGAAGAGGACGTTATGCCCAGAAGAAGAGAAGTACCAAAGCGGGTGATTTTGCCCGATCCGAAGTATCACGATCAGCTGGTTGCCAAGTTCGTTAACGGCCTGATGCTTGGCGGCAAGAAAAGTGTTGCCGAGCAGATTGTCTACGGTGCGTTTGATCTTGTTGCCGAAAAAACCGGTAGCGATCCGCTTGAGACATTCAAGTCTGCAATGGATAATGTTCGCCCTGTTCTGGAGGTCAAGTCCAGACGTGTCGGTGGTTCGACCTATCAGGTTCCGATGGAAGTCTCCGGTGGTCGTCGTACTGCCCTGGCGATCCGTTGGTTGATTACTTACGCCCGTGGTCGTAATGAGAAGACCATGCGTGAGCGTCTGGCGGGTGAGTTTCTCGACGCTGCCAGCAACCGTGGCGCAGCAGTGAAGAAGCGTGAAGATACCCACCGCATGGCGGATGCAAACAAGGCTTTTGCCCATTATCGCTGGTAGTTCAAGCGTTCGTACCAGTTAGGAGTAACAGACAGTGGCACGTAAGGTCAGTCTACAGAAAACACGTAATATCGGCATTATGGCTCACATTGATGCCGGTAAGACCACCACAACTGAGCGTATCCTCTATTATACTGGGGTCTCGCACAAGATTGGTGAGGTCCATGATGGCGCTGCCACGATGGACTGGATGGCTCAGGAGCAGGAGCGCGGTATTACGATTACCTCCGCAGCGACAACCTGTTTCTGGAAGGATCATCGGGTTAATATTATTGACACCCCGGGCCACGTCGATTTCACTATTGAGGTTGAGCGTTCGCTGAAGGTGCTCGATGGTTCGGTTGCCGTTTTCTGCTCTGTTGGCGGTGTTGAGCCTCAGTCGGAAACTGTCTGGCGCCAGGCTGACAAGTACGGTGTCCCGCGGATTGCTTTTATCAACAAGATGGACCGTATTGGCGCTGATTTTGGTAATGGCGTAGCGATGATCAAGGATCGTCTCGGTGCCAATCCTCTGCCGCTTCAGTTACCGATCGGTAAAGAAGAAGGTTTCCGTGGTCTGGTTGATCTTGTCGAAATGCGCGCGATCGTCTGGGACGATGAGTCGATGGGTGCCAATTACGAAGAGATCGATATCCCCGCGGATATGCAGGATGATGTTGACTCTGCTCGTGAAGCTCTCCTTGAGGAGATCTCATCCTATGATGATGACCTCATGGAGAAATATCTCGGCGGCGAGGAGTTGACTCTCGATGAGATTAAGGGCGCTATCCGTGAGGGAACCCGGAATCTGAATTTCTGCCCGGTTCTGTGCGGTAGCGCGTTTAAGAATAAGGGTGTGCAGACTCTGCTGGATGCTGTCATAGATTATATGCCCTCGCCTCTGGATGTTCCGGCGATCGAAGGTGTTAATCCTGATAACGGCGAAGAGTTGACACGGCCTGCGGATGATGACGCACCGTTTGCTTCTCTGGCCTTTAAGGTCATGACCGACCCCTTCGTCGGCCAGCTGACCTTCTTCCGGGTCTACTCTGGTGTTGCCGAGTCCGGGTCGAGCGTTTTGAACTCGACTAAGGGCAAGAAAGAGCGTTTTGGCCGTCTGTTGAAGATGCATGCCAATAAGCGTGAAGAGATCAAGCAGGTCTATTCTGGCGATATCGCCGCGGCGGTTGGTCTGAAGCATACCACCACGGGTGATACTCTGTGCGCGATCGACAGACCGTCCTTGCTTGAGGCTATGGAGTTTCCCGAGCCTGTTATCCATCTCTCGGTTGAGCCTAAAACCAAGGCGGACCAGGAGAAAATGGGTGTTGCCCTCGGTAAGCTGCTGCAGGAGGACCCCTCTCTGCGTGTTCGCACCGACGAAGAAACTGGCCAGACCATTCTCTCTGGTATGGGTGAGCTTCACCTCGACGTTATCGTCGACCGGATGAAGCGTGAGTTCAAGGTCGAGGCGAACGTCGGGGCTCCTCAGGTCGCTTATCGCGAGTCGATCACAAAGACGGTTGAGGTTCAGGGTAAGTTTGTGCGTCAGTCGGGTGGTCGTGGTCAGTATGGTGACTGTTGGCTGCGTCTTGAGCCGGGTCAGCCCGGAGACGGCTTCACCTTTGTCGATGAGATCAAGGGTGGTGTTATCCCGCGTGAATACATCCCTGCGGTCGGTAAGGGTGCTGAAGAGGCATCTGAGAATGGCGTGCTTGCCGGTTTCCCGATCGTTGACGTCACGGTCACCTGCTATGACGGTTCGTATCATGATGTTGACTCGAATGAGATGGCGTTTAAGATTGCTGGCTCGATGGGTTTTAAAGAGGGTGCCAAGAAGGCTGCTCCTGCTCTGCTCGAGCCGATCATGGCTGTTGAGGTCGTGGTCCCCGAGGAATACATGGGTGATGTCATCGGCGATCTGAATAGTCGCCGTGGGCGGATCATGGGAATGGAAGCCCGTGGCGGCGCCCAGGTCGTTAATTCTCATGTGCCTCTGTCGAGCATGTTCGGCTATGCTACAGATCTGCGCAGCTCAACACAGGGTCGCGCGACCTATACAATGACTTTTGATCATTATGACCAAGTACCGAAGGCCCTGAGTGACGAGATCGTCGCCAAGGTTAACGGTTAAGCGATTGCGGACGAAAGAGAGGAAGTAAGATGGCCAAAGAGAAGTTTGAGAGGACAAAGCCTCACGTCAATATCGGGACCATCGGTCACGTTGACCACGGCAAGACAACTCTGACTGCTGCCATCACTAAGGTGCTGGCTGAGGCAGGTGGTGCCGAGTTTAAGGCGTTCGATCAGATCGACAACGCTCCCGAGGAGCGTGAGCGTGGTATCACCATCGCCACTGCA
>PKUC01000047.1 GCA_002868865.1 Desulfuromonas sp. | reverse complement strand
GCGGGTGACCTTTGATTATCTGAAAAATTTCGGTTTTAAAAATGAAACCGAAGTTGTGATGCCCGGCACCAACGCCAAAATGAACGAGATGCAGGCGCTCATGGGGTTACAGGTGCTGGGGGCTTTGCCCGAGATTATTGCGAAGCGTAAGGCCATAACCGAATGCTACCGTGATCATCTAAAAGATGTCCCCGGGGTTCGTATGATTGCCGAACCTGCAGAGCATATCCAGGGTAACTACGCCTATCTGCCAGTTGAGATCGATGCAGCACAGTACGGCATGACCCGCGATCAACTGTATGCCAAGCTCAGGGATTACAACGTTCTGAGTCGGCGCTATTTTTATCCTTTGATCTGTGATTTTGCCTGTTATCAAAACGTGCCGATTGATGATCCGTTGAATGTTGCGCGGCGTGTCGCCGAGCGGATATTGACCTTGCCGATCTATCCGGATTTGAAGTTGGAGCAGGTAAAGCTGATTTGTGAGATGATTTCCTGCTTTGGTTCTTCAGTGAAGAGATAAGGATAATTTTATGAATGATTATAAACCATACAACATGTATTTAGATGATTATACTGTTGGGCAAAAGTTTGAGCATTGGCCGCGAAAAACGGTGACAGAAAGTGATAATAACCTTTTTTGTCTACTGACGATGAATCATCATCCGGTGCATAGTGATAATGAATATGCATCCAGTAAGCAACACGGGAAGGTTTTGGTTGTCGGTACTTATGTTTTAAGTGTGGTTGTTGGGATGACAGTTCCTCAGATTTCGGGGAAAGCGATTGCCAATCTAGAATATGAAAAAGTGACTCACAATGGTCCAGTTTTTATCGGTGATACTTTACGCGCTGAAACGTTTGTGCTTGATATTGTGTTGTCACGCTCAAAACCGGATCGTGGAATTATTTACGTTGAGACAACGGCCTATAATCAGCGAGATGAAGTCGTTTTGACATTTCGTAGACGCGTACTATTACCTAAAAACAAATATCTGGAGAGTTGAATTATGGAAAAACCTTATCGTGGCCCCTGGGTGATTCGTACTTTCCTGTTTGCACCTGGCCATTTGCAGCACATGATTGATAAAGCCGCAGAATCTCAGTCTGATTGTGTTGCGCTGTGCCTAGAAGATGCTGTTCCGCATAATGAAAAATGTAATGCTAGGCAGTCTGTCAAAAAAGCACTCACGGACGGTTTGTTTAGCCATAAACCTGTTTTCGCTCGTATCAATCCAATTGATACAGGAATGACCTTATTAGACTTAGAAGAGGTCGCCTGTAACGAATTGGATGGTTTTGTTTACCCGATGGCGAAGACCGCCGATGATATAAAAAAGTTTGATGCCCAACTTAGCTTGATTGAGCACAAGATTGGACTTGAAGAAGGCCATTTCTCGGTGATCGTCTTGATCGAAACACCTTTGGCCGTGATAAATGCCTATGAAATCGCTACGGCATCTAAACGGGTTGTGGGGATAATGTTTGGTTGTGAGGATTATATGGCCGAAATGCAATCTCGCTATTCTGAAAAAGAAATGTCGCTATTTACGCCACGTTCGATGGTTGCGATAGCCGCGCGCGCTGCAGGGATTGAAGCCATTGATACCCCATATGTTCAAGTTTACGACACCGAAGGTCTCAAGCGTTTTGCAACACAAGGGCGTGATCTTGGGATGTCTGGAATGCTGGTTATGACCCCACGCCAAATCGATGTTGTTCGTGATGCTTATTCGCCAACGCCTGAAGAAGTGGATGTGGGTAAAAAAATTGTTCAGGCTGCAGATGACGCCCAAAAAGAGGGCAAGGGGATTGTTGTTGTTGATGGGAATTTTGTTTCACCTCCAACGCTAAAACAGTCGCATAAGCTTTTGAAACGCTATGAAGCAATTAAGAAACTAGAATCTCTTGCGAAAAAATGATTTTAAATGAAAAGATATGGAGTCCGGTGTGAATAAAAAAGTTGTGATCCTTGGAGGTAGTGGAATCGGAATGATCGCTTCGTCTATTATTGATAAGACAGAAGGTGTCGATCTGCTAGGTTTTTTTAATGATGTCGTTCCTGTAGGCCATGAAATAGGTAAATATAAAAAAATTAAGGTGTTGGGAAATACAGATGACGTTTATAAATATTTAGAAGATGAAAATACTTATATTTTTGTTGCCTATATAGGTATGACACGTGAAAAAGATATTTTTGAAAAACTTGAAAAACTAAATTTTCCAAAAGAAAAATTTATTAGTTTATTTGATCCTACATGCGTTATTCCGCATGGTTACTGTTCCATAGGAGACGGTGTTCTTTTTTCACCTTTATCTCACTTAAGTCCAGATACGACTATTGGAGATAATTGTATTTTGTTGCCAAATTCATTTGTCGGGCATGACAGTACGCTGGACCGGTTTGTGTCAGTTGCAAACAATGCAGCTGTTGGTGCGAATGTCCATGTTGGACGAGGCGTCCATATCGGGAGCAATTCTACAATTAGAGAAAAATTAAAAATTGGAGAATTCAGTTTGATCGGTCAGGGGTCAGTCGTTCTCGAAGACGTACCTCCGAATTCTATTGTCGTTGGTAATCCTGCACGAGTTTTAAGAACAAAATAGTTTGAATGACCGACAACCTGCGACATAAAACAATGAGTGCCTTGCTGTGGAGCTTTCTTGAACGCTTCGGTCAGCAGGGCATTCAGTTTGTTATCGGCATTATCCTGGCGCGCTTGCTGTTGCCCGAAGAGTTCGGCCTGATCGCCATGCTCACTATCTTTATGGCCGTGGCACAGTCGTTTATTGACAGCGGTTTTGGTCAGGCATTAATTCAAAAGCAAAGCGCCGATCATGTCGACGAATGCTCTATTTTTTATTTCAATATTTTGGTTGGTTGTGTCGCAGCGGGGCTTTTGTGCTTAGCGGCACCGTATATCTCGTCCTTTTATAATCAGCCAATATTGGAACTGTTGACCTGCGCCTTGTCGTTGAATCTAATCATTAACGCGTTCGGTTTGGTACAAACCGCTCTGCTGACCAAAACGCTCGATTTTAAAACTCAGACAATGGTCAGTGTGTTCTCCATGATCGTAACTGGGGCCGTGGGAATTACCATGGCCTTTTATGGTTTTGGGGTCTGGAGTCTGGTCGCCCAGTCGGTTGGTGGCAACCTGATGAGGGTAGTGTTACTGTGGTTTTGCAGCGATTGGCGACCGGCTTGGCTCTTCAGCGTTGCGTCGCTGCGCAGCATGTTTCGCTTTGGCTCAAAATTGCTGGCCTCTGGTTTGCTCGATACGGTATTTCGTAATCTGTATTTGATCGTTATTGGTAAGGTTTTTAGTGCGGGCGATTTGGGATTTTATTCGCGCGCCCGTCAGTTACAACACTTGCCAGTAGATAGCTTGTCGAGCGTTGTTGGTCGCGTGACGTTTCCGGTTTTTTCATCGGTTCAGAGCGACAAAGCGCGACTGAAGAGGGGCGTGAAGCAGGCATTGGGGGTGCTGATGTTTGTGAATGCGCCGCTGATGGTCGGCTTGGCGGTGACGGCCGAGCCGTTAGTTCTGGTCTTGTTGACCGAAAAATGGTTGCCCTGTGTACCGTATTTACAGCTTTTTTGCGTGATTGGACTCTTGTATCCTGCCCATACCGTTAACCTGAATGTTTTAAAGGCTCAGGGACGCTCTGACCTTTTCTTGCGTCTTGAGGTCATAAAAAAGCTTATGATGATCGCCGTTATTGCTTTGACCTATCGCTTTGGAATTACCGTGATGTTGTACGGTCAAATCTGTACCTCAGTCGTCGGTTATTTGATTAATTCGTATTACACTAAAAAATTCATTGAATACTCAGTTGTGGAGCAGGTTAAAGATTTTGTACCACAGGTTCTGGTAGCAGTCGCAATGGGAATGTCTGTCTTTGGTTTGACCTTTTTGGGGTTAGAGAGTGCTTTGGTGCTGCTGATAAGTCAGATTGGCGCGGGTGTGATTTTGTACATAGGGTTTGCGTGGTTGACAAAAAACCAAAGCTTTGTCGCATGTCGAACCCAGATTTTTGAAGCAAGAAGAGGTGACTAGTGAAGCAGTTCAAACCAGGTGATCCCGCTCCTAAGCCGCTGACGCCCATGACTGAAGAAGAGATCATGTCGACGTGGGTGGATAAAGAGAATGTTGTAGTAAGTGTTAGTTGCGTTTCGTTTAATCATGAAAAATACATTAAAGATGCACTTGATGGTGTTTTGGCACAAAAAACAAATTTTGCTTTTGAGTTATTAATACATGATGATGCATCTACGGATTCTACGCAGAAAATCATAAATGAATATAGTTTGAAGTATGCAAATATAGTAAAGCCGCTTTTGCAGAAAGAAAATATATTTTCAAAGGGCAGACGACCTTCGTTGGAAAACTTTAAACGGGCAAATGGGAAGTATATTTCTCTTTGTGATTGTGACGATTATTGGATAAATGAAAATAAACTACAGAAACAAGTTGATTTCCTTGATCAAAATGAAGATTTTGTAATAGTTGGGCACGATTCACTAAGTATTGATTCAAACCAGATAGTTTTGAATAGTTCTACTTTGCCAGAAAGGGCTAGGCGTGATTTTTCTGGTGAGGATATGATACGACTTAATTGTTGGTTGCCGACTGTTTCTTGGGTGTTTAGAAATGTGGTCGATCTTAATGTGCCTGAGATTATACATGTTAGAAATGCAGACAATTTCTATACGTCTATAATGGGATTTTATGGAAAAAGCAAGTTTCTAGAAGGGAATTATTCAGTTTATAGGCGACATGAAGGTGGAGTTTGGGCAAAAATAAATGATGATTTAAAATTGATGTATCATGTCCATACTTATATCATGCTTTCAATGTATTATCTTAGGATGAAAAAGAATAAATACTTTAGATATTTTTTGCAAAAAGCTGTTTCCAAAGCTATTAAAGCTTTAAGCTTTAGGCTTTTATTTAAAGAGTTTTTTATTAGAGTTTTATTTCTTAGGAAAGTTATGTCAATCTATAGAAATATGCTCTTATTTTTGTTTGATAGAAAAATATAGTTATTTATATGGATATTTTATTAGTTTGTTCGTCACTAGGTGGTGGTGGTGCTGAGCGCGTTGCAATTAATATTGGTGCCTTTTTCTGTGATGTAGGGCACAACGTATCGATTTATTATTGGGATGATAAGGGTGATCGGTCTTATTCCGTAGATAAGCGTATCGCCATACATAAATCTCCAGTTCGTAATTTTTTTAGCAGGACACTTAGGTTAAGAAGACTTCTTCAGGAGAAAACGGTTGATGTTGTTATAGGTTTCACAGACATGCCTAATATTTCTGTCTATTTATCTCGTATTGGGGCAAGGTCCTCTGCTGCATTTGTAGCGACTATACACAATGATTTGCGTCTACGCGATTCTTCAGTTCATTTAAATTGGAAAACGAGACTTATTAGGTTTATTCATAGGCGTGCTTGCGTTTTTGCGGATAAAGTGGTCGTCGTTTCAGAGGGTGCGAAAAAATCCCTTTCTGATTATTATAATTTGTCTGAAAGTGATCTAGTTAGAATATATAATCCCATTTTCGAAATGGCTATTGTAGTACCTATGAAGCCAAATATCTCTCCTCCTTTAAAGTTGATTGCTGCCGGTCGTTTATCTAAACAAAAAAATTATCCACTCATGATTAAGGCGGTAAAGATATTAAATGAGAAATTTCATGTGTCTTGTCGTCTTTATATCTATGGTGAAGGTGAACTACGCCCCCATATTGAAAATTTGATTTCAGAGTCAGGTATGCAGGGTATTGTATCACTGTGTGGTTTTATCCCTGATTTGTCTGAGAAAATGAGTGACGCTGATGTTTTTTTGTTATCTTCATCTTGGGAAGGATTCGGTAATGTCATAGCAGAAGCGCTAAGTGTTGGCTTGCGTGTTGTCTCCACAGATTGCCCTTCGGGCCCACGTGAGATACTGGCTGATGGTAAATATGGTACTTTGGTCCCGGTCGAGGATGCTGAGTCGATGGCTCGGGCTGTTGCTGATTTGATTGGTACAACGCCTGATTATACTGCTGATCAACTTCAAGAGCATTTAGAGCAATTTACTTTCCAAAACGTTGGCAGAGAGTATTTAAAGCTTATTGATGATGTTGTTGTGAGGTCAGCAAGGTGAATCGACTGTTATATGATCTTTATCACCTTTTTCCCGACGATCTCACCTGCCATTGGGACTGCCTGCGTCGAAAAAAACACTGGCGCAGCAAAAAAGTGATGTTCATCCATGTTCCAAAGGCGGCAGGAACCAGCGTATCGCATGCCCTTTATGGTCGTTCGTTGGGACACTTTAAGGCCCGAGAAATCCGCCAGTGGTGCCCGGATCTTTTTGAGTCTTGCTATAAATTCGCTTTTGTCCGCAATCCCTGGGACCGGGCTGTTTCAGCGTATCAATTTGCCTTAAAGGGACGTACCGAA
This sequence comes from Desulfuromonas sp., assembly GCA_002868865.1. Lineage (GTDB taxonomy): Bacteria > Desulfobacterota > Desulfuromonadia > Desulfuromonadales > Geopsychrobacteraceae > BM509. Next base: position 11,434 of record PKUC01000047.1, on the reverse strand, counting down.
ACTGCTGGAATGCGTCATAAAAAATTGTACCAGGGAGCCGCTTTTCGCAGCTTTGAAGCCTATGTCTACGAATGGCTGTCTGCGCAAAACCTGACAACGCTGGATAATGTGTTTCAACCACAATACCTGTTCGTGACTGATGATCAGCAGTCTTTGCTGGTTGATTATCTGGGGCGGGTGGAACAATTTGCTGATGGGATGAATCATGTGTCTGGCGTTACCGGAATTACCATGCCGGTTCTCGATCTGAATCGGGTGACGGACAAAGGCCGCTACGTCGATTTCTATCCGGATGATCGCCTGATTAATGCAGTCGGCGACCTGTATCAGCAGGATGTCACTCTGTTTGGGTACGATTTTAAATGAACATTCTCCACATTATCTCATCACCATCGGCGGGCGGTGCCGAAATTTACGTGCGCGACCTATCGAGGCAGATGGTCGCGCAGGGACATCGGGTGTGTGTCGCGTATGTTTCAGAAGCCGCGGCGCTGGGTCGGTGCGCTGAATTTGCATCTAGTTTTAAGCAGTCGCTGTACGATGCGGGGATTGAAACGGCCGAGATAGGTCATGCGGGACGCAAAAACTTGCTGTACGGCGGCTGGCGACTGCGACAGATCATTCGCAGCTTTCAACCTGATATGATCCATTCTCACCTCTACTATGGCCTGTTTTTTAAGCTGCTGTCCTTCTCCTCTGTTCCACTGATCTATACACATCATAACCATCGACTGGGGAAAGGGCGTCATCTTTATCCCTTGTTCAAGCGTGTTGTGAAAAGCTTTGTCGGCATCTCGCGTGATTGTACCCACGTGCTTGAGCAGGTTGGAGCGACGCCGGTGACTACCATTTATAATGGGGTCAGTGTGGAGCGATTGCAGATCAAAAATAACGTCTCTTCAACTGATGGGCCTCTGTCACTTCTGGCCGTAGGGGCGCTGAGCCCTCAGAAAAATTTTTCTTTGCTGGTCGAAGCCTGTGCCCGGCTGGTCCAGCAGAATCCCGATATGGTTCAGCGCTTTCACTTGCGGATCGCCGGGGAAGGGCCGTTACGTGAGCCCTTGCAGCAGCAGATCGATCAACTGGGCTTAAACGTCACTATTGAACTGCTGGGCAACCGGAGTGATGTGCCTCTGTTGCTGCACGATGCCGATCTGTTTGTGATGTCGTCCGACTGGGAGGGGTTGCCGATTGCTCTGCTAGAAGCGCTGTTGACCGGCGTACCGGTGGTGGTGACGGATGTCGGTGGATGCAAGGATGTGGTGGAGACCTGTCAGGCGGGGCTGATTGTGCCCCCGGGTGATAGTAAAGCGGTTGCCGATGCCATCAAAACGCTGGTGATGGATTCTGTATTGCGCCGGCGGTTCAGTGAAAATGCCCGTGAAAAGGCGCAGCAGTTTTCGATTGAAACCGCTTGCCGTGAGCATTTGGAGCTTTATGAGGAAGCAGGGATGAGGAAGCAGGGATGAGGAAGCAGGGATGAGGAAGCAGGGATGAGGAAGAGGATTTTTGAAAGAGAATATCCCTTTTTTGAGAGGGCTTCCCTTCTGCGGAGCGTTTGGCGCAGTCAAGAACGGATTCATCGATGACGCTCGCCGGAGTTCTGTTTTTGGTTGTCGGTTTTTTTGTCGCTGTGCTGATGGGTGTTATGCGGACTCTGGGATCGCGTTACCTGCCGGTTGTGCTGTATTTGTATCATGTTGGATTTACGCTGTTTTATTATGCCTATTCGCTATCTCACCCGGCGGATGTGCACCGCTATTACACTATGGCTACTACGACCGGAACGGTGAAATTGTCCTTTGGGACGCATGCCATTGTTTGGTTGTTGTCGAAGATGCATGCCTTGTTTCCGGTAACCCTGTTTGATAGTACTTTTTTCTTTCAACTTAGCGGTTTTTTTGGATTGTGCCTTCTGGTTCAGGCCGTTATTGAGGTCTCTCCGGCAGCCTTGTCTCCCCGTGCGCGTCAGGTGGTGACTCTGCTGGTCTTCTTGCCGGGGCTCCATTTCTGGACCGTTTCGGTGGGCAAGGATGGATTGGTTTTTCTCGGTCTGGTGGTTGTCCTCTGGGGGCTTATCCGTTCAGCGAGACGTTGGCCCTGGATGCTCGCAGGGTGGTTGTTGGTTTTTGCCATTCGCCCACACATTGCAGCTTTTGTTTTGGTTGCTCTTGTGGCAGCGGTCCTTTCTTCCCGCGAGGTAGGTTCTCGTCTGAAGCTTCTGGTTGTGGGCGTTGCCACGTTTGGCGCTGTTGTTTTTGTGCCGATATTGATGCGTTATCTGAAAATACCGACCTTTAGCTTTGCGGCTCTTAGCCGATTTTTTGCCGATCGCTGTGCCGACTTCCAGGCAAGTGCAACAACTCTTGATGTGTCGGATTACAGTTTTTTGCTAAAGGTTTTTACCTTTCATTTCCGACCGCTGTTTTTTGACGCTCCTGGAGTTATGGGGCTGATTGTTTCTGTGGAAAATGTCGCGTTGTTGTGCATGACGTTATTTCTCTTTCGGACGACGTTTATTGATCTCTTCCGGTATTCAACCAATAATCTTGTTTACCTGTTCTGTCTCTATTTCTGGTTGATTGCTACCGTTCCCTTTGTATTGACAATTGCAAATCTTGGCTTGGCGATTCGTCAGAAACTGATGTTTTTTCCTTTTTTGTTTGTTCTTTTTACCTCGACGTACATTCTGCATCGAAGGATGAAGAATCGCCCTGATTCAGGGTGTTCTGCTGGTATAAATGGTCTATCCAGAGCGGGGTCAGAGTGAAAGTTTTGCTTATTGGCAGCTTTGCTGAGTCGCTGGTGAATTTTCGTGGCGATTTGATCCGATCCATCGGTAATGCTGGCCATGACGTTCATGTCGCAGCGCCGGAGCTTCTTTGTGCTTCGGGGCTGTGTGAGCAGTTAACATTGATGGGGGCCAGTGTCTATGATGTTTCGCTGAGCAGGACGGGCTTGAACCCGCTTGCCGATCTGAAGTCACTCGTTTCTCTGTGGCGATTGTGCCGTACTGTTAAACCCGATCTGATTCTGACCTATACAATTAAACCGGTTGTCTACGGAACACTGGCTGCGACGCTTGCTGGGGTGAAGTACCGCTATACGTTGATTACTGGCTTGGGATATGTCTTTAATGCGCCTTCGAACGGAGTACGTGGTATTTTGAAACGTATCCTGCTGGGGTTGTATCGCGTTGCTTTGTCCTGTGCTACGAGGGTTATTTTTCAGAATGCTGATGATCGGAACCTCTTTGTCGACAAGAGTCTTGTCGCTTCACGAAAGGCAAAAATTGTTTCTGGCTCAGGGGTCAATATCGAGCGCTTTGCCGTTACCCCTTTCATTTCTCGTCAGCAGGGTATTCATTTTCTGTTTATAGGTCGTTTGATTGCAGATAAGGGGATTTATGAGTTTGTTGAAGCAGCCAGACGAGTAAGACAGCATTATCCGCAGTGTCAGTTTCATCTGGTTGGCTGGATTGATACCAATTTGTCGGCGATCGACAGAAATGAGCTTGATCGCTGGGTGACGGACGGTTTGATTGTCTACCATGGCCGCCTAGAGGATGTTAGGCCGGTGATAGAGAAAAGTCACGTGTTTGTGCTGCCGTCGTATCGAGAGGGGGTGCCGCGCACGGTGCTCGAGGCCATGGCGATGGGGCGGCCGATTATTACCACCGATGCACCGGGGTGTCGTGAGACGGTTGAGAACGGTGTTAATGGCTACTTGGTTCCTGTCAAGGACAGTGCATCCCTGGCGGGGACGATGCTGAAATTTATCGAAAATCCAGAGCTGATTGATCGGATGGGGGCGGCCAGTCGCAAACGGGTGGAAGCGGTCTTCGATGTCCACAAGGTAAATGCCGCGATGCTGGATATTATGGAGCTGTCGTGAAACGCCTGCTGGATGTGTTGATCGCAGCGGGGGCTCTGTTTGCGTTGTCCCCATTGTTGCTTGTTATTTCACTGGCCGTTGCTCGTCAGTTGGGACGGCCAATTTTGTTCTGTCAGCAGCGGCCGGGTTTGCAGGGGAAGCCCTTCAAAATGTACAAGTTTCGCACCATGCGGAATGCCATTGGGGCTGATGGGAGGTCTTTGCCGGATGAGCAGCGCCTGACACGGTTTGGGGCTTTGCTCCGCAGCACTAGCCTGGATGAACTGCCGGAATTGATTAATGTGCTAAGGGGGGAAATGTCCCTTGTGGGACCGCGCCCTTTGCTGATGGAGTATCTGCCGTTGTATAGTACCGAGCAGGCTCGTCGGCATGAAGTGCGGCCGGGTATCACCGGTTGGGCACAGGTTAACGGCCGTAATGCAATCAGTTGGGATGAAAAGTTCAAGTTGGATGTCTGGTATGTCGATAATCGGTCCATTGGGCTTGATCTGAAGATTCTGTGGCGGACGGTAGTCAAGGTGTTTGTGCGTGAGGGGATCAGCGCCGATGGACAGGCGACAATGGAGAAGTTTCGCGGGAATGGAAAACAGGAATGAGGAATGGGGGCGTCGAAATGAACTGTGTCTTGCTTCTCCATCCGTATTTCCCCGTTCCACATTCATTCTCAATATGAGACCTGTGTTATGACAGAGCAAATCTTTATCTATGGGGCCAGTGGTCATGCCAAGGTGGTGATTGATATCATCGAGCGGCAAGGCCTTTATCGGGTTGCTTTTTTGGTCGATGATGACCCTGCTCTTTGGGGACTAGATTTCTTCGGCTATCCGGTGATTGGTGGTCGTACTGAATTGATGAATCATGTTGCCCCCCCTCGGAAGGCCGTCGTTGCGATTGGGGCGAATGCAACCCGACTTCGTGTGGCCGACTGGCTTTGCGAGCAGGGTTTTGAACTGGTATCGGCTGTTCACCCGTCAGCGCAGGTCAGCCGTGGGGTCAGCATCGGTACGGGAACCGTTGTAATGGCGAACGCTGTGGTGAATGCGGAGACTCGCATCGGTGACAATGTCATCATCAATACTGGCGCGACTGTTGATCATGATTGTGTCCTTGATGATGGGGTGCATGTCTCTCCCGGTGCGAATCTGGCCGGTGAAGTCAGCATTGGGAGTGGTAGCTGGATTGGAATAGGAGCTGTTGTGCGACAACAGATCAGTATTGGTCGAGAGACAACCGTTGCTGCCGGTGCTGCTGTTGTCAGGGATGTTGCCGATGGAGTGACAGTCGCTGGGGTCCCTGCGGCTCCCCTTGGGTTAGAGACTTAAATGATGTTAAATACAGATTTTGCCCCCTGGCCAAATTTTGAGGCCGATGAGGTCGAAGCGGCGACAGCGCCTTTAAAAAGCGGTCGAGTCAACTATTGGACTGGTACCGAAGGGCGCGAGTTTGAAAAGGAATATGCGGCCTATACCGGCTGCCGATACGCTGTCGCAGTTGCCAATGGAACCTTGGCATTGGAGTTGGCTCTCCACGCGTTGGGGATCGGTCCCGGTGATGAGGTGATCACCACCTGTCGCACCTTTATCGCGTCGGCGAGCTGTATTGTGATGCGGGGTGCAACCCCGGTGCTGGTCGATGTGAACCCTGAGAGCCAGAATGTGACGGCTGAGACCGTCCGTGCAGCAATAACGCCGCGCAGCAGGGCAATTGTTGCCGTGCATCTGGCCGGGTGGCCCTGTGATATGGATGCGATCATGTCGCTGGCACAAGAGTATGATTTGAAGGTGATTGAGGATTGTGCTCAGGCCCATGGCGCAGAATACAAAGGGCGACCTGTCGGGTCGATCGGCGATGTCGGGGTTTTTTCCTTCTGTCAGGATAAGATTCTAACCACCGGCGGGGAAGGGGGGATGCTGGTGACAAACGATGGCGACCTGTGGCAGCGGGCGTGGTCGTTCAAGGATCACGGTAAGGATTACGACACCGTCTACCATAAAAGCCATCCCCCCGGATTTCGCTGGTTGCATGAGTCGTTCGGGACCAACTGGCGCTTGACCGAGATGCAGTCGGCCATCGGTCGGTTACAACTGCGAAAGTTGCCTGAATGGGTTGAGGTGCGACGGCGCAATGCCCATGTTTTAATCGACGCGTTACGTGGGCTACCAGCGTTGCGTATCCCGATCCCGGCTGACGATATTTATCATTCTTACTATAAGTTTTATGCCTTTGTTCGGCCCGCGATGTTGAAGAATGGCTGGGATCGCGACCGGATTATGAATACTGTTTGTGAGCGGGGCGTTCCCTGCTACAGTGGCAGTTGTAGTGAAATCTATCTGGAAAAGGCTTTTTCTGTCGCGGGTTACGGTCCGGTTGAACGTTTGCCGGTGGCGAGGGAGCTTGGTGAGACCAGTCTGATGTTTCTGGTGCATCCGACATTAGTTCAGACTGATCTTGAGACGATGGCGGATGTCGTTTGCGAAGTTGTGAATTCAGCCAGCAGGTGATATGCCGATGATGCAGCTTCAGAATCAATTGGTTGCGCTGATTCGCGATGTCGTCCCTGATGGTCTGACGATCTACCGTTTCGGTACCTGGGGAACTCCCGATTTCCGTGACGACAGTGACGGTAGCTTGATTGAAGGGGTGTAGGGACTTTGGTTTGACTCTTAGTCCGTTGCTATTATTTGTGCGATGAAAAATTTTTTACTCACTCAGCGTTTCTGGTTTATTGCCCTAGTTCAAATCATTACGGTGCTTGTCGCCTTTATTTTTGCTTTTGAAGTCCGTTTTGACTTCAGCGTTCCAGATTCATTCCGGTCCCGCGGGGTTCAGCTGATGCCAGCGCTGGTGGCGATCAAGTTGCCGATATTCTGGTATTTCGGCTTGCTTAAGGGGTGGTGGCGCTATGTGTCGATGCCCGACTTGCTGCGGATCGTCAATGGGAATGTTGTCGGCTCGTTTCTGTTTGTGTGTTACGCCATCTTTGTTCATCGCTTGGTCGATATCCCCCGCTCTGTTCTGATTCTTGATTTTCTCTTTTGTTTCATCATGACCGGCGGGGTGCGTTTTCTGACCCGCGCCCTGCGTGAAAATTATTTGCCGATGCCGCGGACGGGGCGCTGTGAGGTACGGCAGGTTTTAGTGGTCGGAGCTGGTGAGGCGGGCCAGGCGATTGTGCGTGAAATCCGTGCCAATCCGGCTTTGGAAATGCGGGTGGTCGGCTTTGTCGACGATGATCCGAAAAAAAAGCGCGAGCTGTTTCAGGGGGTTAAGGTGCTCGGGACGCTGGCCGATCTGGAGGCGCTTGTTCAGAAAAAAGATGTTGATGAACTGATTATCGCTATCCCATCAGCGTCGGGTCGACAGGTAAGGGCGATCGTCGAGTCGTGTCGGCAGATTCAGGTCAAGTTTCGTATTTTACCGGGGGTCGGCGATCTGATTCAGGGGCGGGTGTCGCTGCAGCAACTGCGTGATGTGGATCTGGACGACCTGCTGGGGCGCGAGCCGATTCAGCTCGATAATGAAAATATCGCCAACTATCTGAAGGGAAAAAGGGTGCTGGTGACCGGCGCGGGGGGCAGTATCGGCAGTGAACTGTGCCGACAGATAGCACGGTTTGGACCAGCGATCCTGATTCTGTTTGAAAATGGGGAAACCCCGCTGTTCCACATTGAAAATGAGCTTCGTGCTGCGTATCCGCAGCTTTCGCTGGTGGCGATTATCGGTGATGTACGCAGCCGGGTGCGGGTTGAGGGGATTTTTGCTGAGCAGCGTCCCGAGGTGGTGTTCCATGCTGCGGCCTATAAACATGTGCCGATGATGGAGTGTAATCCGGCGGCTGCGGTGAGTAATAATGTCCACGGAACCCGGATTGTCGCGGAGACCTCACACAAAACCGGGGTTGAGACCTTTGTTATGGTTTCCACCGATAAAGCGGTCCGTCCGACCAACATCATGGGGGCGACCAAGCGTACCGCAGAACTTTTTGTACAGGCTTTGGCGCGGGAAAGTACGACCCGTTTTGTGACCACCCGCTTTGGGAACGTTCTTGGCAGTAATGGCAGTGTGATTCCGACCTTTCGTGAACAGATCAAACAGGGTGGTCCGGTGACCGTGACCGATCCTGAGGTGACCCGCTTTTTCATGACCATCCCCGAGGCCTGCCAGCTGGTATTACAGGCCGGTTGTATGGGGCAGGGGGGGGAAATCTATCTGTTCGATATGGGGGAACCGGTCAAGATTCTTCACCTGGCCGAAGAGATGATCCGCCTGTCGGGCTACACCCCGCATGAGGACATCGAAATCATCTTTACTGGTCTGCGCCCCGGTGAAAAGCTCTACGAGGAGCTGCTGCTGGCTGATGAAGGCGTGTTGCCGACTCCGCACGAGAAGATCTGTATCGCCAGTTCCAGCGCTCCGCCTCTCATGGAGATGCTGGTGGCGGTCGAGTCTCTGGCGAGGGCAGCGAAGCAGCTTGATTTTGATGGGCTGCGTGCCGGATTACAGCAGGTTGTTCCGGAATATAATCCCGGAGGGACGGGGATGAGGGAGCGGGGATGAGGATGCAGGGATCTCCCCCATTCCTCATTCCCCATCACCCTTTCCAATACAGATTAAGGTGTTAAGCATTATGACAATGGATCGAGCGCAGCGTCGCGCGCTGCAGCGTGCTGAAAAAAAAGGCCAACAACCGACGGAAGAGAAAGCGGCTTGTGCCCTGTACAGCGGGCAGTCCACATGGTGGTTATCTATATTTCTGGCCCTGCCGCTTGTGGCTGTGCCGCTGTTTTTTGTGTATCTCCTCCCCGGAACTTTGATTCCGGGAAGTTACGGGCAGATACTGGTCAATGAATATCTGAAATATGTGGCCGCCTTGGTCTGCCTGGGGTGCCTGTTGCTTGTTGCCGGTGGTTATTTTTTCTGGGTGAACCGGTGGCCCCGTTTTCCCAGACTGGTGCTGTGGCCGGTTGCGCTCTACCTGATTGGCGTTGGGCTCAGCCTAACCCAGGCCAGAGACATTGAATACGGTCTGCTCACGGGCCTGCAAGTTTATCTGGTCCCGCTGCTTTTTGCTTTGATTCTGGGATCCCTACGCTGGTCTACAGGTGGGCTCCGCCTTTTTTATGCCATTGTGGCGGTTGCGGCGCTCCTGTTTTCGATTGTTGGTCTGGCCCAGGCCTTTAATCTGTCGAAGTTTGCGCAGATACTGCCACATGCTGGGGCCGGTTCGCTGCTTTATACCAAAAATCTTGCGGGCGAATATCTTGCGGTCGTTATTCCCCTGCTGGCAGGGGGCTTATTCGCGGCTCGTCATCCCCTTTGGCGTGGCGTGCTGTGTGTGGTGATTGTGACGCTGCTGGTGCATCTTGGCTTGACAGAATCGCGCGGTGGGTGGGTTGGGCTTCTTGCTGCGTTGGTTGTAACGTCGTACTGCCTGTGGCTGGCCTTTCGTCATCATCGTTCGGAGGGCGCATCGACGATCAACGCGCGTCACTTTATCCCTGCGGTTGTTGTCGCTGTTGTTCTCTTTGCTGTGCTTGGGGCACAATTTGTTTCTTACGGTGAGGGTGCCCCTAAGAGTCTTAAATCCTTTCAATCGTGGGTGACACAGACGGCCTCTGGCCGGATCGAGATGTGGTCCGACTGTGGCCAGTTGCTCGCAGACAAGGGATGGATGGGCGTTGGCCCCGGGCATTACAAACTGGAAAATATCGCCTACCTCGACGAGACCTATACCCGTGTCAATCGCGGCAATATGCCGACGATTGTCAAATGGAAGGAAAAAAGCGGCGGCTTTATCTATCCCTTGCGCCCCCATAACGACTATCTGCAAAACTGGGCTGAGATCGGTCTGGTCGGCTTTTTGGGGACATTGTGGCTTTTTGGCAGTGTGGTGCTTGTGGCAACCCGGGCAATGGCAACTGCTATAGAACGCGGAGACCGTGAGCGTCTTTTACTGATCGCGGGGGCTTTTTGCGGATTTATGGCCTGGGCGGCGTCGATGTTCTTTGAGTTTCCTTTTCGGATGCCCGCATCGATGCTGGCCGGTTGGGCGGCATTGGGGTTGACCCTTGCCCTGTCCTGGTCTCCCCGGTCCCTCGAATGGAAACGGCTGCCCGCCGTAGGGAACGGCGCTGCCGGATTGGTCTGCGCTGTACTGGTGGTGAGCTGCTTCTATTTTGCTCACGTTCAGTTTTGGGGCGACCTCTATGGGAATCAGGCCTTGGCAGCATGGAACAACGGCAACCCAAAACAGGGCTATCAGTGGCAGCAACGTGCCAATGAATATATTCCCTGGCAGCCATCGGTTTCAGTGACGTATGCTCGAATGCACCTGGCTTTCGGGAAAACGCTGGATGCGTTCAACGGTGCTGAGGCGGTACTGGATCGTCATCCCTATCTGTTGCCGGCACTGTGGATCAAGGGGGTCGCTGCCGATTCGCTTGGTCGTCGGGAGGACAGCATGGATGCGTTCCGGAATATTCTGGCGCTGTATCCCTTCTTGAATTACAACGAAAATTATCGGCGCGCCGCTGAAGGCTTGCCGCCGTTACAGAAGCCGGTAAAGAAGAAAAAGAAACGGAAGAAAAAACAGGGATGAGGGAACAGGTTTCTCATCCCCCATCCCTTATCTCTCATTCCTGCTAAAAAAGGAGCAACCATGATCAAAAGTATGACCGGTTACGGCCGGGGACGCGCTCAGATTGATGATATCGCCTTTTCGGTGGAGATCCGGGCGGTAAATCATCGTTACGGGGATGTCAGCATCAAGGCGCCGCGTCTACTGATGCCTTATGAATCCGACATCAAAAAGCGGATCGGGGCGGTGCTGAAGCGGGGTAAAATCGATCTGTTTATCAGCCAGGAACCGACCGATGCGGCGGTGGCGGTGCCAGTTCTCAATAAACCTGTGGCGAATGCATATTTGCAGGTTTTTGAGGAAATGCGGCAGACGTATAATCTGAGTCAGGGGGGGGCGCTCGATCTTCTGGTAGCGCAGAAGGATGTGTTGGTGATGCAGGAGAGCTCTGTCGATGAATCACAGCTGCAGACCTGTCTCAACCGAGCGCTGGATGAAGCGTTGAGTGCGCTGTTGCTGATGCGGGAACGGGAGGGGGAGGCGACTCGGGTCGACATGGCTGAGCGGCTGGAACTGATGGCTGATATGCTCAATCTGGTTGAGGAACGTGCACCTCAGGTGCCGCTGGAATGGCAGCAGAAGCTTCAGGAGCGCCTGGCCCGTTATGGCGAAGAGGCCGCTGATCCCCAGCGGGTGGCGCAGGAGATTGCGCTGTTTGCCGACCGCTGTGATATTTGTGAAGAGTTGGTGCGGTTCCGCAGTCATCTTGACCAGTTCGCGGATCTTCTCGATGCGGCCGAGCCGGTCGGACGGCAGATGGATTTTCTGATTCAGGAGCTCAACCGCGAGACCAACACCATGGGTTCCAAGTCGAACGATGCAGAGCTGACGCGGCAGGTGGTGGCGATCAAGGCCGAGCTGGAAAAGATCCGCGAGCAGGTGCAGAATATTGAGTGAGGCGTG
>PKUC01000055.1 GCA_002868865.1 Desulfuromonas sp. | reverse complement strand
GGATAGCTATCAATTTGAACTGAAGCACAAAGCGATAATTGACCGCTTCGGACGTTACCCCCACCGCAATGACATCCTCGGACGTCACTCGACCGCCGAGGAAATCGAGTTTCTGAAACAGCCGGGATCCAGCTTTTGAATTTTGTGGGATGAAGAGAGTCTAAAAGGGGCATAGATAAATGCTGAGCCATATGCCATATTGCCCGAACGCTTAACTTCATCACAACTTTCGATCGGAGCAAAACTTTTGGATAACAATGACGTCTTACGCCGCACCCGCTTTATTTTCGATTTCAGCGATTCGAAGATGGTCACCCTGTTTGGTCTGTCTGGCCAGCAGGTCAACCGTGAGCAGGTCAGCGCCTGGCTGAAAAAAGAGGGTGATCCTGATCTTGTCGAATGCAGCGATACCGAGCTGGCAATTTTTCTCAACGGTCTGATCATCGACAAGCGGGGCAAAAAAGACGGTCCGCTGCCGGTGCCAGAGAAGAAGCTGAACAACAACATCATCTTCCGAAAACTGAAAATCGCCCTCGATCTGAAGGCCGAGGACATTCTCGGTATCCTGGCTCTGGCGGGAGTCAAGGCCAGCAAGCACGAACTGAGCGCGTTCTTTCGCAGGCCGGGCCATAAACACTATCGCGATTGCAACGATCAGATGCTTCGGAACTTTCTGAAAGGCGTGCAGCTTCGGTATCGCACCGATTCCTGAGAGGAAAAGGGACCCGCCGGATAAGGGGTGATAAATTTTAAGTCCGGCTTTTGAACGATCCCGGGTATCCCTTTATCCCCGTTAGAATTGCTGAGTCGTGTTGTTGGTTGATCTTTATCCTCCGCGACTCTGAACTTCAGGAGGTAGCAGAAATGCTTACCCTGTTCGTCAATATCTTCCTCAAGTTCTTCATCATCTTAACCCCCTTCTTTGTCATCTCGGCGTTCCTGTCGCTGACCAAGGACGACACCCCGGCCCAGCGGCAGAAGATCGCTATCAAGGTGACCCTGTCGGTGGCCGTGAGCTGTTTTACCCTGTTTCTGTTCGGCACCTACATCTTTGCTCTGTTCGGTATTACCCTCGATGCGTTTCGCATCGGTGCCGGAGCGGTCCTGTTTCTGTCGGCGGTTTCGATGATTCAGGGCAAGGCCACCGTCTCCCCGCAAGGGGGCAATGAGGACGTGGCTGTGGTGCCGCTGGCGATCCCGATCACTGTCGGACCGGGCACCATCGGGGCGCTGCTGGTTATGGGAGCCAGCCTCGAAACCATCCCGGAGAAGATCACCGCCAGTCTGGCCCTGCTGTGCGCCGTGCTGGTGGTCGGCTGTCTGCTGTCTGTCTCCGGGTTGCTTGAGCGGCTGCTCGGTCAGCAGGGGTTGACCATTTTGACCAAACTGACGGGACTGTTCGTTTCGGCCATTGCCGCGCAGATTTTCTTTACCGGGCTTAAAAATTTTCTGGGGTAAGCGGCATCGCCCGGTGGGGGAGTTTGTCTGTCTTGAAAAGAACAGCGTTATTTTTAAGATGTTCAGGCTGGCCTTATGAGGTCTTTTTGGTAGTGGTTTTACGGCAGGTTGAGAGCGTTGATCTCTGATAGTCTAGAGCTTTATTCTGCCTGTATGGAAGAATGCAAATTCTTCTATGTCAAGATTTAGAATAGTGTTATATTCCCCTCCGGAGGAAATTCGATACCGAAGAGAGAGGATCTATGACATTTTTTCTTGATGTATATCACTGGTTGGAAAAAACCTTTTTCAATAGCCTGACAAAAAAGCTTGTGGGAAATTTTCTTTTTCTTGTCTTGATACAATCCCTTTCGATATTTTTCATTTATCAGAATCAATCCACGATCAATCAAATTCTTGTCTCTTTGAACGTCGAATCGATCGCGACAGCACAAATTTCAGACGCGTTGCAGGTGTCAGTAAGGCGCATGATATTTCTCAATGTTGTTACCTTTGTGCTTTTTATTGCGACGATTTTTTTTCTGCGGCATCTGATTGTTCGGCCGGTGAAAATTCTGTCTGGCGTTTTTTCGGATCTCGGTTGGGAAAAGGGTGATATCAGCAGTCGTGTTCCCATTATGACGCACGATGAATTCAGTGTTCTCTCGCAAAATTTCAATAACTTCCTGGGGCGACTTTGCCGGATTTTTGTTGATTTACGGCAGATGGGACTTAGTGTTGCGGTCAATTCCGCTACGGTGTCCAACCGGGTATCTTTGTCCGCGCTCAGTGTTAAACGTCAGGAACAGTTGGCGATGGGGATTTATAAAGGCAGCAGCGAGTCTGTTCGATCCCTACTCGATATGGCTGAACATGCGCAAAGCATTTTTTCTTCGACGACCAGTAACCTTGGCGGCGCGCAATCGTCCTATCGTGAGCTTGAAGATGTTCGCGAAAAGGTCACAACGATGACTGAGATGCTTGGCAGCTACGCGTCAACCATTGCTGATCTGGACACCAAATCCCATGAAATTAATGATTTCGTTAAATTGATCAGCTCAATATCCTACCAGACCAATCTGCTGGCCTTAAACGCTGCAATCGAAGCGGCGCGAGCCGGTGAGGCAGGGTTGGGTTTTGCTGTGGTCGCACGAGAAATCAAGGTTCTGTCCGAGAGGGTGAATGAGGCGAATAGCGGGATTGCCGAGAAGGTCGGACTGATGCTCGGGCAGCTTGGGGACTCCTCGGAAGAGGTGAGTAAGATTTTCACCTTTTCAGAGCAGACCCAGAAAGTCGTTCATCATTCGTGTGCGCATTTTAAAGTAATGATTAACGATTTTGAGAAAAACTCCTTGCAGTTGGAGGAGATCACCACAGCGATTAATCAGGTCACGGCAACAACTCAGGATGTTTCCAGGAATATGTCTGATATCGATGAACTGAGCCGTCATGTTGCTGAGATGATGAGTGATTCGGACAGGCATTCCCGGATCCTCAAAGAAGAGACGGAGCAGATGCAGGAAGTCATGTCTCATTTTAAAACGGGTGAGGGCATTCTTGAGCACATGGTCCTGCGCACCGAAACGTTTCGGGATGAGATTCAGCAACGGTTGGAGCGGTTGAATAAGGAGCAGAAGCTGGATGTGTTTGATGTGAATTACCAGCAGATCCCTGATACGGACCCTCCGAAGTTCTCTACCTGTTATGATGCGACTTTGGAGCGCGAATTTCAGCCCCTTTATGATCAGATGACTCGTGAGCTGAAGGGCACAACTTATTGCCTGTGCGTCGACAAAAACGGCTATGGCCCGACCCACAACAGCAGATTCTCTCAACCGTTAACGGGTGATTACCAGATTGATTTGATGCAGAGTCGCGACAAGCGTTTCTTTGATGATCCGACCGGGCTGCGAAGTGCGCACAATACTAACTCGTTTTTGCTGCAGACCTATGCGCGCGATACCGGCGAGGTGCTGAGCGATCTGGCGATGCCGATTATGGTTAATGATCGGCATTGGGGGGCAATCAGGCTCGGTTTCGATACACATGCTCTGCTGAAAATTGATTCTTCGGTGAAATGAAGACAACGCTTAAAGGGGCGTTGTCTCACTCACTATGCGAGATAAAGGTTCCTGCCCGGTACTCGGCTAACGCCTGATCCACCTCGTCCTGCGTATTCATCACAATCGGTCCACCCCAGGCGATCGGCTCGTTGAGGGGTTTGCCGGACACCAGCAGAAAGCGCAGGTTCTCGTCGTGCGCTGTGATGACCACCCGATCCCCCCGATCAAACAGAACCAGTGATCTGTTGCCGAGCAGGGTGTCCGACCTATCGTCAAAGCGGCCTTGGCCAGCATAAACATAGGCAAAGACGGTGTGGTCAGTCGGGGTTGGGTGGGTAAAGGTCGTATTTGCCGAAACGGTGACATCCAGATATTGCGGTTCGATGGTCACGTCGGTGACCGGCCCGCGAGTCTCTCCGACCTGACCGCAGATGACCTTAAGTGTGACGCCGCTGTCGAGGGTGAGGGTCGGAATCTGCGCCGCTTTGATGTCACGGTAGCGCGGCGTCATCATTTTATCGGCGGCGGGCAGGTTGGCCCACAGTTGAAACCCTTCCATTCTCCCTTGTGCATCGCCTTTGGGCATCTCCTGATGAATAATGCCGCTGCCGGCCGACATCCACTGGACGTCGCCGTCGGTGATATCGCCCCTGTTGACGAGGCTGTCGCCGTGCTCGACATCGCCCTTGAGCACGTAGGTGATGGTTTCGATGCCGCGATGCGGGTGCCAGGGGAAACCCTTGGTGTAGTGAGCCGGGTTATCGGAGCGGAAATCGTCCAGCAGCAGAAACGGGTCGAACAGGCCCGCCTCTTTGTGCCCGAAGGCGCGGTTGAGATGAACCCCGGCCCCTTCGATAACCGGTGCGCTGGTCAACGTCTGCTTGATTTGTCTGGTGGTCATAATGTCCTCCCTGGGATGGTTTTTTTATAACGTTCAGTATATCAATGGATCGCGCTGCTGCGTGCGGGGGCATTCTGCGGGCTGATGCCGGGACGGCAAACAGTTGCAATCTTCCACCTGTTTGCCTATGGTGGGGCGGCATTGACGAGAACGATTTTCAGGGCGGTTGCGATGTTACGGATTGCGGAAAAATATATGCTGCGCGCGCTGGATCTGGCGCGAAAGGGAGAGGGCAGGACCGCGCCCAATCCGCCGGTCGGCGCGGTGATCGTACGCGATGGCGAGGTGGTCGGCGAGGGATTTCACCCCAAGGCCGGTGAGCCGCATGCGGAAGTCTTTGCCCTGCGCCAGGCGGGCGATTCGGCCCGCGGTGCCGATCTGTAC
Source organism: Desulfuromonas sp. (assembly GCA_002868865.1). Taxonomy (GTDB): domain Bacteria; phylum Desulfobacterota; class Desulfuromonadia; order Desulfuromonadales; family Geopsychrobacteraceae; genus BM509. The sequence goes on along the minus strand of PKUC01000055.1, from coordinate 67,380 downwards.
GTGACGCTGGAACCCTGCTCCCACCAGGGTAAGACCGGCCCCTGCGCCGAGGCGGTGATTGCGGCGGGGATCGCGCGGGTGTTTGTTGGGGTGCAGGATCCCAATCCGCAGGTCGCCGGACGCGGGATTGAACGGCTGCGGGCGGCCGGGGTTGACGTCGTCTGTGGCGTGCTGAAGGACGACTGCCGGCGTCTGATCGCGCCTTTTACCAGACAGATTCTCAGCGGACTGCCGTACACCATTTATAAAACCGCCATGACCCTCGATGGCAAAACCGCGACCGCAACGGGCGATTCCAGATGGATCTCCGGCGAAAGCAGCCGCCTCGAGGTCCATCGTCTGCGCGACCGGGTTGAAGCGATTATGGTCGGTGTCGATACCCTGTTGCAGGACGATCCGCTGCTCAATACCCGTCTGCCCGATGGTGGACGGGATCCGCTGCGGGTGGTGGTGGACAGTCATCTGCGGACTCCGGTGGACGCGCAGATGTTGCAGCAGAAATCTGCGGCAGGGACCCTGATTGCCACGACGGCTGCAGCCGACAGCTCTCAGATTGATGCCCTTGCGGCGGCCGGTGCGGAGGTTCTGGTGCTGCCGGATGCTGATGGTCGGGTCGCGCTGCCCGAGTTGTGGCGCGAGTTGGGGACGCGGCATGTGCAGACGTTGCTGCTCGAAGGCGGCGCAACCCTGGCGGGCGAAGCGCTGCGGCAAGGGCTGGTGGATCAGGTGATGGTGTTTGTTGCGCCCAAGCTGATCGCGGGCGACAGTTTGTACGGCATCTTTCGCGGACCGGGGTGTGAGATGTTGGCTGATGCGATCCGTTTAGAAGATGTGCGGCTCGACACATTTGATCAGGATATTCGTATGTGCGCGGAGGTTGTTCGATGTTTACCGGATTGATCCAGGATATAGGAACACTCAAAGCGATCGATCGGCGCGGCGATGCGGCGGTCTTGCGGATCGCCAGCAGGCTGGTTCAGGACGATCTGCAGCTGGGCGAGAGTATCGCGGTCAACGGCGTGTGTTTGACGGTAACCGACTGGGACAGGGACAGCTTTGCTGCGGACGTATCGCCCGAGTCGCTGCAACGGACCACGCTGGGGCAACTGCATCCGGGCAGCGCTGTGAACCTGGAGCGCGCCCTGCGGCTTTGTGACCGTCTTGGAGGCCATCTGGTCAGCGGCCATGTCGATTGTCTGGCGACCGTGGCCCGGCGCTATCAGGATGGCAATGCGATCCGCTTTGAATTTAACGTCAGCGGCTCTGCGCAGCGCTACCTGGTCGAAAAGGGCTCGGTGGCGATCGATGGCATAAGCCTAACGGTCAATGAGGTGACGCCCGCCGGTTTCGGGGTTGCGGTGATCCCCCATTCGCTGGAGAAGACGACCCTTAAATCACGGGCGACCGGTGATACGGTCAACATCGAAACCGATCTGCTCGGGCGCTACGTTGAACGGCTGATGACGCCGGGCCAACAGGGGGCACAGCAGGGCGGGATGACGCTCGACTTTCTTGCTAAAAACGGTTTTGTGTGAGATAGTGACCGGCTTCGATAGTTTGTCCGAGAAGATGTCGGATCTGAAAATAAAGGGTCTGTTATGCCGATAGCAAAAATAGAAGCTGCCCTCGAGGATATCCGCGCGGGAAAGATGGTGATTCTCTGTGATGACGAGGATCGTGAAAACGAAGGGGATCTGGTGATGGCCGCCGAGCTGGTCACCCCCGAAGCGGTCAATTTTATGGCCAAAGAGGGCCGTGGACTGATCTGCCTGACCCTGACCGAAGAGCGCGCCGATCACCTCAACCTGCCGTTGATGGTCAGTGATAACAGCTCATCGTTCGGCACAGCGTTCACCATCTCTATCGAGGCCCGTACCGGGGTGACCACCGGGATCTCTGCGGCGGATCGGGCGCGCACCATTCAGGTGGCTGTCGCCGACGACACCACTGAGCATGATCTGGCACGACCGGGTCACATCTTTCCGCTACGGGCCAAAAAAGGTGGTGTTATGGTGCGTACCGGGCAGACGGAAGGCTCGGTCGATCTGGCGCGCTTGGCAGGGCTGAAACCCAGCGGCGTGATCTGCGAGATTATGAACGAAGATGGCACCATGTCGCGCATGTCGCAGCTGAAAAAGTTTTCCAAGCAGCACGATCTCAAGATCGTCACCATCGAATATCTGATCGCTTACCGGATGCGCAAGGAGCTGCTGGTGCGCCGTGCCGCCGAGACGAACCTGCCGACCCCGTTTGGCGGTGATTTTCATGCGGTGGTTTACGAAAATGAGGTCGATGAGGCCAACCATATCGCTCTGGTCAAGGGTGAGCTGAATCCGGATGAGCCTGTTCTGGTGCGGGTTCACTCCGAGTGTTTGACCGGTGACGTGTTCGGTTCGATGCGCTGCGACTGTGGTGATCAGCTGCATGCTTCGATGAAACTGATCGAAGAGGAGGGGCGCGGCGTTGTTCTGTATATGCGTCAGGAAGGGCGCGGCATCGGCCTGGTGAATAAGCTCAAGGCGTATGCCTTGCAGGATGAAGGGCACGATACGGTCGAGGCCAATGAGGCCCTCGGTTTTAATGCCGACCTGCGTGATTACGGTATCGGCGCACAGATGCTTGCGGAACTGGGGGTGCGCAAAATTCGGCTGATGACCAACAACCCGAAGAAGATCGTCGGCCTGGAAGGGTACGGGCTGGAAATCGTCGAGCGGGTGCCGATCGAAATGGAAGCCCATGGCAGCAATATCAAATATCTCAAAACCAAACGTGAAAAAATGGGACACATGCTCGACAACCTGTAGCGGTTGACGGGGTATGGTTTTGATGAGGCCTGAGAACACGGGAGGAAAATATGCCTGAAATTATCGAAGGACACCTTGACGCCAAGGGGTTTCGCTTTGGCTTGATTGTCAGCCGCTTCAACAGTTTTATCTGTGATCGGCTGCTGGAAGGGGCGGTGGATACCCTGACCCGGCATGGCGCTGACGATGCACAAATGACCGTCGTACGCGTGCCCGGTGCGTTTGAGATTCCCCTGGTGGCGCAGCGTATGGCGGGTTCTGGTAATTACGATGCCGTGATCTGTCTCGGAGCGGTAATCCGTGGTGGAACACCCCATTTTGAATACGTCAGCGCTGAAGTCAGCAAGGGGATCGCATCTGTTTCTCTGGAGAGTGCGGTGCCGATTTCATTCGGGGTCCTGACGACGGACACGGTGGAACAGGCGATCGAACGAGCCGGGACCAAGGCCGGGAACAAAGGGGCCGAGGCGGCGATGAGTGCCATCGAAATGGTCAACCTGCTGAAAGAGATCTGAGTACGTCATGGCACAAAATAACCGTCGTCTGGGACGCGAGTGCGCCCTGAAAATCCTGTTTGCGACCAAACTGTCCGAAGGGACCGGTGCTGGCGCGCTGCTTGAACAGTTCTGGTCCAGCTTCCGTTTTGCTGACGACGTACTGGGCGAGCCTCTTGAATCTCTCGACAATCCGGTTCCGACCGCGGTGCGCGTTTTTACCGAGACGCTGGTTTGCGGCGTCATCGATTCCCGGCCGGCTCTCGATCGGGCGATAAGCGAGGTGGCAACCAACTGGTCTCTGGAGCGGATGGCACCGGTCGATCTGTCGATTCTGCGGATTGGCGCTTTTGAGCTGCTCTATCGCCCGGATATCCCCGGTCGGGTGACGATCAACGAGGCGATTGAGATCGCAAAGCGGTATGGCAGCAAGGAGTCTCCGGCGTTTATCAATGGACTGCTGGATAAGATCGCTAAAAATTGTCAAAAGTCAGAGCCTCTGCCTTAGGGGCTGACGATTAAAGTGAGGATGATCGATGAATAACATCAACGTCGGATTGCTCGGGTTTGGCACGATCGGGACCGGAGTTTTCCGGGTTTTTGAGAAAAATGCGCAGCTGATTGAGCGGCGTTTGGGTGCGTCTCTGACGCTCGCCCGGATTGCGGATCTCGATATTACCACCGACAGGGGCGTGACCCCCGCCGCCGGTGTGTTGACCACGGATGTCGACGAGGTGATCAGCAACCCTGAAATCGATGTCGTGATCGAGCTGATCGGCGGCTACGAGCCGGCCAAGAGTTTTATCCTCAAGGCGATAGCGAACGGCAAGCATATCGTCACCGCCAATAAGGCACTGATGGCGGTTCATGGTGAGGAGATCCTCGCTGCTGCTGAGCAGTATGGCGTCGAAGTGATGTTCGAAGCGGCGGTTGGCGGCGGGATCCCGATCATCTCGGCGATCAAAGAGAACCTCTGTGCCAACCAGTTCAGCTCGGTGCTGGGCATTCTCAACGGAACCTGTAACTTTATCCTTACCAAGATGACCGACGAGGGCGAAGACTTTGCCCCGGTCCTGAAGGAAGCGCAAGAGTTGGGGTACGCCGAGGCCGATCCGACCTTTGATATCGAAGGGGTCGACACGGCTCACAAGATCGCCCTGCTGTCGGCCCTGTGCTTCGGGACGCGCGTCGATTTTGAACAGGTCTATACCGAAGGTGTGACCAAGATCTCCGCTCTTGATATCCAGTTTGCCAGACAGATGGGCTACAAGATCAAGCTGCTGGCGATCGGCAAACAGGACGAGGGTCAGATCGAGGTGCGTGTTCATCCGACGATGATCCCTGAATCGTATCAGCTCGCCGAGGTCGACGGGGTTTTCAACGCGGTGCGTCTGTCGGGCGATTTTCTCGGACCTGCGATGCTGTACGGCAGCGGCGCGGGAATGGATGCCACCGCCAGTGCGGTGATGGGTGACCTGATTGCGATTGCGCGTAATGTTGCCGCCGGGGTCGGTCGCACATCTCCGATTATGGGGTACTGTGCGGATCAGATCGACACCCTGCCGCTCAAGCCGATGAGTGAAATCGTCACTCAGTACTATCTGCGGGTGACAACGGTCGATCGGCCGGGCGTACTCGCGCAGATTTCGGCGCGACTCGGAGATCACAATATCAGTATTCAGTCGATGCTGCAGCCGGAGAGACACGAAGCGGATGCGGTGCCGATTGTGCTGATGACCCATGAAGCCTGCGAAGCGGACATCGTCAAGGCGCTCGAAGAGATCGACGCCCTCGACATTGTCCAGGAGCCGACGCGGCTGATCCGGGTGGAAAACGATCTGGGTTGACGGATACACGAGCGATAAACAGCAAAGCGGGCCGGCCTCTGTCGACCCGCTTTTTTTTATTCTCCGTCAGCGCCGTCGGTTTGTGAACTCTGTGGTTCGACCGCGTAGCGCTTGATCTTTTTCGTCGTGGTCTTGGGGAATTCGTCGCTGCGCAGGATGAACTTCTTGATCCGCTTGTAGTCGGCGAGTTGCTGGCCTGTCGCCAGCACTTCGCTGCGGATCAGGCTGTCCAGTTCTGCGGCGGTGAGCGGTCCCTTGCCCCGCTCCTGCTCGTAGGCGTATATCTGTTCTTCATTGGGATAGATCGCTGCGTAAACCTCCTCTGCCGTTGCGCTGACCTTGTGCCCGTAGACCATCGCTTCGGCGATATAGGGGCTGTGCAGCAGTTCGTTTTCGACCTCTTCGGGGTAAACGTTTTTCCCGTTGGGGGTGACGATCAGGTTCTTGACCCGCCCGCAGATCGACAGGGTGTCGTCGCTGTTTATTCGGCCCAGATCTCCCGTACGATACCAGCCATCGCTTAGGACCTCTGCCGTCGCCTGAGGGTTCTTGTAGTAGCCGAGCATGATGTTGGGTCCTCTGGCGAGAATCTCCCCGACGCCTTCCGGGTTCGGTTGATCGATGCGGATGTCGACATTGTCCAGCGGCAGGCCGACGGTTCCCGGTTTGAGCCTGTCGGGGCTTTCGGCGGCCAGCACCGGCGAGGTTTCGGTGATGCCGTACCCCTGCAGCAGGGTTAGGCCCAGGGCCTTGAACCCTGTAGCGATGGCCGGGTCGAGGGCGGCGCCACCGCTGACGAAGATGGTCTGTCTGCCGAGAGACTGCTGGATCTTTCCACTGACGAGTTTACGGGTCAGCGGCAGCCGGAACAGGGTCCTCGACAGCGATTTGGCGTTGATGGTTTTCATGATGCGGTCGTGCAGCAGACGATAGACAGCGGGGACCCCGAGCAGAAAGGTCGGTCTGATTTCGCCAAGGTTGTCGCCGAGCTTTTTGATCGATTCGGCGAAGGCGACTCGCCCTCCGAGGGATAGCGGCAACAGAATGCCGCAGACCTGTTCAAAAACATGGTTGATCGGGAGGAAGGAGAGGGTTGAGATCGACTGGTCGAGGGAAAAGTGACGACTGGCACCGAGGATGTTGCTAACGATATTGAAGTGACTGAGCATCGCCCCCTTGGAGCGCCCTGTGGTCCCCGAGGTGTAAAGGATGACGGCGCAGGCTTCGGCACGGTGATCCGCTGCCGGTAGTGGCGGGGTGCCGCTTAACTCTCGCAAACCGATAAGGGCGTTGTCCCGCAGCAGGCGGCGACGGGTTTCTTCTTCGCGGGCAAAGAAATTGAGATTTTTTTCCCCGCGCGGATTGTTGTCTTGCTGTGGTTGTCCGCTGAGCAGGCGGTGTGATTCGGACGCCAGCGATTCGATCCTTTGCTGTTTTTCGGCAGGGATCTCAACGGTTTCCGTCAGATCACGCCATGCGTCGGTGAGCTGTTCGAGGATCGCACCGATGCTGTCGTGGCAGGCGTGGGTCTGTTCGCCATTATCGAGAACGATGATCTTTTTAAGCGTCGGCAGTTCAGGGACGATCTCCAGCAGTCTGTCTAGTTCGGCAGAGCCGACAAAAACATGGCTCGAATCGGAGTCATTGAGAATATGCTTGAGCTCGGTCGTTTTTAACTCCTTGTCGATGGGAACCGCCACCGCACCGAGACGCAGAATCGCCAGATAGGCTTCGACCCAGCGGGGCGATGAGGGCGCCAGCAGGGCGGCGTGCCCCCCCCTCGACAGGCCCTGGGCGGAGAGCCCTGCGGCCAGAGATTCGATCGTGCTCCAGAGGGTCCGGTAGGTCAGATCGCGCCATATGCCTCCGGTTTTGTGGCGCAGGGCGACCCGGTCCGGGTGCTTTTGACAGCTGTCGTGGATCAGTTGGTCGATGGTCTGCACGGTGATCTCCTATTGTGGTGATGAATCGGTTGTTTCTTCACGTAAGATAAGCACCGGATCCGTTCCCCGCAAGTTTTTATCTGCGCGGCGATCACTGTTCCGGACTAGGGACTGGTCATAAATGTGAAAAACAGGGCTTGGTATGAATAATTCCTTGACAGCTGAGAATCCGATTTGTTACAAGAGTCGCCGGTTGGTTGCAGGCACGTAGCTCAGTGGGAGAGCACTTCCCTGACACGGAAGGGGTCGGCGGTTCAATCCCGCCCGTGCCTACCATCCGACGATAAATGAGTTGTTCCCAGCCGAGGCATCTTAGGATGCCTCTTTTTGTTTCGGGAGTCGGTCGATGAGTACACTGCAGATAGAGCTTCCAGATGGTTCGGTAAAAGATGTCGCGTCTGGATCGACGGCTTATGATCTGGCCAAGGGAATCGGCGAAGGCTTGGCCCGGCAATCCGTTGCCGCACGTCTCGATGGCGAACTGATCGATATCAACCGACCGCTTCCCGGTTCCGGTAAGCTTGAGCTGATCACCCAGAATGCACCCGAAGCGCTGGAGATTGTCCGTCACTCCTGTGCCCACCTGATGGCGCAGGCCGTCAAATCTCTGTATGGCCGCGACGTTCAGGTCACCATCGGTCCCGCGATCGAAAATGGCTTCTACTACGATTTTTACAGCGACAGCAAAAAATTCTCCCCGGAAGACTTTGAACAGATCGAAAAGACCATGGCCGAGCTGGCCAAGGCCGACCAGCCGATTACCCGCGAAGAGATCAGCCGTGAAGAGGCCATTGCTCTGTTTCGCGAGATGGGCGAAGACTACAAGGTCGAGCTGATCGAAGACCTCGGTGAAGAGACTGTATCGCTCTATCGGCAGGGAGATTTTGTCGACTTGTGCCGTGGGCCGCACCTTCCCCGTACCGGCCTGATCAAATCGTTCAAATTGACCAGCGTGGCTGGCGCGTACTGGCGTGGTGATGAAAAGAACGCCATGCTGCAGCGTCTTTATGCGACCGCATTTCAGAACAATAAGGATCTGAAAAGTTATCTCAACCGTCTCGAAGAGGCGCGCAAGCGTGATCATCGCAAGCTCGGTCGGGAACTGGATCTATTTTCGTTCAATGAGGAAGCCGGCGCCGGTCTGGTGATCTGGCACCCTAAGGGGGCGTTGCTGCGCACCCTGATCGAAGACTTCGAGCGCAGAGAACACCTCAAGCGCGGCTACGACATCGTCATGGGGCCGCAGATTCTCAAGACTGAGCTGTGGCAGACCTCTGGCCATTACGACAATTACCGCGAAAATATGTATTTCACCGAGGTCGATGAGCAGAGCTACGGTATCAAGCCGATGAACTGCCTCGCCCATATGCTGATCTTTAAATCAAAGATCCGCTCTTACCGTGACCTGCCACAGCGCTATTTCGAGCTGGGGACGGTCCATCGCCATGAAAAATCTGGTGTTCTTCATGGTCTGTTGCGGGTTCGCGGCTTTACCCAGGATGACGCCCATATTCTCTGCCGCCCCGACCAGATCGATGCCGAAGTGAAGGGCGTTATGGCATTTGTGCAGGATGTCGCCAAGATCTTCGGGTTTGAGTACTGTATGGAGCTTTCCACCCGTCCGGAGAAATCGATCGGCAGCGACGAAGACTGGGAGCGTGCGACCAGCGCTCTGATGAGCGCGCTTAAGGATAGCGGGCAGGATTTTGAGGTCAATGAGGGGGACGGCGCTTTCTATGGTCCGAAGATCGATGTCAAGCTCAAGGACGCGCTTGACAGGGAATGGCAGTGTGCTACAATCCAGTGCGATTTTACCCTGCCTGAGCGATTTGACCTCAATTATGTCGGTGCAGATGGTGAGAAACATCGACCGGTCATGCTTCACCGCGTTATCCTCGGATCGATCGAGCGATTCATCGGTGTTCTGATCGAGCATTATGCCGGCAGCTTCCCACTCTGGCTTTCGCCAGTTCAGGTTGTTGTCTTGAATGTGACAGATAATCAGGCAGATTATGCGCAGGATGTCTATCAGCAGCTCAAGACGGCAGGTATCAGGGCGGATATCGATCTGCGTAATGAGAAACTCGGCTTCAAGATCCGTGAAGCGCAGTTGGGCAAGGTGCCTTACATGCTGGTGATCGGTGACCGTGAGATGGAAGAATCACGGGTGACCCCGCGTTTCCGTAATGGTAAAAATCTCGAGCCGACCTCGGTGGCTGATTTTATCAGCTTTGTCGAGGAAGAGGTTCGTCACTATCGTTAGTGTGTGCAGGAACGGGTTGAACTCTGTTCCTGTCTGTTTGTTTGACGTTGTGCCCGCACATGGCGTATCGCGGGGACATAAGCAGAGTGAAGACATGAGGAGGCAGACCCATAGCTAAGCAGGAGACAAACATCAACGAAGACATCCGGGCCCGTGAGGTCAGGGTGATCGACGATGAAGGGGGGCAGCTGGGTATCCTGAGCATTGCTGCTGCGTTGGCGGCGGCTGCGGAACAGGGTCTGGATCTGGTCGAGGTGTCCCCGGGGGCACAACCTCCGGTGTGCCGAATCATGGATTACGGCAAGTACAAATACCAGCAGGCCAAGAGAGCGTCTGAAGCAAAGAAAAAGCAGGTCCGCGTCGAACTGAAAGAAGTCAAGATGCGGCCCAAAACCGACGAGCACGACTTTCAGTTCAAAGTCAAGCACGCCAGACGTTTTCTCGAAGAGGGGAACAAGGTCAAGCTGACCATCATGTTCCGTGGTCGTGAAAATGCCCATCCCGAACGGGGGATGCTGCAACTGGAGAAAGCGGTTGAGGCGCTAAAGGACATCGGACAGGTTGAATCGCGACCGAATAAAATGGGCCGGTTCATGTCGATGGTGCTGGGACCGATAAAAAAATAGGCCGGATTACCGGCACAGAATAAAAATAGCAGGGAACAGGAGAATTTGTAATGCCTAAGATCAAGACCAACCGTGGTGCCGCGAAGCGCTTTCGCAAAACTGGCACTGGCAAAATCCGTCGGAACAAGGCGTTTACCAGCCACATTCTGACCAAGAAGACGACCAAGTGTAAGCGGAATCTGCGTAAAGCCAGCTGTATCCACAAGTCCGATGAGCGGAACGTGGCACAGTTGATTCCGTATCTGTAAACGGTTTCTGTTTAGCAGAAACGCCGTGAACTGTGGGGACGATCTCCCCCTTCAGATCCGGCTGCGGCATGAGCCGTAACAACTCAAGCGAAGGAGAAGTGAGATGCCAAGAGCAAAAAGAGGATTTAAAGCCAGACAGCGGCGTAATCGTGTCCTGAAGTTGGCAAAAGGCTATCGTGGCGCACGCAGTAAGCTGTTCCGTTCAGCGACAGAGGCTGTCGACCGTGCCCTGAATTACGCGTATCGCGATCGCCGTGTCCGCAAGCGGGACTTCAGAGCCCTGTGGATTGCACGGATCAACGCCGCTGCCCGTGAAAACGGCATCAGCTACAGCCGTTTGATCCATGGCCTCAAAAAAGCCGATGTCGCCCTCGATCGTAAGATCATGGCCGACTTGGCTGTCAATGACCCTGCAGGTTTTAGCGTTGTCGCTGAAACCGCCAAGGGCCAGCTGCAGTAACTGAACGACTGTCGCTTTAAGGAGATGTGGCCTGCGCCCATCTCCTTTTTTTTGTTTTAACGCCCTGTAACATCTCAAACCCTTGCCTGCGGAGCTTCGCTGTCACGGAATGAAGTTTTCTGCGATATCTGGATAGATCGATGAAACAACGATTGGAACAGTTGCAACAGGATGTGCTGGCGGCGCTACTGAAGGCTGATGATGAAAAAAGCCTGCAGGACGTCAAGGTTGGTTTTCTCGGTAAAAAGGGGACGTTGACCGAACTGATGAAGGGGATGAGAGATCTCTCGGCCGATGAGCGGCCGATGATCGGCAGTCTTGTCAATACCCTCAAGGATCAGTTTGAGTCCAGCTTTATAGAGCGTCAGAGCATCCTGCGGCAGCAGGCGATTGACGCAAAGCTGGCCAACGAGAAGATCGATGTGACTCTCCCGGGCCGACGTTCTACCTCCGGCAGCAAACATCCGGTGACTCTGGTGACCGAAGAGATCGTCGATATCTTTTCCCGTCTTGGTTTTATGGTCGAAGAGGGACCGGAGATTGAGCAGGACTTCTATAATTTCGAAGCCCTCAACATCCCCAAGGATCATCCTGCCCGCGATATGCAGGACACCTTTTATATCACCGATGATCTGGTGCTGCGGACCCATACCTCGCCGGTGCAGATTCGCACCATGATGCGGCACAAACCACCGGTGCGGGTCATTGCACCAGGGACTGTCTATCGGCGTGATTCCGACCTGACCCACAGTCCGATGTTTCATCAGATTGAAGGTTTTCTGGTCGATGAAAAGGTGACCTTCGGCGACCTGAAGGGGATTCTCACCCACTTCCTCAATGAATTTTTCGGTGAGGGGCTTGCGGTTCGCTTTCGACCATCATTTTTCCCTTTTACCGAGCCGAGTGCCGAAGTCGATATCGCCTGCGTCATCTGTGGCGGTGAGGGCTGCCGGGTCTGCAGTAAAACCGGTTGGCTGGAAATCCTTGGCTGCGGCATGATCGATCCGGCGGTGTTTAACTCGGTCGATTATGACACTGAGGCTTACAGCGGTTTCGCGTTCGGCATGGGGCTGGAGCGGATCGCCATGCTCAAGTATGGCGTTAACGACCTGCGGCTGTTCTTTGAAAATGACCTGCGTTTCCTCAAGCAGTTTTGAGATTGAGGAAGGACTGGACTTATGATTGTAACGTATAACTGGTTGAAGGAATTTGTTGATTTTGATTACAGCCCCCAGGAGCTGTGTGACCGCCTGACCATGGCTGGTCTTGAGGTCGATGCCCTCGAAGAGATCGGTGGAGGGCTCGATTCGGTGGTGGTTGCCAAGCTCGAATCGGTAGAAAGGCACCCCGATGCCGACAAGCTGACCGTCTGTCAGGTCAACAACGGCACCGAAGTGGTGCAGGTTGTATGTGGTGCGTCAAACCACCGGACCGGCGATTATGTCGCTCTGGCACAACCGGGTTCGGTTCTCCCCGGAGATTTCAAGATCAAAAAATCAAAGATCCGCGGCCAGGTGTCCATGGGAATGCTCTGCTCAGAAAAAGAGCTGAACATTGCCGAAGAGGCTGCCGGGATCATGATTCTGTCTCCGGAATTGCAGCTCGGCCAGCCTGTTTTTGAGGCTCTCGATCTTAAGGACTTTATGATTGAGATCGGTCTGACTCCCAACCGGCCCGACTGTCTCAGCGTGGTCGGTGTGGCCCGAGAAGTCGCCGCTATGTGCGGCCAGACGCTGCGCCTGCCGACTCCCCAAATTACTGAAATCGAAGAGAAGATTACGGACAAAACCTCTGTGGTGATCGAGGACGGTGAATATTGCCCGCGCTATGCCGCACGGATGATCAAGGATGTAAAGATCGGCCCGTCGCCCGACTGGATGGTTCGCCGTCTGGAAGCGGTGGGGATGCGCTCCATCAACAATGTGGTCGATGTCACCAACTTCGTGATGATGGAATTGGGACACCCGATGCATGCCTTCGATTTCAGATTTCTTGAAGAAGGCCGCATCGTGGTTAAACGGGCTACGGACGGTGAATCCTTTACCACGCTTGATGACCAGAAGCACAGCATGATCGCTGAAGATCTGATGATCTGTGATGGCGCTAAAGCGGTTGCCATGGCCGGAGTGATGGGCGGCTTGAATTCTGAGGTGCAGGACGATACCGAGACGATTCTTCTTGAGGCGGCCTACTTTAAGCCGACGGCTATCCGGCGCACGAGCAAGCGCCATGGACTGCACACCGAGTCCTCCCACCGGTTCGAGCGGGGTGCCGATATCGATATGATTCCGGTCGCCCTCGATCGGGCTGCAAGCCTGATCGCCGAATTGGGGCAGGGCGCAGTCCTGAGCGGGGTGATCGATGCCTACCCGCAACCGTTGCAGACGCCGAACCTGACGCTGAGTGTTGCCAAGGTTGGGGCGCTGCTCGATATCTCCGTGGATCGTGACGCTGTTGGTGCGATGCTGCAATCGATCGGTTTGCAGGTCGAAGAAGGCGGCACTCAGGATTCTCTGCAGGTGACGGTGCCGAGCTTCCGCCCTGATTTGGAGCGCGAGGTCGATTTGATCGAAGAGATCGCCCGACTCTACGGTTACGACCGGATTCCGGTGACCATGCCGGTCGGAACCGTGGATGCGACCCCGCCACAGCGCAGACAGCAGATTCAGGGGGAACTGCGCAACGGTATCGTCTCCTGTGGTTTTTCCGAGGCGATGAATTACTCGTTCTATGCGGCCGACGCCGTTGGAAAATTAGCGGTGGCACGGGACGATCCACGTCGCCAGCAGGTAAAGATTCTCAACCCCCTGTCAGAAGATCAGGCGGTGATGCGTACCAGCCTGATTCCCAGCCTGTTAGAGACGGTCGCTCGTAATCTGGCCTATCGCAGTACCGATCTGCGGTTGTTCGAATTGCGACCGGTGTTCTTGCCGAAGACCGATGGCGTCTGCGATGAGCGCCTGACTTTGACCGCGGTGGCCTGTGGCCGGCGTGATCCTGAGGGATGGTCGCAGGGTGGTGAGTCGATCGATTTTTACGATCTCAAAGGTGTTGCCGAGGACCTGTTCAATGCGGTCTGTGTTGACGATGTCCAGTTCGTGGCCGATCACCTCGAGCCGTATCTTCATCCGGGGAAATCCTGCCGAATGACGTCCGGCCAACAGGTGTTGGGCAGCGTCGGCGAGATTCATCCTCAGGTGCTGGCAGCGTTCGATATCGATCAGCCGGTCTTTCTGCTGGAAGTGGACGTCGAGAATCTGCTCGCCGTAGCTGGCGATTTTAATACGTTCCAGCCGTTGTCCCGTTACCCTGATGTTCTGCGCGACAGTGCGCTGTTGCTCGATGAGGCGGTGCCCGCTGCACATGTCATGGACATTATCAACCGGACCAAGGTTAAAAATATCGAAGGTGCGGTTATCTTTGATGTCTACGCAGGTAAGGGGATTCCTCAGGGCAAGAAGAGTTTGGCGGTTCGTGTCCGCTACCGTTCGACAGAAAAAACCCTCACCGAAGAAGAGGTCAGCAAGGCGCATGGCAAGCTGACGCAGACCCTTTGCCGACAGCTTGAGGCGGAAATTCGTTAATAGAGGTTGCAAGGCCTCTGGGGCTGTGATATAAAACCTGAAATATCAAGTAGATAGTAACGCTTATTGTTTGTGGCCTGCCTACCATCGCAGGAGGGTATATGACCAAGGCTGATTTGATCGAAAATGTTTATATGACAACAGGGTTCTCAAAAAAAGAGTCCGCAGCCATTGTAGAGATGGTTTTTGACCTGATGAAGGATACTCTGGAGGCGGGTGAAAAAATTAAGATCGCGGGTTTCGGAAACTTTGTCGTCAAAGAAAAGGCTGCCCGTCGCGGTCGGAATCCGCAGACTGGATCCGAGATTGAGATTTCCGCGCGCAAAATCCTCTCGTTCAAGCCCAGCCAGGTGTTGAAAGCGGCGATTAACGGTCAGCAAGACTGATCATTTTTCTGGATCTGTCAATGACGGTACAGATTCCCAACAAGCTCTACTTCAAGATCGGTGAAGTCGCTGCCATCGTAGATGTCAAAACCCACGTTTTGCGCTATTGGGAGACCGAGTTTAATGCTTTTAAACCGGTCAAGAGCCATAGTAATCAACGACTGTACCGAAAAAAAGATATAGAAACGGCCCTGCTGATAAAAGATCTTCTTTATCGGCAGGGCTTTACTATTTCTGGCGCTCGAAAAAAGATCAACAAGGAAGGTGTCAAAAAAGCGGCTGCAGAGGGGGGGCGGCTTGATGACCGTGGTCAGTTGAAACAGATTCGTGAGGATCTCAGAGCAATAAAATCTCTGCTGCAAGATCGGCATGAGTTCTGATCGGGGGGGAGCAGATGCTGATCCTTCTCACCAACGATGACGGGGTGATGTCGCCGGGCCTGAAAGCATTGGCAGATGCTTTTCAGGATTTCGGCCGGGTTGTGATTGTCGCTCCAGATCGCAACCGCAGCGCCGTTGCTCACGCCCTTACCCTGGAGTCACCGCTGCGCGCTGAAGAGGTGCGCACCGACCTGTTTGCCGTCGATGGCACGCCGACCGATTGCGTCAACCTCGGCATCCACGGTTTGCTCAGAGAAATGCCCGACCTTGTCATTTCAGGGATCAACCGCGGGGCCAATCTGGGAGATGATATTACCTATTCCGGTACGGTCTGCGCAGCCATGGAAGCAACCCTGATGGGTGTCCCAGCGTTCGCGGTGTCGCTGGATGATACCGCACATCAGGGCAAGAATCTGCCCCTGGCGGCCAGATTCTCTCGACATCTGGCGGCACATCTGCTCGATAATGGCCTGCCCGAAGAGACCTTCCTCAATGTTAATGTTCCGGCGCAAAAGGTTCGGGGCATGCGCCTGACCCGACAGGGGAAGAGGCGCTACGGCGATGTCGTCACCCGCAAGGAAGATCCCAGAGGGCGTTCCTACTACTGGATAGGTGGCGGGGACCTCGGTTTTGAAGATATCCCCGGCAGTGATTGCAATGCGGTCCACGAGGGTTACATTTCAGTCACGCCACTGCACACAAACCTGACAAACGACTCGTCCTTGCAGGACTTGTCCGATTGGCAGATTCCACTGACATAGATGGATTATTGATGGATTTTACCATTGCGCGTCGCCGGATGGTCGAGACGCAGATTGTCGCCCGTGGGGTGGACGATCAACGGGTGATCGACGCCATGCTCAAGGTTCCGCGGCACCTGTTTGTTGATGAGGCGTTGTGGGGGCATGCCTACGCCGACGGGTCTCTGCCGATTGGCGAAAAGCAGACTATTTCCCAGCCCTTTATGGTTGCCGCCATGACCTCGGCTCTGCACCTTAAAGGGGATGAGCGTGTTCTTGAAATCGGTGCCGGTTCGGGTTACCAGACCGCGGTGCTGGCGCAGCTTGCACGGCGGATTTACAGTATCGAGCGGATTTCTTCACTTGCCAGTCGGGCCAGACGGATCCTCGACAAGTGCCGGGCGACCAACGTGAATCTCAAGATCGGTGACGGCACCATCGGCTGGAAGGAACAGGCCCCGTTTGATGCGATCTTGGTCGCTGCCGGAGCACCAGAGGTGCCGCGCGATTATCTCGAGCAGCTGGAAATCGGAGGGACACTGGTGATGCCCGTCGGAGGCAGAGATAGTCAGGAGTTGATCCGCGTGGTGAGGACCGCCGAGGACGATTTTGATGAACAGCGCCTGATGTCGTGCCGGTTTGTTCCATTGATCGGCGAACAGGGCTGGAACTCCGACTGTGAGGAGGGATGAAGGCGTTCAGAAAACTCTACGACTGGGTGCTTTCCTGGGCTGAGACACCCTATGGCGGCCCTGCACTGTTTCTGCTCGCTTTTGCTGAAGCCAGTTTTTTTCCGGTGCCGCCGGATGTTTTACTGATCGCGCTCTGCCTGGCCCTGCCCGCCCGGTCTTACCGTTATGCGCTGATCGCCTGCGCCGGATCGGTGATCGGCGGTGCTGCCGGGTATGCACTGGGGCTGACGCTGTGGGGGAGTCTGGAGCCGATCTTTTTTCAATATGTTCCGGGATTCAGCGAAGCCCACTTTCAGACGGTCCGTGAGCAGTTTGTCCGTCACGATTTTCTGGCCATTTTTGCGGCCGGTTTCACCCCCATCCCCTACAAGATTTTCACTGTATCGGCGGGGGTTTTCAATCTCGATTTTCCTCTGTTCGTTATCGCCTCCTGCCTCAGTCGCGGGTTGCGTTTTCTGCTCGTGGCCTGGTTGCTGCACCGTTTCGGTTCTCTGGCCAAGACGATGATCGATAAATACTTTAATCTGCTCACCATCCTGTTTTTACTGCTGCTGGTGGGTGGTTTTGTCGTTATCGAGTATTTTTTGTAGGTAGAGGGATGATAAGCGTGTCACGCTTTAAACGAAGATCTGCATCTCTGCTTGTGACCGTAGTTCTGCTGGCGCTGTTAGCCTGTGCACAGCAGGGGGTCTATCATCAGGTGAAGGAGGGACAGACCCTCTATCGGATCAGTCGTGCCTACGGTGTTGACGAAATTTATCTGGCGCGGGTCAATGGGATCGCTGATCCAAAAGACCTGCTGAGCGGAACGCGCCTTTACATCCCCGGAGCGACATCGGTCAAGCGGGTCGCTGCGGTCAAGCCCCGGCGCATTCCAAAATCGGCCGTTAACCCGCCTACAGCGCCGAAGGCTGTCCGGCCAGCCGTTAAAAATAAACCTCCTGCAAAGATCTCAGCCCCGTCGAAGGGGCCTGTCAGTGCGGCAAAAAAAGGGACCTTGGCGTGGCCCCTGCGCGGTAAACTTTTGAGTGCTTTCAAGGCATCGGAAAAGAGTGGAGGGAAGGGGATCGAGATTGCCGCGCCGCACAACTCAGCGGTTAAGGCCGCTGCGGCTGGCCAGGTGATCTACAGCGGTGATGGCGTGAAGGGGTACGGCCACCTGATTATCCTCCAGCATGAAAACGATTTATACACCGTCTACGGCTTTAATACCCGCAACCTTGTTCAGCAGGGCGAGTTTGTCAGCGGTGGAGAAAAGATTGCCCTGTCGGGTAATGCTCCCGGCGGGGGGGTGCCTCGCCTGCATTTTGAGGTTCGCCGCCAGAAACAGGCGGTTAACCCGATTTTATACTTGCCATAATTCTGTAGTCACTTCTAGACTGCGGTATGAGTAGCCTGTTGACTGTTTCACGGAAGGGGTAGTTTTTATGGATGATCTGTTTTCAGACTTTGAACAAAGACGCTCTCCTGACGAAGAGCTGGAGTCGGCAGGGGGGATGGCTGCACACCCTGGTGGGGATGTCCCTTCGAGCAAGAGCCACTCGTCACGGAGTGAGAAAAGCCGCGCCAGCGAAGATGAAGGTGCGTCTGCCGATGCGATCAAGCTGTATCTCAAGGAGATTCAAAAGAGTACGCTGCTGACGGCCGCTGAAGAACGGGAATTGGCAGGCCAGATCGCCAAAGGCGATATGGCCGCCCGGGACCGGATGATCGAATCCAATCTGCGTCTCGTGGTGAAGATTTCCAAACGGTACATGAATCGGGGTTTGCCGTTTCTCGATCTGATCGAAGAGGGCAATATGGGCCTGATCAAAGCTGTCGAGCGGTTCAAGGTCAGTAAGGGCTGTCGTTTTTCCACCTATGCAACCTGGTGGGTCCGTCAATCGATCGAACGCGCCCTTGTCAATCAGAGCCGCACTATCCGTCTTCCGGTCCATGTGGCGGACGATATCAATAAGCTGGTCAAGATCAGTCGTGAACTTCTGCAGCGCCTCAAGCGTGAACCAACCCTCGAGGAGATTGCAGACGCTATGGGCGCAACTCCGGCGTATGTCAGCCGGATGTCGGTGCTGCTGAAAAAAACCTACTCGATTGAACACCCTATGGGTGAAAATAGTGATTACAGCCTGATCGATACCATCGAAGACAAGAACAGTATCGATCCCAGTACCCTGATAGAGGATCTGGATCGTTATGGCCATGTTTCAGACTGGCTGGAAGGATTGACCGACAATGAACGGGAGATTCTGGTCCTGCGGTTTGGGCTGGATGATCGTGAGCCGCAGACGCTGGATACCATTGGACAACGGTTTGGGGTGACCCGCGAGCGGATCCGGCAGATCGAAGCCAAAAGTCTGGCGAAGCTGCGACAGATTCAAGAAGAGACCGTCGCCCGCGGGACGGGTGAAAGTACAGAACCATAAACATCGACGGAGCAGAAGATGGACGAACTCAAAGGTATTATTCGCGATATTCCCGACTTCCCCAAGCAGGGAATTATTTTTAAAGACATTACCACCCTGTTGTCGGATGCAAAATCGTTCCATCGGATGATCGATCTGCTGGCGCATCGCTACGTCGGTGAAAAAATCGATCAGATTGTTGGTATCGAGGCCCGTGGTTTTATCCTCGGCTCGGCGCTGGCCTATAAACTCGGGACCGGAATCACCCTGGTCCGCAAGCCCGGAAAACTCCCCTACAAGACCCGCAGTATCAGTTACGAGCTCGAATATGGCAGCGACACCCTCGAAATCCATGAGGACGCCTTTAAGCCGGGGGATAAAGTGATTGTCGCTGACGATCTGCTGGCAACGGGGGGGACCATGGCAGCGGTGGTCGATCTGGTCCAGGAATTCGGCGCGGAAATCCGTGAATGTGCTTTTATGGCCGAGCTGGAATTTCTGAACGGTCGTCAAAAATTGCCCGAAGGCAAAGTATTCAGTCTGCTTAAGTTTTAACGGTTGCGTCGCGTAAGGAACTGTAGAGCTGTTTAATGCTGCTTCGGGCTGACTCACCACCGCAACCATGATCATTATTCTCTTTATCCCCCTTGGGATACTCTGTCTGATTATTTCGTATCTGGGGTTGCGTCGGAACCGCAAGCGGCACGCACTGGTTTGTGCGATGATGGGATTGTTTTTTCTCGGGGTCGCTGCAGCGCTGAGCTACTGGACCTCGATATTGATTGAAAAGATGCCGCCGTTGAGTTGATAAATGACATGGGTCTTAGGAAGCAAGGCATAACGAAAGGCATGCTCCGACCTAATGCCATTGAAACATTGATATCCCTCTCGTTGAAAATACCGATTTGACCCCGTAGCTCAACTGGATAGAGCAGCTGCCTCCTTAACATGGCTCTTGATTGCGTAATTTAAACGATTTTAGGCTGTTTGGTTTTTAGAAAAAAATGTCGGCTTGCGACATGGGATGCATATAAAAAGCGGCTCCAGGTTATCTGGGGCCGCTTTTTTGTGTCCACTACCTTGAGTCGAATGGCAGCATGATGCAGATGAGGCTGGTGAACAGGATCGCCAACAGGACATTCGGATAGCGGGCTTGTTCGGTGGCCGGTGTGGCATCGGCGAGCAAGCGGGCGATGCGGGTTTTATGTCGGTGAGTTGTTTATCGGATGAGTCCCACTGCTGTTTTACGTTGCGGCGAAATTGGGTGGGCAGCTTTTTGCGCTGCCCACCCAATTTGTTTTGATTGAAGGTGCTTACTCTGGGGGATAGAGACTGCAGGCTTCTGATTTGCTGATCGTCATTTTGTTCAAGTCGAAAAATTCGTAGAATTCGTAGCCTGTTTCGTAGTCTTCAAATGACAAAAATCCACTAAGAGTGGTTGCAGAATAATAATTGATGCCGACAAGTCCCGGCCCATCTTCGTCCGAAATGTCGAGCGTTGCCGATCCAGAGCTGTTGATGGTGAAAATATCGTCTTCACCATTGCAGTCATTAAAGATCAAGCTGTCGGAGGTTATGGTGAGATCGAATACTTGAAGCGCTTCTTCGGGCATGGAAAGGGTATAAACACCATCAGTGGCGTCCGATGCGGAACCGTAGATCTGGCCAACATCCTGACAGGTTTCTGCAAAAGATTGGGTAGATTTATAAAATGCAAGGGGATAGCTGTAAGAGTAGCCCTCATCAATACCGCTGCTATAGCCAGTTATTTCGGTAGAAGAGAAGCCTGTGAGTGCAGTGCTGCCAGAGCCGTCTTCACTTGACCAGGAATTAGAGACTATGCCGTCGGTAATCGCCCAGGACGATTTTTCTCCGTCGCAGTTTTCAAAAACCATTTCACCATCAACGATGGAGAAATAGCCGGCATAGTCCTCGTCAGTGATATAAACGCCTTCGCTGAAGTCGGCAATGTTTCCGGATGGATCGGTGCTGGACGAACTGCCATCGCTGCCGCCTTCGCCGCAAAGTTCGGCTTCACTGTCGGACGTTTTGCTGAAGACGAACGTCCCACT
This sequence comes from Desulfuromonas sp., assembly GCA_002868865.1. Lineage (GTDB taxonomy): Bacteria > Desulfobacterota > Desulfuromonadia > Desulfuromonadales > Geopsychrobacteraceae > BM509. Next base: position 46,439 of record PKUC01000055.1, on the reverse strand, counting down.
GCCAGTTGTGCTATCTTCGGTGAAGACGTAGAGGCCGCTAAAGGACGTTGAAGAGAAGGTGGTTGCCGTAGCGGTACCAGAGGTTCCTTCCGCGGGTTCGGAGAGGTTGGAGATGGCGGTTCCCGACGAGGTAAAAACAAACACGTCCTGATCGCCATCGCAGTAGGTGGCGGTGATTGCAGCGTCAGTGGCTGTAACGTCTGCGTAGCCGTCAAATTCGCCATCTACCGTGATTGTGTAGAGCCCTTCGTCCAGATCGGTGGTGCTTCCGGATGTGTCGGGGCTGGAGGAGTCTCCGCCGCCGACATAGCTACTGCCGTCTTCGCAGATTCCCAGTGAGCTGTCGGTAGATTTGCCGAATTTGAATGTACCGCTGTTGGTTATGCCGCCTTCGGTTTGGGAGTATGTTCCGCTAAACGAAGTGGAAGTGAAGGTGGTGACTGTCGCGCTGCCTGAATAGTCGTCTTCAAGGTCTGAAATGTCCGCAACGGCGGTTCCTGAAGAGCTCACGGTAAAAACGTCTTCATCTTCATCGCAGTAGTTTACGATGATGAAACCGTCCATTATTGCGACTTCAACAACGCTGTCATATTCACCGTCAACGGTGAGGATGTAGATGCCTTCTGTGAGGTCTGAAATGCTACCGCTTGTTTTTTTGTCGTCACTGTCGCTGCTGCTACATGCAGATAGCATGAGCGTGAGTAAGGCAAGAATGAAGATCATCAGATTGTTTTTCATTTCTTTCCTCCTTTGATGTTTAGAATTCAAATCACATTTTTCTAAACGGTTGCTGAGCGAAACGTCGCCGGTGGGAAAGGTCTTGACGCAGAAGCCTTGCCCCTCCATAATCTCGTACCGTCTTTCACGCGGGTTTTGTATTCCGATATAGGGTTCTGTAAGCCATTTCGCTTGCGCTATTGTTGACAAACGATAATTCGCAAGGATAACCGATAGGCACAAACAAGACAAGTAAGCAGCTGGGTAAAACAACAAGTTAAGTCAGCAATACCAGTAATGACCCCGTAGCTCAGCTGGATAGAGCAACTGCCTCCTAAGCAGTAGGTCACAGGTTCGAATCCTGTCGGGGTCGCCAATATCCAAAACGCCCACTTACGATGATTCGCGAGTGGGCGTTCTTTATGGCTGGTGCAGTACTGTTTTCAGGGCGGCGTCCTTGAATAATACTCTGCCACCTGTTAGGTTTCTTGCGCAGACGCCTCCACCGTACTGGTGTGTTTCAGCAGGGAGAAACGGCATCTGCAGAGTAGCGAACAGAAGGGAGACAGGAGCTTTGATGTGAACATTCTGGCAATAAATGGCAGCAGGCGTAAGAAGGGGAACACCGATGCCTTGATCCGCTCTGTCCTGACGCCTGCTCTGGCGGCAGGGGCACAAACCGAAACGGTTTTTCTTGGTGACTATGCTATCGATGCCTGCACCGGTTGCGAGGCTTGCTGCAAAAGCTGGGACTGTGTCATTAAAGATGGTTTTTCGGAGCTGATCGAGAAGGTAGATGCGGCAGACGGGGTCATCCTCGCCTCTCCGACCTACTGGTATTCGGTCACCTCCGATATGAAGCGTTTTGTTGATCGATGCTACAGTCTGATCCAGTTTCCGGTTTGCCGACACCAGTGGATCGGTAAGTATATGAGAACAGGAAAGGCTTGCATCACGATTGCGGTCTGTGAACAGTCCGAAGTTGCAGCGATGGGTAATACCCTGTCCTTGTTGACCGATTTTTCGAGAGATATCGGTCTTGAGGTGGTTGGTTCGGTGACAGGTCTGGGCTTTTTTGAGGCCGGAAGTGTTCAGGCCGATTCGGCGGTGCTGGACAATGCCGAATCGGTCGGGAAAGAACTGCTGGAGCATATGCAGAAGGGTTAATGGGGCCCTTGTGTTTATCTGCGGCGATTGTGGTCAAATGTGAACGGGGGAGACGATGAGTGAGATAAAACGTCCAGAGGTGGAAGCGGACGGACACTGCTTTGTTTGTGGCCAGTCGAACGAGACCGGCTTGAAGGCTGAGTTTACGATAGATCGACAGCGGCAAAGCAGCCATTGCCGGTTACGGATTGCCGAATCATTTCAGGGCTGGTCCGGGGTTGCCCACGGCGGCATTCTGTCATCATTGCTCGACGAAGCCTGTGTCTATGCCTGTCTGGCGGCGGGAGAACAGTTTGTGACCGCAGAACTGACGGTCAAATTTCGTAAACCCGTTGCCGTCGATTCCGAGATTGTCGTCACAGGGCAGTTGGTCGACCGACGTCGGCGGGTCTGGCAGGCGACATCAAAGATCGAGGTCGATGGGGTCGTCCATGCGGAGGCCACCGCAAAAATTTTTCCGCTGGATAGATGAGTCGATGACCACCGTAACGATCAGCGAGACAGATGGGGCGTTTTTGGCGCAGGTCCGTGAGGCTATGGAGTTCTATTTTGGTGCAGATCAGCGGCGTATTGCCCACGCCCTGAAAGTGACTGCCCATGCACGGTTTCTGCTGGGATTTATCGATGCGCAGCCCGTCCTGACTCTGGCCGCCTGCTATCTGCATGATATCGGCATCCCAGAGGCTGAACGGAAGTATGGTTGCTGTGCCGGTAAGCAGCAGGAGGTTGAGGGGCCGCCCGTAGCCAGGCAGATTCTGCAGCGGTTGGGTGTCGATCCAGAATTGATTGATGCGGTGTGCCTGCTGGTGTCACGGCATCACACCCCGGCAGGGGTCGACTCCCCTGAGTTCCGTATCCTTTGGGACGCGGACGCGCTGGTGAATCTGACCGAGGTTGTCTCTGGTAAGGAGCAGCACCGTATTGAGGAGATTCTCAGTCGCAGCCTGGTGACAGAACCGGGATATCGCCGCGCCTGCCAGCTCTATCTGCCCACGGCTTGAACCGCGCTTGTGGCGTGTGCCTCCCTGTCTTTCTTGGTTCGATTGTCCGTCGTAACTCTCGGGTTGGCGGCCGTGTTACAGGGCGTGCTGATCGACATAGTTCTTGATGTGGTCAACCGTGGCGGGCAGGACCTGGACCCTTTTCTCCAATGTGTCGATCCCCTGAAATGCGGGGGGTAATTCAGGGTCGTTTCCGATCGCCAGCTTTACCGCATCGCCAAATTTGGCCGGGTGAGCAGTCGCCAGGCAGATCAGTGGTGTGTTTTTATCCCGCACCTGATGTCCGGCACCGAGACCGACTGCTGTATGAGGATCGAGAAGGTATCCGGTCTGTTGGTGAAAGGTGCGGATGGTTTCGACTGTTTGTTCATCATCGATGGAGGCGGCGGCAAAGGTGTGTTGGACCTCGGCGATCTCCTCATTGCTGAAGGTCAACTCTCCGCTCTGCTTAAAATTGTCCATCGCGGCGTTAACCCGCGCCGCATCTTCCCCGTAGAGATAAAACAGATACCGCTCAAAGTTGCTCGCCACCTGAATATCCATTGACGGTGAGAGAGAGTGGTTCACCGTGGCGGCGGAGTAGTCACCCTGATTGACGAAGCGGCTGAGGATGTTGTTGGCGTTGGTGGCCAGGATCAGGCGCTTGATGGGGACACCCATGCGCCGGGCGATGTAGCCGGCGAAGATGTCACCAAAGTTTCCGGTGGGCACGGAAAATTCGACCTGCTCCGCGCCGGTCTGTTTCTGAACCTGAAAACAGGCATAAAAATAGTAGACCACCTGGGCGAGTACTCGTGCCCAGTTGATGGAATTGACGGCACCGAGGGCGTGCTTCTCTTTGTAGTCGAGATCACCGAAGATCTCCTTGACGATCGACTGGGCATCGTCGAAGGTTCCTTCTACGGCGATGTTGAACACGTTGGCGTCTGTGACCGTAGTCATCTGCATCTCCTGGATCGGAGAAACCCGTCCCTTGGGATGGAGGATGAAGATATTGATGTTCTGTTTGCCGCGGACGCCGTAAATTGCTGCACTGCCGGTATCGCCGCTGGTCGCGCCGATAATGTTCATATGCTGGTTACGCTCTTTGAGCAGATACTCGAACAGGTTGCCGAGCAGTTGCAAGGCAACATCCTTAAAAGCGAGGGTCGGGCCGTGAAATAGCTCGAGGATGTGGACACCATCTTCAGAGACGACCGGTGTAACCTGCGGGTGCTCGAAAGAAGCGTAGGACCGATCAATCAGATCTTTCAGGTCGTTCGCAGGGATATCGTCGGCAAATTGTGAAATCACGCGGAATGCCAGTTCGGTATAGGGCAATTCGGCGAGAGCCTCAAGCTCCTCTTTGTCGAAGGTCGGGATACTCTCCGGCAGGAGCAGACCGCCATCGTCGGCGAGGCCCATCATGACCGCATCTTTAAACGATAAGCCGCTGACCTGTCCACGTGTTGAACGATATTTCATGGGAACTCCTCTGTGTGTTTTTGTGCGGCGCACATCTTAACAAAGGGATGACGATTCTTAAAGGGGGAAAGCGGTCTGGTCGAGAAAAGTCAAAATAAAAGAGGAGCACCGTTACCGGGTGCTCCTCTTTTATTTCTTTGTGGTGTAATACCCTGTGCGGATTATTTGTTTTGTGCGTCGACTACGGCGACAGCGGCCATGTTGACGATGTCGGCGACGTCGTCACCGCGCTGCAGGACGTGGACCGGCTTCTTCATTCCCATGAGGATGGGCCCCACCGCTTCGGCGTCCCCGAGTTTGTTGAGCAGCTTGTAGCTGATATTGCCCGACTGCAGGTCCGGGAAGATAAAGACGTTGGCGTCACCCTTCAACTTACTGAATGGGTACTGGTGCTCGACCAGATCCGGGTCGAGAGCAACGTTGGCCTGAATTTCGCCGTCGACGATCAGGTCGGGAGCCTGCTCTTTGACCAGTGCCGTTGCTTTGGCCACTTTACTGGTGTGTGGCGTGATGGCGCTGCCGAAGTTGGAGAAGCTGAGCATCGCGACCCGTGGCTCAAAATCGAAGTTTTTCGCTTCCTGTGCCGTCAGGATAGCTGTCTCGGCCATCTCTTCGGCGGTGGGGTCGATGGTTACGGTGGTGTCGGCAAAGAAGACTACGTTCTTTTTGGTGACCATCATGTAGGCACCGTGGACCCGGGACAGACCCTCTTTCTGGCCGATGATCTCAAGCGCTGGACGGATCGTTTCGGGATAATGGTGGTCGATACCGGAAAGCAGTGCGTCCGCGTCACCCTGTTCGACCATCATGGCACCGTAGTAGTTGGGGTCGGATTTGATCATCCGCTTGGCTTCAGCGCGGGTGACTCCTTTACGTTGGCGTTTTGCAAAGAGGGCGTCGATGTACTCGCCCCGTTTTTCGCTGGTGGCGGGGTCGATAATGTCGATCCCGGTCAAATCGATATTGAGTTGCGCAGCTTTGCTGCTGATCTCTGCCGTGTCGCCCAGCAGGATCGGTTTGGCGATCCCTTCATTGACGATGATCTGGCTGGCGCGGAGGATTTTGTCTTCTTCGCCTTCGGGGAACACCAGTCGCTTAGGATTCGATTTGGCTTTGTTGATGAGGGTGCGCATCACCTCTTTAGAGCGACCCTGCAGGGCTTCGAGGGACTCTTTGTACTTTTGCATATCTTCGATTGGCTTGCGGGCTACGCCGCTGTCCATAGCCGCCTGCGCGACCGCCGGAGCGACATGGAGCAGAACCCGCGGATCGAACGGTTTCGGGATCAGGTACTGACGGCCGAACTTGATGTCTTCGCCCGCATAGGCTTTGCGCACCGAATCGGGCACGTCTTCCTTGGCGAGGTCGGCCAGTGCTTTGACGCAGGCCAGTTTCATTTCGTCGTTGATGGCGCTGGCGTGGGTATCGAGGGCGCCGCGGAACAAAAACGGGAAACAGAGAACGTTGTTGACCTGGTTTTCATAATCGGAGCGACCGGTGCCGATAATGACGTCATCGCGGACCGCTTTGGCTTCGGGCGGGGTGATCTCCGGGTCCGGGTTGGCCATGGCGAAGACAATGGGGTCTTTGGCCATCGACTTGAGCATTTCGGGGGTCAGAGCGCCCTTGGCGGACACACCGAAGAAGATGTCTGCATCCACCATGGCGTCTTCGAGGGTGCGGGCGTCGGTTTCGGCGGCCAGGCGTTCTTTATACTCGTTCATGCCGTTGGTACGGCCCTTGTAAATAACGCCTTTGGTGTCGCAGAGGATGACATTGTTCTTGTCGATCCCCATGGTGATGGCCAGATTGGCGCAGGCGATTCCGGCCGCGCCGGCTCCGTTGACGACGATCTTGGCATCCTCTATTTTCTTGCCCGTGATTTCAAGTGCGTTAACCATACCTGCAGCGGAGATGATCGCGGTGCCGTGCTGGTCATCGTGAAAAATCGGGATATCGCAGATCTTCTGCAGCTCTTCTTCGATATAAAAGCATTCAGGACCTTTGATGTCCTCGAGGTTGATACCGCCGAAGGTCGGCTCCAGCAGTTTGACGGTGCGGATCAGTTCGTCGCTGTCTTTGGTGTCCAGCTCGATATCGAAGACGTCGACATCCGCAAAACTTTTGAAGAGAACACCTTTCCCTTCCATGACCGGTTTGCCGGCCAGCGCGCCGATATCGCCCAGGCCAAGAACAGCCGTGCCGTTTGAAACAACCGCTACTAGGTTCCCCTTGGCGGTATACTGATAGGCGTCGTTCGGGTTTTTTTCGATTTCCAGACAGGGCTCGGCTACGCCCGGGCTGTAGGCCAGTGACAGGTCGCGGCTGGTCGCGCACGGTTTGGTGGTGATGACCTCAATCTTTCCTTTTCGACCCATACTGTGATATTCGAGTGCATCGCTTTTTTTAGACATGTTAGGATTTTCCTCCAAGAAAGTGGATGGTTCTGTCGTCGACTTCAAGTGCTTTTTTGCGATCTATATCAACCGGCGTCAGTCACGACCGGTTCGATGAAACCGGACCGGTTGTCTGATCTGCCGTTGTTAGTCGAGCTAAAAAATTATAGCTAAAGTAAAAAAAAGTCAAGAATCTGTGTAAACTGTTGTTATCGATTCGCAAGGCTGATGCCAACAGTTTGAGTATATCTAAAATTTTAAAGAATGCGTATTTAAACGATTTTATTCAGTTTAAGTATGTTTCTTGTCCATTTTAAACTCTGTTATGGCGAATATGAGAACATTCGGCTGGCTGAAATCCGCCACGATAGATCCTTTTTATGGTAATTAATTACTGAAAAGATATAAGCGAGGATTTTAATGGTTCGTTTAGGAATTCTATCAGATACGCATCTGTCATGTTCCGAGGATGTTGTGGCGTTGACCGATGCTCTGTTAGCGGGGCCGTTTGCCGACGTCAGTGCGATCCTGCATGCCGGAGATATGGTCTCTCCCTTTATGATAGACAGCTTCGCTCCGGTTCCCTGCTACGCTGTACAGGGCAATATGGATCAGGCGACATCCGGTGTTCCGCAGAAACGGATCCTTGGTTTTGAGGGCCACCGGATCGGTCTGGTCCATGGTTGGGGGCCGCGGGCCGGGCTGGAGAAGAGGGTTGTCGAGGCCTTTGCCGACGAGCGGATCGACTGTCTGGTTTACGGTCACAGCCACAGCCCTGTGTGTCACCGTCAGGATGGCCTGTTGATTTTTAATCCGGGCAGTCCGGTTGATCGTCGCTCGGCGCCATCACATACAGTCGGGATCCTCGAAGTCTCATCTGTGGGGATTCAGGGTGAAATTATTCATCTCGATTAGTCAGGAGAGACCGTGATCGATCTGTTTGTCAAGGGTGGGCCGCTCATGTACGCGATTTTGGGCTGCTCTGTCATCGCATGGGCGATCTTTTTTGAACGGCTCTGGTGCTTTCATCGTGCGCAGCGTCATATGGAGCCTCTGACCACTGAAGTGCTGAGTTTGTGTCGCGCCGATAAAATTGAGCAGGCGGCAACGCTCTGTGATTCCCGTGGTGGTGTCCTCGCGCGCCTGCTGGTTCCGGTCTTGACCCGGGCGGAGCAGGATCGCGATCAGATCAAGGCCCAACTCGAGGAAGTGGCAGCGCGGGAAGTGGCAGCGTTGGATCGTTATTTGGGATTGCTCGGGACGATTGCCACCATTGCGCCGCTGCTCGGACTGTTGGGGACCGTTATCGGGATGATTCGCGCCTTTAACGTGATTGCCGCAGAAGGGGTTGGGACACCCGCTACGCTGGGCGGTGGTATTTCCGAAGCGTTGATCACCACGGCCGCCGGGTTGTCCGTCGCAGTCCCGGTCATTTTGCTCCATCGTTACCTGACCAGCCGGGTCGACCGTTTGACTCTCGAGCTTGAAGAGAACGCCATGAAAATTGTCGATCAGGTCGGAGGCTGATCGGTGGCGTTCCGTCGACGCAGGGTGGATTCGCCACGAGTCGATCTGACACCGATGGTCGACGTGGTGTTTCTGCTTCTGATCTTCTTTATGATTTCGACGACCTTTATCGAGCAGCAGGGGGTGGCGGTCAACTTGCCTCGCACAGCGGCGTCGCAGCTGCCGGAGCGGTCGCAGGATGTTCTGGTCTATCTGACTGCGCAGGGTGATGTTTTTCTGATGGATGAGCTGGTCAGTGTCGTTGAACTCGAAAGACAGCTGGCTGGCTATGGTGACCGGGCTGCAACGACGCTGTTTCTGCTCTCCGCTGACCAGCAAGCGCAGCATGGTGATGTCGTTCGCCTGATGGAACTGGCGCGACGGGCCAACTTTAAAAAACTGGCGATTGCGACCGATCCGGAACAGCGCCAATAATGGGTAACAAGGGAGGCTTGCCGATGACGAAAACGATTGCGATCTTGACCGGCGGTGGAGATTGTCCGGGGCTTAACGCCGTGATCCGCGGAGTCGTTAGAACGGCGATCCGCTGTTACGGTTGGCGGGTGGTTGGTATCGAGGACGGTTTCGATGGTCTGGTCGGGAACCCGCGCTATCGAGAACTGACCCTCGGCTCGGTGCGGGGCATTCTGCAGCGCGGCGGGACGATTCTCGGCACCAGTAATCGGGGCAATCCCTTCAGTTATGCGGTTGAAAAGGATGACGGCAGCACGGAGCTGATCGATGTTTCCGCGCAGGTGTTGGACAACCTCCGGCAGATCGGAGCGGATGCCCTAATCGCCGTAGGAGGGGACGGCACCCTTAAAATTGCACAGGCGCTCTATGAGCGGGGCGTACCGGTGATCGGGGTACCTAAAACGATCGATAATGATTTGCGCGCGACCGATATCACCTTCGGCTATCGTACCGCGGTGTCGATCGTGACCGAGGCCCTGGATCGTCTGCATACTACGGCTGAAAGCCATCAGCGCGCTATTGTTGTCGAGGTGATGGGGCGTGACGCCGGCTGGATCGCCCTCGAGTCTGGGATTGCCGGTTCGGCGGACGTCATCCTGATTCCGGAGATCCCCTACGCCATGGAACGGATCTGTGATGCGCTCGAAGCACGCTGTCAGGCGGGTAGCCGGTTTTCCATTGTTGTCGTGGCCGAAGGGGCTTATCCCATTGCTGGGGATAAGGTGCGCCAGAAACAGGCCGCGGAAAACTTCGGGGTCGAGCGTTTGGGAGGGATCGGCGCTGCGGTGGCGGCAGAGCTGAACGAATGCCTCGGGATGGAAACCCGCGTGGTGACGCTGGGCCATCTGCAACGTGGAGGGTCGCCGACACCGTACGACCGGATTCTGGCCTCACGCTTCGGGGTGCGGGCAGCAGAATTGATTGCAGCATCGAGCTTCGGGCAGATGGTGGCGCTGAAGGGGCAGTCCGTCACCGGGGTCCCCATCGCCAGCGCCGTTGCTCAGTTGAACAGGGTCGATCCACAGGGTGAACTGGTCCGCACCGGCGAATCGTTGGCGATCAATTTCGGCCGGTAGGGTTCAGGGAGCGGGGGAGTCACTTTCTCCTTTACCGGCGTCCGAAAATCTTGTATTTTCTGCTATTTTCGCCCTGCATGTCTCGGGTTTGCCTCTCTGGTGTTTTCTGTTGCGGTATTGATTAGTAGGAGCGTTGAACGTACATGAACAAGGATTCGACCTTTCAGGCGTGCCCCGATGGCTTGCTTTTTGTTGTTTCTGCTCCCTCCGGGGCTGGAAAAACCTCGCTGTGTAAAGAGTTGATTCGACGCTACCCCAATCTGCGCCCGTCGATCTCTTATACAACGCGAAAGCAGCGCAATGGTGAAGTCGACGGTAGCGATTACCATTTTGTGTCGCCTGAAACCTTTCGCAGTATGGTCGATGAGGACCAGCTTGCCGAGTGGGCCGAAGTGCACGACAATTTTTACGGTACCGCGCTGAGCACCCTTGAGAAAGCGTCTGCCGCAGGGACCCACCTGTTGCTCGATATCGATTGCCAGGGGGCGGCTCAGTTAAAAAAAAGCTATCCCGGGGCGGTTTTTGTCTTTATTCTGCCGCCAAGCCTGAAGGAGCTGGAAAAACGTCTGAGGGGCCGTCAGACAGATGCCGAAGAGGTTATCGCGCGCCGTCTGTCCAACGCAGCGCAAGAAATTGCCGAAGCGAAAAAATACGATTATCTGGTGATAAATGATGATTTTGATACCGCGCTTGAACAATTATGCGCTATTATCGAAGCTGAACAATGTCGGATGGGACGTGTCCGTCCCTGTCTAGAACAGATCTGAAGATCCGTTAAGGAGTAGCTTTTCATGGCACGTGTTACCGTAGAAGATTGTCTCGAAGAAATCCCGAACCGCTTTCAACTGGCGATGGTTGCGTCCAAGCGCGCCAAGCAACTGTATCGCGGTGCGGAACCATTGATTGAAAACAAGGCGGGGAACAAGAAGGTTGTTGTTGCTCTGCGGGAGATTGCGGCGGGCGAGATCGAGTTTAGTTTGCCCCCATCCAAACGCTAGCGATTTTATCTGCGGCGGTCGTTCCACGTAAGCTGTGACGACCGCCGTATTGCGTTTACTGTTGCAGGGCTGTGGTCCTGCTTGCCTCGTTTTTCTATTGCTTTAACGGTGCCTCTGCCTATGTCTCAATGGGACGACATTCTGGAACAGGTCCGCTCTTACCATCCCGATGCCGACGTGGATCTTATCCGCCGGGCCTATGCGTTTTCTGAGCGTGTCCATGATGGACAGAAGAGTCTTTCCGGTCGGCCGGTTATCGAACAGCTCACCGAATTAACCTCCATTCTTTCCCGCCTTCACGTCGATGAGACCACGCTGGTCGTCGGCCTGCTTCATGAAACCCTCGAAAAAACCGAGGTGACTGCCGAGGAGTTGCAACAGAACTTCGGTAGCGATGTTCTGACCCTGATTGAGACCGGCGCGAAGATCAGCCGCATTCCCTACCGCAAGAGCAGTCAGCAGCAGGTTGAGAGCTTTCGTAAAATGTTTGTGTCGATGGCCCGGGATTTGCGGGTCATTCTGGTCTTTCTTGCCGATCGTTTGTGTGAGATGCGTCTTCTTGCCTATCGTTCGGACCGTGAACAGATCGACTACTCGCGGGAAACTCTCGAAATCTACGCGCCTCTGGCCAATCGCCTCGGAATCAGCTGGCTCAAGAGTGAGCTGGAAGATCTGTCGCTTTCGTTTCTGGAGCCGGATAAATATCGGGAACTGGAAAACCGTATCAGTCGTCAGAAGGAAGAACGCAAGGCCTATGTTGAGGATATCCGCCAGCGAATTCGTACCATGCTTGATGCGCAGGGTGTCAGTGGTGACGTGAGCGGGCGCTTCAAGCATTTCTACTCGGTTTACAAAAAGATGGAACGCACCGGTGTCGATCTGGATCAAATTTACGATCTGGCGGCGTTTCGTGTGCTGGTCGATACGGTGCGGGAATGTTACGAGGTGCTGGGGATTATCCACACCGAGTGGAAGCCGATCCCCGGTCGTTTTAAAGACTATATCGCCATGCCCAAGGCGAACATGTATCAGTCCCTCCACTCGACGGTTATCGGCCCCTATGGCGGGCGTATGGAGATACAGATCCGCACCCGCGAGATGCACCGGATCGCTGAAGAAGGGGTCGCTGCCCACTGGAAGTATAAAGAAGGCGCTGCGGTCTCTGCCCGCGGCCGGGATGATCAGCGCTTCGGGTGGTTGCGGCAGCTTCTTGAGTGGCAACAGGATGTTCATCTGGACAAGGAATTCACCGTGGCCGGTGCGGGGGATCTGTTTTCGGACGAGGTCTATGCGTTCACCCCCAACGGTGATGTCAAGGCCCTGCCTGCAGGCGCGACGCCGGTCGATTTTGCCTACGCGATCCACACCGATGTCGGTAGTCAGTGCGTTGGCGCGCGGATCAACGGCAAGCTGCTGCCCCTGAAGACCGAGTTGAAAAACGGTGACATCGTCGAGGTGATGACCTCGGCCAATCACACTCCCAGCAAGGACTGGCTGACCTTCGTCAAGACATCGAAGGCGCGCAACAAGATCCGACAGTGGATCAAGGCCCAGCAGCAGGAAAAGAGTATCGAGCTGGGACGTGAACTGCTGGAAAAAGAACTCCGCAAACATCAGTACAGCTTCAAGCGGGCGCAGGCTCTTGACTCTTTCGACAGGGGGATTGTCGAACTGGGCTTTAAGTCCCTCGATGGGCTGCTGGCTTCGGTGGGTTACGGTAAACTTTCGCCTGGGCAGACGGTGTCGCATCTGCTGCCGAAGGAGGAGTTAAGAACCACCGGCGCGCGTCCGGCCGGTACGCTGGGTAAGGTCCTCGGGAAGCTCGGTCGCCGCAAACCTTCCAGTGCTATCCTCATCGATGGGATCGACGACATTATGGTCCGCTTTGCCAACTGCTGCAATCCCCTGCAGGGGGAGCCCGTGGTCGGCTTTATTACCCGCGGTCGGGGACTGACGGTTCACGCCGCGGATTGCTCCCAGGTGCTGGCGGATGATCCCGAGCGGTTGATTCAGGTCGAATGGGATATGCAGCGCAAGACCACTCGCCCGGTCAAGATCCGGGTGTTGTGCCACAATCAGAAGGGGATGCTGGTCGGCATTTCAGGAGCCATCACCGATGCGGATGGCAATATCGTCAGTGCGACGGTACAGTCTACCGAAGATGGAAAAGGCCTTAACCTTTTCGAAATCGAGGTTCAGAATCTCGATCACCTCAACCGCGTTGTTCGCGAAGTGACCCGGGTGAAAGGGGTCTATCGCGTTGAGCGATTGCGCAGTTGATTGCTTCGTCAGAAGGGTATGTCATGAGTAAAAAGCAGGTCAGTACGGTGGCGGCTCCTGCTGCCATCGGTCCCTATTCTCAGGCTGTTAAGGTTGGCGCTACGCTCTACTGCTCGGGGCAGATTCCCCTCGACCCGAACTCGGGAACGATGGTGGACGGTGGGATTGAAGAACAGACCACCCAGGTTATGGACAATCTGGCCGCGGTTCTGAGCTCTGCGGGTTGTGGCTGGAACGATGTGGTCAAGACGACAATCTATCTTGTCGATCTCGGTGCCTTTGCGCAGGTCAACACGATCTACGGTCAGTATTTTGATGGGATGGTTCCACCGGCGCGGGCGACCGTACAGGTCGCTGCGCTGCCCAAGGGTGCCCTCGTGGAGATCGATGCCGTGGCAGTCAGGCAGGAGAAGTAGGTCCGGGTTCGAATGGATGTCTGAATGGGTGTTGCTGCATTTTTGTGGAGCAGAAAAAGGGATGGCCGTCAGTGACGACCATCCCTTTTTAAATTGTATCGGCCGGTCTAAGGTTTAGACGGCTTTCTGGATTTTACCTGCACGGATGCAGCGGGTGCAAACCTTCATGGTGCGGACGTTACCGTTCTGCACTGCGCGTACGCTCTGCAGGTTCGGCTTCCAGACGGTCCGGGTTTTGTTGTGGGCGTGACTGACGTTGTTGCCAGACATCGGTTTCTTGCCGCAGATTTCACACTCTCTTGCCATTATTAAAAATCCTCCTGAATATTTAGAACGCGCATTACTAACACACTTTAGCCGGTGCTGCAAATGTTATTTTCCGCAGCTGCTTGGATCTGTCAGCGCATGAACGTCATGCTATCAGTTGCCAAATGATTCTTCACTGTCGATATGAATGCCGTGCTTATCCAGCAGTGCGGCTGTGACCCCCTGACCGGAAACCAGCGTGCCGTTTCGGTAGATCATGTGGCTTCCACACGAGGGACTTTTCTGCTTGAGGATGGCCTGCGTGCATCCCGTAAGTGTCGCGATCTGCAGGCTCATCTGTGCTCCTTTGATGAAGAGGTCGTCCATCGTCTGCCCCTCTTCGTTGATGACCTGCCCGCTCCCGCTGAGCAGGGACTGTCCATCGCCGTCGCTAAACCAGGCTTTCGGCCGTGGGGTCGGCAGCCCGACGAGTTGCTCGGGGCAGATCGGGACGGGGATCAAATCCTGTTGCTTTAATCGATCCAGCAGTTCGGTGCAGAGACTGTTTTCACCATCGTAACGGGTGTTGAGTCCCAGCAGACAGGCACTGACCAGGATATGACGGGCCATGGCGGTCTCTAGTCAGCCAGGGGCAGCGGTGGGTTGATCAGGCCTTGTTCCGTGGGCTCTTGGGACGAAGTGACCTGGACCCTGCGGCCTGCGATACGGAGCTTATTCTGGGCGATGAGCTGGATGGCTTGGGGATAGATTTTGTGCTCCTGTTCCAGAATCCGTGCGGCCAGGCTATCCTCGGTGTCATCATCAAGGATCGGCACCACTGCCTGGGTGATGATCGCCCCGGTGTCAACCCCGCCATCGACAAAGTGGACGGTACAGCCGGAAAATTTAGCGCCGTACTCCAGCGCTTTTTTCTGTACGTGCAGGCCGGGAAAAGACGGCAGCAGTGCTGGATGGATATTGATGATCTGCTGTGGATAGGCGTCGAGAAACACCTGGGAGATAATGCGCATGAACCCTGCGAGCACAACCAGTTCGACTTGTGCGGCCTGCAGGGCTGCGACGACCTCGCGGTCAAAGTCCTCCCGGGCGGCGAAGGTGCGATGGTCGATACAGAGGGTACTGATCCCCGCTTTTTCCGCGCGCTGCAGGGCACCGGCGTCCTGATTGTTGCTGATGACGACGACGATTTCAGCGTCGATAGAGTTGTCGTGGCACCGGTCGATGATCGACTGGAGGTTTGTGCCTCCTCCCGATGCCAAAATTCCGAGGCGCAGCTTGTTCACGCGAGCTCCTGTTGATGCGCGGAGGTTTATCCCAGTTCGACGATGGGCTCTTCCGAGTCTGAGGGGACGATCTCTCCGATCAGATAGGCCGTTTCCTTCAGGCCCGACAGCCGGCCCATGATGTCTTCGGCCTCTTGCGCCGAGACGATGAGTACCATGCCGATGCCGTAGTTGAAGGTGCGGTACATCTCGGTCTCTTCGATCTGCCCGCCATCGCGCAGCAGTTCAAAAATGGCCGGTTTGTCCCAGCTGTTTTTGTCGATCCGGGCTTTACAGTATTTGGGCAGGGTGCGGGGCAGATTCTCCAGCAGGCCGCCGCCGGTGATATGAGCGATCCCTTTGATGGAGAAATCGCGAATCAGATTGAGCACGCTCTTGACATAGATCCGCGTCGGAGTCAGCAGTTCTTCGCCGAGAGGCTTGTCGAGTCCCGGGGCCACTTCGTCTAGGGGCAGCTGCATGGTGTCGAGCAGGATTTTACGCGCCAGAGAGTACCCGTTGGAGTGAAGACCGCTGGAGGCGATACCGATGACCTTGTCTCCCTTGGTGACCGTTGATCCGTCGATGACCCGATCTTTGTCGACGACACCGACGGTGAAGCCGGCCAGGTCGTAGTCGCCGTCGGCATACATTCCAGGCATTTCCGCGGTTTCGCCACCAAGGAGGGCGCAGCCGGCCTGCTGACAACCGGCGGAAATCCCCTTGACGATCTCGACCGATTTTTCCGGAGAGAGTTGGCCGGTTGCCAGATAGTCAAGAAAAAAGAGGGGTTCGGCGCCCTGAACGACGATATCGTTGACGCACATGGCGACCAGGTCGATGCCGACGGTGTCGTGTTTGTCGAGCAGAAAAGCAAGCTTCAGCTTGGTGCCGACTCCGTCGGTCGATGCGACCAACGCTGGTTTTTTGTATTTGGAATTGTTCAGGGAGAACAGTCCACCAAAGCCACCGATATCGCTCATGACTTCGGGGCGAGAGGTGGCTTTGACCAGTGGTTTTATCATCTGAACAAAG
The DNA here is from genome assembly GCA_002868865.1 of Desulfuromonas sp. Lineage (GTDB taxonomy): Bacteria > Desulfobacterota > Desulfuromonadia > Desulfuromonadales > Geopsychrobacteraceae > BM509. The sequence continues at coordinate 30,380 of PKUC01000055.1, read as the reverse complement.
CGGTTTCCGGCGTCGATGTCGACCCCGGCGTCTTTATAGGTAATCGGTTTTTTTTCGCTCAACGTTGTGACTCCTCAATCGTCTGAAATGGCGCGCCATTAGAGCATTGGCCATGACCTTTGTCAACCGGCACGATCGGTCACAGAAGTGGACCCGCAGTGCTGTGTATTAAACTTTACAGTCGCAAGCTGAAATCTTATGATAACGGACTTTTGTCGGTTGAAAAGAATTTCTCAATCGTGCTTCGAAATTTTAACAGATTGACGGTGCTGATGATGGACACGGATCCTTCTTTTTTGGGACCTAAGTCGGATGGGGTCTTTTGGCACAGGTCGATGGATCGGCACGATCTCGTTGCAATGATGTCGATTGAGCAGCAGTGCTATACGACACCCTGGACGGCGCAGCATTTTCTCCAGGAGTTGGAACAGCCCGGCGCTTTTATCGTTGTGTGTGGGACAGGCGAGCAGATTACCGGTTATCTCTGCTACCGATCGATCGTCGATGAGATGGAAATTCTCAACGTCGCCACCGCCCCAGATTTTCAACGACAGGGGGTGGCGGATCGGTTGATGCGACATGTATTACATCATGCTTCGAAATTGGGCGTTGGTCAGGTCTTTCTTGAGGTGCGGATCAGTAACCTTACGGCGATCCGCCTGTACCAGAGGTTCGGATTTGTCCAGAATGGGGTACGTCAGCGCTATTATGCCGACCACGAGGATGCCCTGTTGATGACCAGGAAGCTGGTTGCGGACGGCGGGATGGAATAAAAAGAACAGGTAGATCAAGACGTGGAGACAGCTACATGAAAAATTACAGGACGATTGTTCTGTCCAATCAGGAGATTTCGCCGGGGTATTTCCGGATGCGGATTCTGGCCCCCGGTTATGACGCCGTTGCGCAGGCCGGACAGTTTGTGATGTTCCGGGTCCAGCGCTCATTGCCACCTTTGCTGCGGCGACCTTTTGGTATTTTTCGCACCGGGTTTCTTGCGCCCGACTGCGACGGCATGCCCGCTAAGGAATATATCGAACTGGTCTATAAGGTGGTCGGTCTCGGCACGGAGATTATGCAGGATCTGCATGAGGGCGATAAAATTGAGCTGCTCGGTCCCCTCGGTCGTGGGTTCGATCTGGGTGACCCTGCGCAGGATAAAATTCTGGTGGGAGGAGGGATCGGTCTGGTCCCCCTGTATATGCTTGCGGAAAAGTTGGCGGACAAGTCGAAGGTTCGTCTTTTGATGGGGGGACGGACCCGTGATGACATCATTACCGTCACCGAGTTTGAACGTTTGGGGGTTGAAACCTATGTGTCCACAGAGGACGGCAGCCTCGGCGAAGAAGGATTGGTGACCCAGGTGTTGCAACGTAAATTGCAGAAATATCCTTCGGCACGGGTCTACGCTTGCGGACCGATGGGGATGCTCGATGCGGTTCAGTCGATTTGCGCGACCAACCGGGTTGCCCTGCAGGTGTCACTGGAGGCGCTGATGGCTTGCGGGGTCGGGGCCTGCCTCGGCTGTGTTGTCAAGGGCGCCGGACACAGTGAAGAATCACCTCGTTATCTCTGCACCTGTAAAGAAGGTCCTGTCTTTGATGCGGAGCGTCTCGACTGGACGCGGCTGCAGGAAAAATCGGAATGTGGAGGTTGCCACTGATGTCTGATTCGACGACGCCACCCAACAACACTCAGCGACCGCAGCTTGCGGTTGACTTTGCCGGCCTGTCACTCCGGAACCCGATTATGCCCGCTTCGGGAACTTTCGGTTATGGTGAAGAATACACTCCCTTTCTCGATCTGGATCAGATCGGTGCGGTGGTCACCAAGGGACTGTCGTTGCATCCGAAAGCGGGGAACCCCACCCCGCGGATCGCTGAGACGACCGGTGGAATGCTGAACGCAATTGGTCTTCAGAATATCGGCGTTGATGCCTTTATCGAGCAGAAACTGCCGTTTCTTGAACGCTTTTCCACCCCGGTGATCGTTAACTTTTTTGGCAATACCGCGGATGAATACGCACAGGTCGCGGAGCGACTTGACGCGGCTCCCGGAGTGGCGGCGCTGGAGATGAATATTTCCTGCCCCAACGTCAAACATGGCGGCATCGTTTTCGGTACCGACCCCAAGGCCGCATCGGATGTGGTGTCACTGGTCCGTTCGCGGGTGAAAAAACCGCTGATCGTCAAGTTGACCCCGAACGTCACCGATATCCGGGTGACCGCCAGAGCGGTCGAGGATGCCGGTGCCGATGCTATCAGCCTGATCAATACCCTGACCGGTATGGCTGTCGATGTGAAGACCCGCCGCCCGCGCCTGGCAAACCAGATCGGAGGTCTGTCCGGCCCCGGTATCAAGCCGGTCGCCGTACGCATGACCCACCAGGTGGTGCAGGCCGTGCAGGTGCCGGTTATCGGCATCGGCGGGATATCCCGCGCGGTCGATGCGCTGGAATTTCTGATCGTCGGTGCCAGCGCCGTTCAGGTGGGAACCGCGAACTTTATCGATCCGAACATCATGGCGCAGATCGTCGCCGATCTCGAAGCATTCTGTCGTGACGAAGGGATTGCCGACATCAATGAGCTCATCGGAAGTCTTGAGCTGTAGTCGCCGTTTCACGGGCGGGGTAGGGGATAGATGGATGTCATCACCACACATGTAAACGCGGATTTCGACTGTCTCGGGGCCATGATTGCCGCGCGACATCTCTATCCCGAGGCTGTGTTGGTGTTTCCCGGCGGACAGGAGCGCGGCCTACGCGATTTTCTGCTGCAGAGCACGCTGTACGCATACGGCTTCAAACGGGCCAAAGAGATCGATCTGGCGGCGGTCAGGAGGCTGATTCTGGTCGATGTGCGCCACACCCGCCGTATCGGTCCCTTTGCCGCGCTGGTAAAAAATCCCGACGTCGAGCTGCACATTTACGATCATCACCCCGCCGATGAAGAAGCATTGCACGGCGCGGTAGAGCAGATCGAGATGGTGGGTGCGACGACGACGGTGCTGACCCACCTGTTTATGCAGCGCGGGATCGTGCCGGATGCCGATGAGGCAACGATGATGATGCTCGGCATCTACGAAGACACCGGCAATCTTCTGTTTGCCAGCACGACAACGCGGGATTATCAGGCCGCCGCGTTTCTTCTGGAACACGGTGCCAACCTGAACACTGTCGCCGATTTTCTGGTGCGGGAGATGACCCCTGATCAGGTCGCCCTGCTGAACGATCTCCTCAAATCGTGTCGAAAGACGATGATCAACGGTGTCGAGGTTGCGGTCGCGCATTCATCGCTGGAGGAGGGCGTCACCGAGATTGCCAGCCTGGCGCATCGCCTTAAGGATATCGAAAGTCTTGATGTGCTGATCATGGCGGTGCGGATGGAAGACCGTATCTTTGTCGTCGCCCGCTCCGATCTCCCCGAAGTCGATGTCGGCCAACTGCTCCGCGAGTTCAAAGGGGGTGGTCATCCCTATGCTGCCTCGGCGACGGTTCGCGATATGACACTTGTCCAGCTGCTTGATCGTCTCGATGATGCGCTACTGAGTCATATCCGCGCCCGTTGCGATGCACAGTTGCTGATGTCGACTCCGGTGAAAACCCTGGATCGTGGTGCGACTGTTCAGCAGGCCCGCGACCTGTTGACCCGTTACAATTTCAACGCACTGCCGGTGATGGATGGCCCGGTCGTCGTCGGTCTGGTGACCCGGCAGACCGTTGAGCGAGCGGCTCATCACGGCTTCCCCGAGTTGTTACTCGCTGAAATCATGCATACCGATTTTGAGAAAGTAACGCCGCAGGCGTCTCTCGAAGCGCTGCAGCGTGCGATGACAATGCACAATCAGCGCATTGTGCCGGTGGTGGATGGTGACGTATTAAGGGGGGTTGTGACCCGCACCGATCTGCTCCGCTACATGATCGGCGACCCCCGCGCGGTGGATGGTAAGCCACTGAGTGCGGAGCGGGGCGGAATGCCCACCCGGTTGCAGCGTCGCGGTTTAAAACGGCTGCTCGATGCGCAGCTGCCGGAGGCTTTGAGCGATCTTCTCTACCAACTTGGAGATGTCGGTGATCAGCTTGGCGTTGGTGTGTTCCTGGTCGGCGGCTTTGTGCGCGATCTGCTTTTGCGGCGTAAGAATCTCGATATCGACCTGGTTATCGAGGGGGACGGCATCGCGTTCGCGGAGGCTTTTGCCAAAAACTGCCGCTGTCGTGTCCGCTCTCACCGCAAGTTTGGAACTGCGGTGCTGATTTTTGAGGACGGTTTCAAGATCGACGTCGCCTCGGCACGGATCGAATTTTACGATCACCCTGCGGCATTGCCCCGTGTTGAATACGCCTCGTTGCGTCACGATCTGTACCGGCGTGATTTTTCGATCAATACTCTGACGATTGCTCTCAATCGCTCCGAGTTCGGCCAGCTGCTCGATTTTTTTAACGGCCAGCGCGATATGAAAGAAAAATCGATCCGCGTGTTGCACAACCTCAGCTTTATTGAAGATCCGACCCGGGTCTTCCGCGCCATTCGTTTTGAGCAGCGCCTCGGGTTTCAGATCGGCAAACAGACTGAACGGTTGATGCGCAGTGCAGTGGGGATGGGTCTGGTCGAAAAGGTCGGAGGGGCGCGTGTTTTCAACGAGCTGGTGCAGATTTTAAGCGAGGTTCAGGTTGTCGATGCCATCCGTCGATTGCAGCAGTTCGATCTGCTGACGTATATTCATCCGCGACTGGAATTCAGCGATTCGGTTGAGGCGTTGCTGCTGTCGACTGGACGGGTCTGTCACTGGTTCGACCTGCTTTACACCGGAGATACGTATCAGCGCTGGCTGGTGAATTTGATGTGCCTGCTCGATGCGTTGCCGAGCCGGGGGCTGGCAGCGTCGGTTCAGACTCTGGCAATCAAGCCGCAGTACGGCTCGATTCTGGTTGACGAAATGCCCCTCGCCCGTAAAGCACTGGGGACCTTCGAGCGGACACTGGCGCGGCAGGGGGATGCACCGGCCAGTGAACTGTACCGGTTCTTTGCGGAGTTCTCTCTGGAAACTCTGATCTATTTGCTGGCCAAAGCCGGCCATGAGGGAGCGCGGCGTGGCCTGTCGACATTCATCGGTACGTTGCGGCAAGTTCACCCCGAAGTGAACGGCGACGATCTGCGCGCTATGGGGTTGCCGCCTGGGCCCCGGTACAAACAGATATTTGACCGCCTGCGTGACGCGCGTCTCGATGGTTTGATCACTGATCGTCAGGGTGAGATCGCTCTGGCCCGGCAGTTGATCGATGAACTGGAGGCGACTCCCTGAGTCGCGCTCAACTTACTGTGGAAGACTGTGGAGGGATTGTTGATGAAAACGATGAGCAGGAAATAGCGAAACATGGACGCCATAGTTCTTAAAATATCGATCATGCTGGTTCCGGCACTGCTGGCGATTATCCTCCACGAGGTCGCTCACGGATATGTCGCTGAGCGGTTCGGCGACCCGACCGCGCGTCTGTTGGGGCGACTTAACCTCAATCCGATTCGACACCTCGACCCTATCGGGACCCTGGCGATCTTTATCTTCGGATTCGGTTGGGCGCGCCCGGTTCCGGTCAACGCTGGTAACCTGCGCCATCCAAAGCGGGACATGATATGGGTGTCGCTGGCCGGTCCGTTGACCAACCTGTCGCTCGCCATCGCCTCAGCCCTGTTGCTGAAGCTGATCGGTCTGCTTGAGCCGAGCATCGGTGGTCAGTCAGAGCTGTTTCTGCAGATGATCAAGCCGCTGCGGATGATGGCGGCTTTCAGTCTGTATATCAATGTCCTGCTCGGAACATTTAATCTGCTGCCGGTTCCGCCGCTGGACGGAGGGCGCGTGTTGATGGGGGTTCTGCCGCACCGTTACGCCGCGATGCTCGGAAAACTGGAACCGTTCGGGTTTTTGCTGATCCTCTTTCTGGTGTTTTTCACCGATGTCTGGTCGCTTGTGCTGTCACCGATCGTGATCACCCTGATTCAGGGACTTGCCGGATCCCAGTGGGTGTTCGTACAGCAGTCGATGCAGTTTCTCTTCGGGACCTGATTGCCATGGCGATCGAAATTCGCCTGGAGAATTTTCAGGGCCCCCTCGATATTCTCCTCCATCTGATCAAAACCAATGAGATGGATATCTACGATATCCCCATGGTCGAAATCAGCGAACAGTACCTCGCAATCATCGATCAGATGAAGCAGCTGAACCTGGACGGCGCTGGAGAGTTTCTGCTGATGGCGGCGACGCTGATCCATATCAAGTCGCGCATGCTGCTGCCGGTCGATGAAGGCGTAGTCGACGAAGGCGAAGAGGAAGATCCCCGTGCCGAGCTGGTCCGCCGTCTGCTCGAATATCAGCGCTATAAAGAAGCGTCAGAGTTTCTTGAGACGGCATCACAGCTCGATCGCGATGTCTTTGTCAGGCACTTTCCGGTCCCTGATTACGTCGGTGAGACCGATGACGACGGGGGGAACGTTGACCTGTATCAGCTCGCTATCGCCTTTCAGCGGTTGTTGAAGGAGGCTCCGCAGGAGACTCACCACGAGGTCGTCGCCGAACCGCTGTCGGTTGCGGAATATATCCGTCTGATCTTACAGCGATTGCGCACAAGGGAGCGCCGGGCATTCTCTGAGCTGTTTTCCGGTGTGGTCAGCCGTGATGAGCTGGTGGTGACCTTTCTCGCGCTGCTCGAATTGGTCAAGATGCGGATGGTTCGATTGCTGCAGACAGAAAGATGTGGTGCACTCTGGCTGACCCTGGCGGCAACGGATGATCAGGTGTCGGCATTTGTTGTCGAAGAGGGTGGACTGGGCTATGGCTGAGATGCGAAAAATTATCGAGAGTCTTCTTTTTGCTTCGGAATCGCCTCTGTCGCTCGATCGGCTCAGCGCTTTGCTGGAAATCGGTCGCGTGGAATTGCGGCCGCTGATGCAGCAGATCGTGGATGACTTTGAACAGGCCGATCACGGATTTTATCTCGCTGAAGTCGCCGGTGGCTATCAGTTCAGGACCCGCTCTGAGTGCGCGGACTGGATCCGTAAATTGAGCAAGGAGCGCCCCTTTAGGTTTTCGCCGGCGGCGCTGGAAACGTTGGCGATGATTGCCTATCGGCAGCCGATTACCCGTTCTGAGGTCGAGTATCTGCGGGGTGTCGATTCGGGGGGGGTGATCAAAACTCTGCTCGAAAAGGGCCTTCTGAAGGTTCTGGGGAAGAAAGAGGTGCCTGGCCGACCTCTAGTTTATGGCACCAGTCGAAAGTTTCTGGAATTTTTCGGACTACGTGACATCGCCGATCTGCCGACGCTGAGGGAATTCGGTGAGCTTGATCCGGCGGTTGAGACGCTCTGGTCCGATCAGCTGAATCAGGTAGAAAGCTCTGGGTATGAGTGAAAAACTACAGAAGATCATGTCGCGGGCGGGGTTGACGTCCCGCCGTCGTGCGGAGGAGTGGATTGCCCAGGGGCGGGTGACGGTCAACGGCATCGTTGCAACTCTCGGAGACCGCGCAGATCCGGCCTGTGATAAAATCTGCGTTGATGGCAGGGTGCTGCAGGAATCGGGTCGGCGGGTCGTGGTGCTTTTGAATAAGCCGCGGGGGTATGTCTGCACTCTGAGCGATCCTCAGGGACGACGACTGGTGACCGATCTGGTTCAGGAGGTCCCAGAGCGCCTGTACCCGGTCGGCCGCCTCGATTACAACAGTGAGGGTCTGCTGCTGCTGACCAACGATGGGGAGTTGGCCAATCACCTGATGCACCCTCGTCACCATATTGAAAAATGCTATCTGGTCAAGGTGCGCGGTCTGGTCACCCCGCAGACACTAGCAACCCTGTCTAAGGGAGTGACTCTCGAAGATGGTCTGACTGCTCCGGCTGTGGCCCAGAATTTACGCCACTCCGGTTCGTATAGCTGGTTCGAAATTGTCCTCCATGAAGGCAAAAACCGGCAGGTGCGGCGTATGTGCGAAGCGGTGGGTCATGACGTCCTTCGCCTAAAGCGGATCCGCATCGATATTCTCCAGATTGGGTCTCTCGGGGCCGGTTCGTTTCGCCGATTGACTGATGCAGAGGTTGCACATCTGCGTAGGGGACTGTCGTCGAACTGAGATGGTCTGTCGACGCATCGGTCTCCCCTTGTTGCCCCTTTTTTAGTTGAAACACACTGTTTTTCTTAAAGAAAGTCATCCGTCTGCCTTGACTTTCAAGTAGTCATTCGCATAATATTAAAGGCTTGGATGTCTATATTGTTTTGTCCTGCTCTCTGAGAGGTTTTCTTGGCAAGTAAAGAAAAACTGCTGCTTTCAGCACAGAAAAATTTAAAAAAACGGCTGCTTCCGCGTGCCATCAAGGATTTTGCCAAGGTCGTCGATATCGACCCCAACGACATGCGCTCGCGGCAGAAACTGGCTGAACTGTACGCCAAAACTGGAAAATCGACTGAGGCCTTCGAGCAGTACGAGACCGTCGCTAAATATTTTTCCGGCAACGGTTTTTATCTGAAGGCGATCGCCATCTACCGGCAGATGCAGCGGCTGGATCCGTCCCAGATTACGATTTTTGCACGGCTGGCCGAGCTGAATGAGAAGCAGGGCCTCATCGGTAATGCGATGGCGGAGTATCGTCAGCTGGTCAGCTATTATGAAAAAGAAGGGCAGACGGCTGACGTTATCCGTATCCTTGAAAAGATGCAGGATGTCGACCCCGAAAATCTCAATATCCAGGTCAAGCTGGCGGAGGTCTATTCTGCCAGTGGCCGCCAGCAAGAGGGCCGTGAATATTTTGATGCGGCCCTTAAAGTCCTGCAGGACAAGCAGAACCACGATAAAATCCTTCAGCTTTACGCGAAGTTTCTGCCCCTCTTTTCTAATGATGATGAACTCCGTCGCGGTCTGGCAGAGACCTTGATCGAGAAAGGTCAAATGGAGAAGGCGTTGGGTCTTCTGCAGAGCCTGTTGCGTGAGCAGCCTGAGGATCCAGTGTTGCTGGAGATGCTGGCGACTACCTACAGAGGACTTGACGATCTCAATAACTGTCGCTTGACCTATCAGCAGCTGCTCAAAAAACAGCCTAACAATCTTGATCTGCGCACTGAACTGGTTCGCTGCTGCCTGGATTCTGATCATTTCGAACAGGCTCTTCAGGAACTTGAAGAGTGGAAGGAAGCCTTCCAGAAGCAGGATCGCCTCGCTGAACTACAGACCTTTTACGAGTCGCTGAAACAAGCCCTTCCGGATAATCGGACCGTGGTGAATACCCTCGACTCGATCTATCGGCTCACGGGTGATGGCGATCCCCTCCTCAATGTAATGGAGACGGAAGGGATTGAAGAAACCGCTCCTGAACCGCAGGATGATGTCTTTGATGCCTTGCTCGATACCGCCAGCGAAGATCTCGAAGACGATGCCTATATCGATCTCGGTGAACTCGAGGGTGTGGCTGAAGAAGGCGCCATTGAACTCGAGGAGCTCGATGGCGAAGAGGGGTCCACGGTAGAAGTCGCCGAAGAAGAACTGGTTGAGCTGGAGCTGTCGGATCTGGTCGATATCGACGGCGATGAACCGTTTGACCTGGCTGTCGAACTCGAAGAGATTGACGAATCGGATGCGCCCCTGCTGAACCCACCGCAGGATCTTGAAGAAGCTGAATTTTATCTGCAGCAGGGCCTCTACGACGAGGCGGAGAAGGTCTGTCGGGCGATCCTGGCAGTGTCACCGGACGATGCGGACTGTCAGGCCAAACTGCAGGAGGTCCAGTCCCGGCGCGAAGGTTCTGAGTCGGATAGCGATGCGTCCAACGCGCTTCACGACCTCGCGGTCGAGGTGCTCGACGATGATTTTGCCGATTTTGTTGCATCGGGCCTAGAGGCGGGTAACACCGACAAGGCAGGTGCCTTTGATGATCTACTCGATTCATCGGATGATGGCCCGATCTTCCGCACCGATGTGGACGATCAGATCGCCGCAGATGATATGGAGTCGCACTATAATCTCGGCATTGCCTATCGGGAGATGGGACTGTTCGACGATGCTGTCAGCGAGTTCAACAAGGCACAGAGCGACCCCGCCCGTTTTGTCGATTGTCAGACCCTCAAGGGCCTCTGTTACGTCGACAAGGGTGACTTTGAAAAGGGGGAAGAGGCGTTCCGTGCCGCGCTGGCGTCGACAACGATCGATGAAGGGCAGCGCCTGAGTTTGTATTATGAACTCGGTGCCCTCTATGAGGCGTTTCAGCATCCCCAGGAAGCGCTGGCCAGTTACCGCTTTGTGGCCGATGCAGATCCGGAGTTCCGTGACATCGCCGAGAAGGTTGCCCGTTTGAGTCAAGGGGACGACAGCGCTTCGACAAACTCCTCTGCCAGCAAAGATCGTATTTCATTTCTTTAGAGTGAGAGTGTTGCTACCGGTTGTCGCTCGATCACCACTCTCCCGCGCCTATGGAGACCCCGATGGGTTACGCTGCCTACTTCAACCTTGAACGGGAACCGTTTTCAAACGCCCCGAACGACAGCTTCTATTTTAACAGCGAGCAGCACAATCAGGCCCTGTTGCGTCTGATGTATGCAGTCGATTCAAATAAGGGGCTTGCGGTTCTCGTCGGCGGGGTCGGTACCGGAAAAACGACCCTGGCGCGGCGTATGCTCGACAACCTGCCGGTAGACAAGTACGAATCGTCGCTGTTGGTGATGATCCATTCCGCGATTACGCCTGAATGGATCCTGACCCGGATCTCCATGCAGCTCGGGGTGAAAAATCCGGATGATAATCCGCTGAAGCTGCTCAAGCAGCTCTATGAACGGCTCCTCGAAATAGAAAAGGAGGGGCGCAAGGCGGTGGTGCTTATCGATGAAGCGCAGATGCTTCAGACTCGAGAGTTAATGGAAGAGTTCCGTGGGCTGCTGAATCTTGAGATCCCCGGTAAAAAGCTACTCAATATTGTTTTTTTTGGACTGCCCGAGCTCGAGACCACGATGAAGCTCGACGAACCGCTGGCACAACGGGTCGCCGTTAAATACACTCTTAAACCGTTGTCGGAGAAGACAACCGAGTCGTATATCCACCATCGTATTCAGGTGGCCGGTGGCAGTAACAGCCCCTTTGTCGCCGGGGCCTTATCTGCTATTCATCGCTTCTCAGGGGGAGTTCCCCGTTTGATCAATACCATCTGTGATAACGCTCTGTTCGAAACCTATCTGCGCCGTGAACAGATGGTGTCTCAGCAGATTGTCCAGGGCGTGGCCGAAGATCTCGGTCTGATAAATTCTGCTGCAGAGGGCAAGCCAGCGGCCATCAAAACCGCTGAGGATATCGAGCTTGAGGAGATCGAACTGCTGCTCGATGAACTGGAATGATTCTTTGCTGTTTCAGCTTTTTTTTTGCTCGTATGATGCGGCCGGTTCTCCGGCCGTTTCTGTTGATGTATGGCCGGCGGATCTTTTGAGTCAGGTGTCATAATGAGTTCTAAAATCAGGGTTCTTCCCGAGCCCCTCTGTAATAAAATTGCCGCCGGTGAAGTGGTCGAACGCCCTTCTTCCGTGGTGAAAGAGCTGGTTGAAAACTCCATCGATGCCGGCGCTGACCAGATATTTATCGATCTGGAATCGGGTGGCCGTAAACTGATTCAGGTGATCGACAACGGCGCTGGTATGGATCCTCAGGACGCATTTCTGTCACTCGAGCGTCATGCGACCAGCAAGATCGTCACAGATGAGGATCTGTTTGCACTGCACACCCTCGGTTTTCGTGGAGAAGCGCTGGCGTCGATCGCGTCGGTTTCGCGGTTCCGGTTACGGACCAGTGCCAGTGATGACGGCCTCGGTTGTGAAATCTATGCCGAGGGCGGACAGGTGAAGAATACCGCCGAAGTGGGGCTTCCTCGCGGAACCCGCATCGAGGTGCGCAATCTGTTTTTTAACATGCCCGCCCGCAAGAAGTTTCTTCGCAAGGAACAGACCGAGCTGGGACACGTGGCCGATGTTGTTACCAAGCAGGCCCTTGCGCACCCGGAGATCCATTTTCGTCTGGTGCATGGAACTAGGACACTGCTTGACCTGCGTCGTGAAGCGGCTCTGCCGGAGCGGGTCGCGGCGCTGCTGGGAAAGAATGTCTTGCAGGGTCTGCTGCCGATCGAGCAGGAATACGACGACCTGAAGATATACGGCCTGATTTCGCAGCCCTCCCTGAGCCGTTCGTCCGGATCGCACATCTATACCTTTGTTAACGGTCGTTATATTCGTGATCGTGTTGTTCAGCATGCTGTTATGGATGGTTACCGCCAGCTGTTGATGAAGGGGCGCTATCCGGTTGCGGTATTGTTTCTTCAACTCGATCCCGCTCAGGTCGATGTCAACGTTCATCCGACCAAGCACGAAGTCCGTTTTCGTCAACAGTCTCTGGTCCATGATGCGCTGAGCGCAGCGATCCGCGATACCCTGCGCCCGACCCGCTGGATCGAAACTCCGGCCGGAGATGGGGATAGGGATGGAGCTGCCGTACATGAATCACCATCGGGGCTGCGGGAGATGCAGGGCGCAACACCGCAGGTTGCTCCGGATCGATCGTTGCCCCAGGTTCAGGATCAACAGGCCTCATACCGGTCCGAACCACCGCCTGCCGCTCCAGTTTATTCGCCACCGGTACCTGAACCGGATTCGCCACCTGCTCCCGCATCGTTCGGTATCGTGCCCGGAGAGCAGTTGCCACTTACGGCACCGATGGCAGAAGAGGAACCATTCTTTACTCGCCTGCAACTGCTCGGTCAGTATCATCAGAGCTATCTGCTCTGTCAGGATGGTGATGATCTTGTGCTGATCGATCAGCATGCCGCCCATGAACGGATCGGCTTCGAGCACCTCAAGGCCTCTTTTTTCGGCGATGGGATTGCGCAGCAACAGTTGCTTTTCCCCGAGATGCTCGAGCTCGACTTCCGCAGTGCGGCAGCGTTGGAGGAACACGGCAGTGATCTTCTGCGTCTCGGTTTTGATCTGGAGCCGTTCGGCGGCAAATCGTTCGCGTTGAAGGCGGTTCCCGCACTGCTGGCCGCGGAACAGGCCGGACGCCTGGTTGTTGATGTGGCCCTGGAGTTGGAACGGATCGGTTACAGCGGTCAGCTGCAGGATAAGCTGGACGAAGTCCTCATTCTCATGGCCTGTCACGGCGTCGTCAGGGCCAATCAGGCGCTGTCACGAGCCGAGAGCCTGGCGTTGCTGCGCGAGCTGGATGGGGTCGATTTTAAGGCCCACTGTCCGCACGGCCGACCGGTGATGCAGCGACTGACCCTGTTTGAGATCGAAAAGATGTTCAGGCGGCAGTGAGGTGAGGGTTTCAACGTACAATAAAAAGATTCCGCTGCTGGTGATCAGTGGGCCCACCGCCTCGGGAAAGAGCCGGTGGGCGCTAGAATTGGCGCAGGATTACGATCTGGAGATCCTTTCGGCCGATTCCCGTCAGGTCTACCGGCAGATGGATATCGGTACCGCCAAAGTGACCCGGGAGGAGCGCGCCTGTGTGCCGCATCATCTTATCGATCTGGTCGATCCGGATCAGCCGTTTTCTGTGGCTGACTTTGTCGATCTGGCGCATCCGCTTATCGAAGAGATCCACGGCCGTGGCCGGTTGCCGTGCGTGGTCGGCGGCACCGGACTGTATATTCAGGCCCTGGTCGGTGGCCTCGCTGACGTCCCCACTGGTGACGAAACTCTGCGCAGGGAACTGCACCTAAAAGAGCAACAGGAGGGGGCAGGAACCCTGCACCGGCTGTTGGGCGACGTCGACCCCGAAGCGGCAGAACGGATCCACCCGCGTAACCTGGTGCGTATCGTGCGCGCTTTGGAAGTCTATCGACTCAGTGGCCGTCCGCTGTCACAATTGACGCGGGAGCATCGGTTTTCTGAGCGTCGCTACAATGCTCTGAGTATGGCACCCCGTCTGGAGCGCAGTCTTCTCTATGAGCGGATAGACCAGCGTGTCGTCGAGATGTTTCGCATGGGTCTGCTCGATGAAGTGCAACGCCTCCTTGAGCAGTATGACCCGGACCTTAAGGCAATGAAAACCCTCGGTTATAGGGAGACGATCGATTATCTGCACGGTCATCTGTCGTACGAAGAGATGATCTCACTGATTCAGACCCATACCCGTCAGTATGCAAAGCGCCAGTTGACCTGGCTGCGAAAAGACCCGGAGATGTTTTGGGTTGATTCCTGCAACGAGTCTGGTACAGTGAAAAAATACATTGACGATTTAATTCAACGGTAAAGGAGTGGATATGCCAAAGTCCCCATTTAATATTCAGGATCAGTATCTCAATCAGGCGCGTAAAGAGCGGGTTAAGGTCGTCATCAACATGATGTCGGGCGACAAGCTCGAAGGGTACATCAAGTCGTTCGATAGCTTCTGCGTTCTCGCAGAGAGCAATGGAGATATCCTGATCTACAAGCACGCCATCGCCTCGATCACCTCTCAGGACGGCACCTTCCGTCTGCACGGTGGGCGTGACTGAGATTCACTCTGACCGGATCTGATCCAGTGAATGTTCAAAGCAGGGGTGGTAACCGTCGGGTTGCCACCCCTGTTATCGTTCGGTGACCTGGCGACGGCCTGAGGTCCGATGCTATACTGACGCTGCAGAAACACTATCAGTGTTACGGCGGTTTGAGATAACGATGCTGACGATAGATAAAATTATCCCTGACAGTTCGGCACGGCGGGCCGGGTTGAAGCAGGGCGACCGACTGCGGCGTGTTAACGGCGCTGCTCCGGAGGATCTCCTTGATGTTTATATCGCGATGGAGAAGGGTCCGGTCCGACTTGAGTTTCAGACCGAAGAGGGGCTGGCAGTTACTCTCGATGTGGACACTGAGACCACCGGTGATCCCGGTTTTGTTCTTACCCACCCCGATCCGAGCTGCTGCGGTAACGATTGCCTGTTCTGCTTTGTTCATCAGCTGCCAAAGGGGATGCGGCGATCCCTCTATGTCAAGGACGAAGATTACCGTTTCTCCTATCTGTACGGCTCTTACGTCACCCTGAGTAATCTGTCGGCGGCTGACTTTGAGCGGATTGTTGCCCTGAAATTATCCCCGCTGTATATCTCGGTCCATGCGACCGATGAAGCGGTGCGCAACCGTTTGTTGGGTCGGCACGCGCCGCCGATAATGCCGCTGTTGACCCAGCTGGTCGAGGTGGGCATCGACATCCATTGTCAGATTGTCGTCTGCCCAGGAATCAACGACGGGCAGGTGCTGCAGCGCAGTATCGCCGATCTTTATCGCCTGGCACCGCGGATCCTTTCTCTCGCGGTCGTACCCGTGGGGCTGACCCGTTTTCGCCATAATCTGCCAGATCTTCAGCCCTTGACCGCTGATGATGCCCGCAGAATCGTCAGACTGGTCGAAGCCTGTCAGGCCGATTATCTCACCCGAGGCGGCTCACGTTTTGTCTTTGCTGCTGACGAACTTTATCTGCAGGCCGGTGAAGATTTTCCTGAGATCGAAGCGTATGAAGAGCTCTGGCAGTGGGAGAACGGCGTTGGTCAGATTGCTCAGTTCCGGATCGATGCCGAAGAGGTCCTGCACGAGGCAGAAGCCCTTGAGACCCACCGTGTGCATCTGATCACCGGTCTTTCGTTTTATCCCGACTTGAGCTGTTTTGTCCAACGCCTGAGAGAGCGCACTGGGGTCGACATCAGGGTGACTGCGGTGCACAATTATTTCTGGGGCGAACGGGTCACGGTTGCCGGTTTGCTGACGGCCGGTGATATTGAAGCGCACCTGTCCGGGTGCGATCCGGATGATGTCCTGCTGATCCCCGATGTCATGCTCAAGGACGATGCGGAAATTTTTCTGGATGATGTCAGCCTGGTGGAACTGGAGCAAAAGCTGGGATGCCGGGTGCTGAAAATAGAAAGTCATCCTTGGGCGATTCTGGATGCGCTGGAAGCGTTGGCAGACGGTGAGACGCAGGTTGTGCGTTGCGGACCGATGGGAGAGCAGTGCGAATGGATCACATGAAGACGCCGCAGAAGGTTGATGGCCTCGGTTTTGAGGCGCACCCACAGGCCGCCATCGAGACCGTCCGTTTTTACCTCGAAGGGATGAGCTGCGCGAATTGTGCCGCAGCGATCGAAAAAAAACTCAGCGGCCTTGACGGGGTGAACCGGGTGGTGGTCAATCTGGCCGGGGAGATGGGCGAGGTCGATTTTGACCGGCGTGTTCTCAGCTCCGAGACGATCTTTGCTGCCGTCAGTCAGGCCGGTTTCCGCGCGATTCCCCGTGACCAAAAACGTGCAGATGATGCGGCGATTGCGCTGCGCTGGGTCTTTGTTTCGGCGGCCGGGGCCGTGCCGATCATGTTGCTGATGGCGTGGCCGATCTTCGGGGCGGTGACGCTGCTGGTCCATGCTTTGCTGGCGACCCTGGTGCAGTTCAGCGCAGGTCTGACCTTCTACCGTGGCGGCTGGAAATCGTTGAAGAATGGCGCTGCCAATATGGATGTTCTTGTCGCGCTGGGTATCAGCGCCGCTTACGGATATTCACTGTTGTCTGTTTCGGGCCTGCTGGGCCCCGGCCAACCGGTGTTTTTTGAAACCAGCGCCATGTTGATCCTTTTTATTCGCTTCGGCAAATGGCTCGAAGCCCGGGCCAAAGGCCGTGCCAGTGCCGCGCTGAAAAATCTGCTGCACCTCCAGGCAGATCAAGCGATCTTGATTGAGGGGGAGAAAGAGACCCGCGTCGCAATCAGCCGGGTCCGAGTTGGCGACCTATTGCGGGTTCGGCCGGGGGACAAGATCCCGGTCGACGGGGAGATCATCGACGGCAGTTCG
The DNA here is from genome assembly GCA_002868865.1 of Desulfuromonas sp. GTDB lineage: Bacteria > Desulfobacterota > Desulfuromonadia > Desulfuromonadales > Geopsychrobacteraceae > BM509. The sequence goes on along the minus strand of PKUC01000055.1, from coordinate 13,557 downwards.
TCGATCGACGAATCGATGATGACCGGTGAATCGATTCCGGTTTATCGCGAACCCGGCGATCCGGTTATCGGAGCGACGATAAACCACTCCGGTCTCTTGACAATCCGCGCCACCCGGGTCGGTGAACAAACGGTCCTGTCCCAGATCGTCAGGATGGTCGAAGAGGCCCAGGGCGACAAAGCTCCCATTCAGCGTCTGGCGGATCGCACATCACAGTTTTTTGTGCCGATCGTAGTAGCTCTTTCGGTATTGACCTTTCTGGTCTGGTACTTGCTGGGCTCCGCAGAGTTTTCCTTCGCCTTTCAGATGGCGATTGCGGTCTTGGTTATTGCCTGTCCCTGTGCTCTCGGCCTGGCGACTCCGACGGCGATCATGGTCGGCAGCAGCGTCGGTTTGGAGCGCGGCATGTTGTTTAAACGCGCATCTGTACTCGAACATATTTCACGCTTACAGGTGATTCTGCTTGATAAAACCGGGACGCTGACTACCGGAAAATTTGGCGTGACCGATATTGTTACCGTTCCTGGTGTCACAGAAGAAGAGGTCCTGTCGTTGGCGGCGGCCGTGGAAGCGGGCAGCGCCCACCCCCTTGCGCGCGGTGTTGTGGCCACAGCTCAGCAGCGCGAGGTTCTGTTCCCGCAGGTCGAACAGATCGCCGAGCAGGGAGGGATGGGGCTGGTGGCCCACTATGATGGGTTTCGAGTTCTGTGTGGTAACCGCACGCTGCTTGAGGATCATGGCGTCGATCTCACTTCTTTGGCGGTGCAAGCCAGGGCTCTGGGGGATGATGGCAGGACCCTCATTTATCTGGCCCGCGATGTACAGCTGCTTGGTCTGCTCGGTCTGGCCGACGAACTGAAAGAGACTGCGGCTGCAGCTGTCGCCGATCTGAAGTCTCTCGGACTCAAGACGGTGCTGATAACCGGCGATAATCGAGTTGCGGCCAATGCCGTCGCCACCCGCGTCGGTGTGGATGAGGTGGAGGCAGAAGTCCTTCCTGTCGATAAACAGGACAGGGTCAAGGCCTATCAGCAGCGCGGTCTGCGGGTTGGGATGGTTGGTGATGGGATCAATGATGCGCCGGCACTGGCCCAGGCCGATATCGGCATTGCGATCGGCAGCGGCACTGATGTTGCCAAGGAGACCGGTGATTTGATTCTGGTGGGGGGGGAGATGCGTGATATCGCTCGTGGTATCCGTCTCGGTCGCAAGACTCTGAGTAAGATCAAACAGAATTTGTTCTGGGCATTTTTCTACAACAGCCTAGGGATTCCGCTGGCAGCCGGCCTGTTTTACCCGATTTGGGGCCTCTATCTCAAACCAGAATATGCAGGACTGGCGATGGCCTTGTCCAGCGTTTCGGTGGTGACCAACAGCCTGCTGTTGCGTCGCCTGCGAACGCGACTGTGAAATGAATAAAGTGGGGTAATGCCGGTCGCGGATGCGAAAGATGGATTGAACCGGTTACTGACAATGCGGAGAGAAGAAGGATATGGTGGAGAAGAGCGAAAAGACTGAGCGCAACTGTGAATCATCGCTCAGCTATGATAGGGCCCGTACGCTGGTGGAGTGGGCCCGGGGGCGTGGACGTATCCTGATCGTTACCCACGACAACCCCGATCCCGATTCGATCGCAGCTGCGGTGGCACTGCGGCACCTGTTTCTGGTGCAGACCGGTCAGGACGCCACCGTGGCCTTCGGTGGCATCATCGGTCGCGGTGAAAATCGCAGTATGGTCGCCGAACTGGAAATTTTTCTCGTGCCGATCAGTACTCTCGATCTGGACCAGTTTGATGTGGTCTGTATGGTCGACACTCAGCCGGGCACCGGTAATAATTCCTATCCGACCGACCGCCGCGTTGATCTGGTGATCGATCATCATGCTCCGCGTAACGAGTTGCAGCAGGTCACCTGGGTGGATGTGCGTCAAGAGTATGGTGCGGCGGCGACGATCCTCTACGAATACCTCTGCTGCCTGAACATCAGCATCAACACACGTCTGGCCACCAGCCTGTTTTACGCCATCAAATCCGAAACACAGGATCTGGGGCGTGAGTGGTCGAAAGCCGACCGCAGCGCTTATCTCAAGTTGTTGCCGCTGTCCAACAACCGGACCCTGTTTCGCATAACCCATCCCCAGGTGCCGGGTAGTTACTTCGCTGTCTTTAACCGGGCGATCGAGAATGCACGCATCTACGGGTCGGTACTGATTTTTAATCTCTACCGGATCGATAACCCTGATCTAGTGGCCGAACTCGCCGACTTTATGTTGCGCCGTGAAGGCGTCGATCATGTGATGGGGATGGGCTGGTACGATGGTGGGGAGATCTTTTCACTGCGGACCCGCGATCCTGAGGTGATGCTCGGCAGGGTGGTACGCACCATTCTGCATGATCTGGGGACGTCAGGCGGCCACGGTATGACCGCCGGTGGCCAAGTGCGCCCTATGGCGGCCGATGAGGGTGCCCAGCATGATCTGGAGCAGCTGGTGACGCGTCGCTACCTCAAGGCCCTCGGTCTTAAGCCGACGCCGGGGCAGGCACTTGTTTCCGGGGAGTCCGACGGCAGTCCGCGTTGACAGGGTGCCGATGGCTGGGGTATAACCTCACCGGTTTGTGACGGAGTCCCTATGCGACGATCTTTTCTACTGATCCTTTCTTTTGTCCTGCTGTGCGGTTCTTACGTCGATGCGGCGGTTGAGCTGGCTGCGCGTGGTGAAAACCCGGTTCTGCTTCAGGATGTGTATATCTTTAACGGCGTCCCGTACGTTGCCGTGGATGATGCGCTGGATGCGGTCTCGTTGCGGGGACACTGGAACTCGATCACACATGTTTACCGGATAAAAACCGCTCGTGGCTGGGCCGAAATTACCCCGGGCAGCGCCTATCTGAAGTTTGGTGAACGGCACTATCCTCTCGGTACCAAACCACGCTTTATCGATGGCCGGTTACGGGTTGCCGAAGATTTTCTTGTCGATCAGCTGCCGCGCCTGATCGATCGCTCGGTCTACTACCGCAATCTCGATCCCCTCCCGACCCGCAAAGTTGAAGGCGAGGGTGCTCTCGACCGTCTGTTTGCCTTTCTGCTGCGCAAGAAAAAAACCGTAGCCGGACCGGACCTGACCGGTGTGGCCATCGACCCAGGACACGGTGGCCTTGATAATGGCGTCATCGCCGCAACCGGTTTGCGGGAAAAGGATGTCAACCTTCAACTCGCCCGCCGGCTCCAAAAGCTGTTTAAGATGCGGCTCGGCGTTCCCGTTTATCTCAGCCGCGACGATGATTACGAGCTGACCGCCGAGCAGCGCGTCGCTCCGGCGGCTCGGGATAATGTTGACGTCTGGCTGCTGCTCCATGCCCAGGCCTCTTACGGTCCGACTCCCCAGGGAGTGGTGCTGCTGATCCGCCGCGATCAGCCGGTCTCGGCGTCACCTTCGGTGGAGAAAAGTCCGAGCCTGCAGCTGGCGGAACAGATGTCGCAGGCGTTGCGGGAGGCAGGCTTTGATGTTGCGGGCATTCAGCCTACGGACCGTCTGCCGCTGGGCGACGGTGACCTGCCCACGGTTCAGATCGAGAGCGGATATTTCAGCAATCCGCAGGATCTGGCCAGACTGGAAAACCCCGACGATCAGGAGCTGTTTGTTCAGGCCCTGTTTCAGGGGGTCCTCAACTTTGTCCGACTCGAAGAGGAGAATCGATAACTCATGTCTAATGTAATCACACGGGGTGACGGTCGGCTGACCGATCAGCTTCGCCCCATCAGTTTTCAGCGCGGTTTTACCCGCTACGCTGAAGGATCTGTGCTGGTGAGCTGCGGGGAGACCCGGGTGCTATGCAACGCTTCGGTCGAAGAACGGGTCCCTCCCTTCATGCGTGGTGAAGGGCGCGGCTGGGTGACCGCCGAATACAGCATGCTGCCGCGCGCCACCCACACTCGGTCGATCCGTGAGGCGGCCAAGGGAAAGATCTCCGGCCGGACTCAGGAGATTCAGCGGCTGATCGGCCGCTCACTGCGTGCCGTAACCGATCTGGAAGCTCTTGGGGAACGCTCCGTTCAGATCGACTGTGATGTTCTTCAGGCCGACGGCGGCACCCGCACCGCCTCTATCACCGGTGCTTATGTCGCCTTGTACGACGCCCTGTCCGGGTTGGTGAAGTCGGGCGTTTTGTCGCAACTGCCGCTCAAAGATAGCGTCGCTGCGATCAGCGTCGGTATCGTTGCAGGACATCCACTGCTCGACCTCAACTATGATGAAGACCACCGCGCCGAAGTCGATATGAACTTTGTTATCACCGGTTCGGGAAAGTTTGTCGAGGTCCAGGGGACCGCGGAAGAAGAACCCTTCTCTCTGGAGGAACTGGACGCCCTGCGCAACCTGGCTCTCGGCGGTTGTAGCGAACTGGCCATTCTGCAACGTCAGGCTCTGGAGTTATGATGAAACTGCTGGTTGCGACCGGAAATCAGGGAAAACTCAAGGAGATCAGACGTCTGTTGGCTGATACGTCTCTCGAAATTATCGGTCTTGATGCGTTTCCGGACGTTCCTGAGGTGGTCGAAGATGGCGATACGTTTGAGGCGAACGCCCGCAAAAAAGCGATTGAAATGGCGCATGCTACCGGTCTGTTGACCCTGGCGGATGACAGCGGTCTGGTGGTGGAGGCGCTGGAAGGTGCGCCGGGTGTTATTTCGGCTCGCTATGCTGGTGATGCCTGTGATGATGATGCCAACAATTGCAAACTGATGGATGATATGGAGGGTGTTGCTGACGATCGGCGTCAGGCCGCCTTCCACTGTGTTATGGCGCTGGCACAACCGGACGGAGAATGCGTGACCTTTGACGGGATGATTTCTGGTTTGCTGCTGCGTGAGCCTCGGGGGGCGGGTGGTTTCGGCTACGACCCCTACTTCCTGGTGCCTGAATATGGGAAAACCACTTCGGAATTGCCCCTTGAGATCAAAAACCGGATTAGTCACCGTGGTAACGCGCTACGCAAGGTGTTGCCGGTTCTTCAGGAATACGCATCACGCGGAAAAAATTGACAGAGGGCGATTCTGGATGATAAAACCCCGTCGGTTTTATTCCCCCTCACAAACAGATTCAAATCGATAACCAAGGAGAGAAAAATGGCTGTAGAACAGACTTTTGCGATTATCAAGCCCGATGCGTTTGCTGCTGGTTATGCCGGTCAGATCCTGGCACGGATTTATGCCGAAGGCTTCAAGGTCGTTGGCCTGAAAAAACTTTATCTCAGCAAGGTCGAGGCCGAAGGTTTTTACGCGGTCCACAAAGAGCGCCCCTTCTTCGGTGAGTTGACCGACTTCATGAGCAGCGGTCCCTGTATCGTTATGGCTCTTGAAGCCGAAGGCGCAATCCTCAAATGGCGTGATCTGATGGGTGCCACCAACCCGGCTGAAGCCGCTGAAGGAACCCTGCGTAAGGAGTTTGGCGCATCTATCGGCGAGAACGCTACCCACGGTTCCGACGCTCCCGAGACCGCAGCATTTGAACTGGGCTATTTCTTCAACGGACTGGAACTGCTGGTCTAATTCTGATCAATATCGAAAATTATTAGCAAAAACAGGGCAGGCGGGAGAATTCTCGTCCTGCCCTGTTTTTGGTTTGTGCCCAAAAGAGCAAACAAGTTGAAAATTCAGGACATTTACGTTAGATTGATGAGCTGACTAGACAGAGAAGAATGTTCCGTTGCGCGAAAGTTGCCCCCTTGATCGATATTAAAAACCTGACCTTTGACGAATTGACCGAGCTGCTGACCGGCCTTGGCAAAGAAAAATTCCGTGCCCGCCAGATCATCAAGTGGGTTTATGCTCGTGATGTTGTCGACTTTGACAGCATGACCGATCTGTCAAAGCCGCTGCGTCAGGAGCTTAAAGGACGCTTCGTTGTTTCCGACTGGAGCCCCGAAGTGACCGAGACGTCGCAGGATGGCACGCGGAAATATCTCTTCCGGCTCGATGACCAGGAGACCGTTGAGGCGGTACGGATCCCCATGGACGGGGGGCGCGATACCCTCTGCATCTCTACCCAGGTCGGTTGTGCCATGCAGTGTCAGTTCTGTCTGACGGGAACCTTCGGGCTGACCCGTCACCTGACCGCCGCGGAGATCGTCAACCAGGTTTGTGCCGCGCGCAAGGAAGGTCCGGTTCATAATATTGTGCTGATGGGGATGGGCGAACCTCTGCATAACCTGGACAATGTGGTCCGTGCGCTTAAGATTCTCTATCTGGATGATGGCTGCGGCTATGGCGCACGACGGGTTACTCTGTCGACCTGTGGCCTGGTGCCGCAGATGCGTGAACTGGCGCAGCGGATCAAAGTCGGCCTGGCGGTTTCGCTGAACGCCACCACTGATGCCTTGCGTGATCAGCTGATGCCGATCAATAAGACCTATCCCCTGACGACGCTGATGGAGGCTTGTCGCGACATTCCCCTGGAGCCGCGACAGAGGATCACCTTTGAGTATATTCTGATCGGTGGGGTCAACGATACGCGCCTCGACGCCAAGCGATTGGTCAAGCTGTTGCATGGGATTCGCGCCAAGGTTAATCTGATCCCCTATAACGAACACAGCGGTTCTGAGTTCAAGGCACCCACCGCCGAGGCGGTCGAAGAGTTTCAGCGCTATCTGCTCGATCGGCAGATTGTCGCGATCCGCCGGGCGAGCAAGGGACAGGATATCTCCGCTGCATGCGGGCAATTAAAAGCGGCGTTGGATGAAGATTCGCAACCCGCCTGTGATCATGACTAAACGAAATAAAGGAGCAGTTTCATGTCTCAACCTGTTGTCGGTGTTATCGGAGGGAGCGGGCTTTACGAAATCGAGGGTTTGGCGGATGTCAAAGAGGTTCGGCTCAAGACCCCTTTTGGCGACCCGTCTGATGCCTATATAACCGGGACCCTCAATGGTGTACAGATGGTGTTTCTGCCCCGCCATGGCCGAGGGCACCGCCTGTTGCCGTCTGAGGTCAATTACCGTGCAAATATTTACGGGATGAAGACCCTTGGGGTTAAGCAGATTATTTCCGTATCTGCTGTCGGCAGCATGAAAGAAGAGATCGTTCCCGGCCATATCGTTATCCCCGATCAGTTTTTCGATCGCACCCAGGGCAAACGGGCGTCGACCTTCTTCGGTGACGGGGTGGTTGGACATGTGCAGTTTGCTGATCCGATCTGCCCCGGCCTGTCGCAACAGGTTGCTGCCGCAGCCAAAACTGCGGGCGCAACGGTTCACAAAGGGGGCACCTATATCTGCATCGAAGGACCGAACTTTTCGACCCGCGCTGAATCGAATATCTACCGGAGCTGGGGAGTGGATATTATCGGTATGACCAATATCCCCGAGGCGCGCCTGGCCCGCGAAGCCGAAATTTGCTACGCGACGGTGGCGCTGGCGACCGACTACGACTGCTGGCACGAAGGTCATGATGACGTTTCGGTTGAAGCGGTTATCGCGGTGATTCAACAAAACGTCGCGATGGCACGGAAGATCATCAAAGAGACCGTCGATATGATCGCTGCTGGTCAGCAGACTGTTGCCTGCAGCTGCCCGGAGGCACTGAAATATGCAGTGATGACTGACCGCAGTCTGATTCCGGCTGAGACCCGCGCAGCACTGCAGCCGCTGCTGGGTAAATATCTCGACTAATGTTTCTTGTTCGGACTATTGGTCCCCTGAAAGGTGTTTGATATGAGTATTCTGGTGGTCGGCAGCGTCGCCTTCGACTCGATTTCGACCCCGTTCGGAACGGTCGACGACGTGCTGGGTGGTTCAGCCTGTTATTTCTCCACCTCGGCCAGTTTTTTTACCGATGTCAATCTGGTCGCCGTGGTTGGTGATGATTTTCCCGAGCAGCACCTGGACTTTCTGCGCTCCCGCGGGGTCGATCTCGAAGGCCTCAAAAAGAGCGCAGGTCGCACCTTCCGCTGGAAGGGTCGCTACGACTATGATCTCAATGAAGCACACACTCTGGAGACCCATCTCAACGTCTTCGAACAGTTTGAGCCGGTGCTGCCCGCCAGCTATCAGGATGCGGAATATGTTTTTCTCGCTAATATCGATCCGGAGCTGCAGCTTGAGGTGCTCAATCAGGTGAAAAATCCCCGTCTGGTCGCCAGCGATACGATGAACTTCTGGATCGAAGGCAAGCGTGATGCCTTGATCAAAACCCTGGGGCGGGTCGATACTCTAGTTATTAACGAGGCCGAGGTCCGGCAATTGGCCGGCGAGCCGAACCTGGTCAAGGCGGCTGAGATTGTACGCAGCTTCGGACCGAAAACCCTGGTGGTCAAGCGGGGCGAATACGGTGTGCTGATGTTTGCCGAGCATTCGATCTTTTCAGCTCCTGCTTATCCGCTGGAAGAGGTGTTCGATCCCACCGGTGCTGGCGACACCTTTGCCGGTGGTTTTATAGGATACTTGGCGGCGACGCGCAATCTTGATGAGGGCAATCTGCGCCGGGCAATCGTGTTCGGCACCGTCATGGCGTCGTTTACCGTAGAGCAGTTCAGTCTGGACCGCATGCGTACCCTGAACTACGAAGAGATCGAGAACCGTTATCGCCGCATCCAGTTATTGACCGAGTTTTCATCGCTGGACGATTGATCGGTCGACAGCTGCAGGGGAGGGCACGACGATGTTTGTGCAGTTAAAAAAACAGGACCCCTTATCCTTTTCGTCGCAACGTGTGAGACGGTTGTTTCGTTCGATCCGCGATATTCAGGTGGTGCTGCCGGGGTTCCCCGCACAGCAGGCCTCGGCCTATCTGGTGGTACTGTCCACCGGGCAGAGTCACCAACTGTTGATGGGACTCTACCTGCATCAGGACAGTCGGCCCGTGTTCTTTCGTCCCGAGGCCTCTGCTGTCAAAGGGCTGACAGTAGAACAGCAGCTTCAGGCCGGACAGGAGTTCGCCGAGTCGATGGGGTTTGTCGTTACCGATACCGACATTGATCGTTTGACTCCGGCCCGTTTTGAGGCCTACTGGCGTGCCCTGCCGATCTGCAACGCCGCGGGTCACTCCGATGGCTCTGTGGTGCCGACCGGCGAAGTAGGGGCGGAGATTACCGGTCAAAAGATGTTGATCGGTGACGATCCACTCGCTACCGAGCAGGTCCAGACCAGATGTCGCGAAAGTTTGGGCCGTTTTCTGGCCGCCATGTAACTGAGAGAGGGTGATCGATTTTGATGATGGACTGTTGCAAATTTTTGTCGATGGGTGTCCTTGTGCTGTTACTGGGTTGTGGCCTGTCTCTCGATCAGAAAAATCAGGCCCGTTCCCACTACACCCTGGGGCTGTCGCACATGCAGAGTGGTAGCCCGACCATGGCCTTAAAGGAACTGCTACAGGCGGTGGAGATCAACTCTTACGATCCCGAGATTCAGGCGCTGCTGGCGCAGGCCTATCAGGCCAAAAAGGCATATCCCCAGGCCGAAAAGCATTATCTTCGAGCCATCGCGCTGTCTGATGAGGATCCCCGTTATCAGAACAATCTCGCCGCCCTCTATATCGATATGGAACGCTGGGATCAGGCCATCGATTACTTCGGTCGCGCCTCGTCCAATTTGCTGTTTATGCGGACCGAAGTTGCTCTGACCGGCACCGGCTACGCCCAGTTTCGCAAAGGGGATTATCCAGCTGCGCTGAATTCTTATCAGGAAGCGCGTGCGATTGCCCCAGGGTATGCGCCGATCAATCTGCGCTTAGGCGAGGTCTATTATGCCCTCGGGCAGGACACCATCGCTCGCAATGAATTTGAAAAGGCGATCGCACAGCAGCCGCGCTATGCCGAGGCCCATTACCGTTTGGGACTGGTGTTGCTGCGGTTGCAGCAGATCCCCTTGGCCTCGCAGCAGTTTCAACAGGTTCTCGAGCTGTCCCCCGATTCAGAATGGGGGTTGAAGTCTGCGAGCGCTCTGCAATCCCTCTATCGGTGAGGCGACGTTGGTATAATGACTGAACCGTCCTCCCTCGGCACGTATCTGCGGACCCAGAGAACTGCGCAGCATGTTTCCCTCGAATCCCTTTCGCAAAGAACTAAAATTTCGTTGACCAAATTGCAGGCTCTCGAGGATGGGTGTTACCGCGACCTGCCGTCCGAAACCTACCTGAAGGGCTTTCTTGCGGGCTATGCCGAGGCACTCGATCTGCCTTTCGATGACCTGCTGAAGCGCTATCGTGCTGAAGGAGATCGGGCGACCGCTTCGGTGTTTACCCTGCCGGTTTCCGAGACACCTTCAGTGTCGGCGACCGCGATCCTCTTCCGGGTCGCTTTGGGCTGCCTTGTTCTTGCACTAATCTATGGACTGTCTTCCCTGTGGCGCACTGCCACCGATCCTGTTTTAGCCCCTGTCGTGGAGAACACGGATTCTCGCCCGTCGCAGGAGACTCAACTGCGGGCTGCGCCCGACCCTGGGGCCGATCTCGACCAGCCGGTTGTCGAGATCTCGCCTGTTGCCGAGGAGCGTACGCCTGTTGTGCCAGCAACTCCGGAGGTTGTCGAACAGGACCCTTTATCTGTACCGGTTAAGAATGTTGACCCGCTGCCATCAGCAGCATTATTGCCGGGACGATTGCTCCTGGAGGCGATAAAGCCGGTGCAGATACAGCTGGCGATAGACGGACGCCCCGTTCGAACGTATACTCTGACCTCGGGATCGCTACTGCGCTGGCGGATTACCAGTTCACTGCAGTTGATTGTCGATCAGCCGGAAAATGTCATAGCACAGCTTAGTGAGACCCGCCTGACGTTTGATGCTGCGGGCCACTTTGAGTATTCAGTCACGCCGCAACAGAGGTAGGTAATGGTTATTCAGTGTCCAGAATGCGGATCCAGGTACCGGGCCAAGAACATCCGCACGGATCGGCCCGAAGTCCGGATCAAGTGTCCGAAGTGCACCCATGTTTTCAGTGTCCCAGTCCGTACGACTGACGCGTCCCGGCAAGCTCCGCAACAGCCTGCGGTGCTGATTGTTGATGATGCCCGGTTCTTCTGTGAAATCCTCACCGATCTGTTGAAACCTCTCGGGTTTGAACTGGTGACGGTGGGAACCGGTGCCGCCGCCCTCGATGCGCTGCGCGCGCGATCATTCCGGTTGGCTTTGATCGATATCAACCTGCCGGACATGAGCGGTCTTGATCTGATGCGCGCGATCCGTGAGGATGATGCGATCAAGGATGTGCCGATTCTCGCCATGAGCGGTGCATACCGCCGTAACGAATGTGAAGTTGATGCGCTGCGTGCCGGGGCTGACAACTTTATCAATAAATCGTTCAAACCGGACCAGCTGCTCAGCGCGGTTCGTGATCTGCTTATACCATGACACTTGCCAACGATGTGACCGCAGCCGCCGCGACGGTCAGGTCGGTGCTGGGTAATCATATACCGCAGGTCGCAGTGGTTCTCGGCTCCGGTTTTTCCTCTCTTCCCGATCTGCTCATCGACGCCAACCATGTGAACTATGCCGAGCTGCCCGGCTTTGTCGCCGCTGCTGTTGTCGGACATCAGGGTCGTCTCTGGCACGGGACCTTGTCTGCTACACCGCTGTTGTTATTTGAAGGCCGCTATCACTTGTACGAGGGCTATTCCCCCTTTGAGGTAACCGCTCTGGTGCGTCTGGCGCATGCGCTCGGTTGTCGACGTGTGCTGCTGACCAATGCCGTCGGTGGGATTGCTGACAGCATGTCGTCCGGTGATTTTATGCTGGTCAATGACCACCTGAATCTGGTGGGAGAGAGCCCTTTGCGGGGGCAGACACCGCCGCAATTTATCGACCTGACCCGGCTGTACGCCCACGATTTCTATCCGCAGGCGCAGCAGCGTCTCGCGTCCAAGCAGATCGAGCTCCACCGTGGGGTTCTGGCCTGGATGTCCGGACCGAACTACGAAACACCCGCCGAGATTCGTATGCTGGCGGCCTTAGGGGCCGACGCCGTGTCGATGTCGACCGTCCCCGAAGCGATCATGGCCCACGCGCTCGGTTTGGACGTCGCGGCCCTGTCGCTGATTTCCAATGCCGCTGCGGGCAAGTCGGCCGCCCCGCTCCTCCACGAAGATGTACTGGCTGAAGGACGTTCTGCTGCGGAAAAGATCCCTGCCGTTATCGATACGATCCTTGACTGCTGGACATGATTTTCTTGTCTTTACTGTCCTGATATCAGTAGGTTAGAGGACGTTTCTCCGCTTGACAGTGGGTCGTGACATGTTACGCTTCTATCAGGAACAGTCGGATGTGAAGAGGCGGTCGCTATGAAAAAAATACTCATTGTTGACGATGAAAAGAACGCAAGGGACGGTCTCGGTGAATTGCTGCGACGTGAAGGGTACGATGTCAGCACTGCGGAGAACGGCGAGGCGGCTCTCGATCTGTTGCAGCGGCGGCGGATCAATCTTGTCATTACCGATATCAAGATGCCGAAGATGAACGGTCTGGCTTTTCTGCAGATCCTGCAGCGGGACTATCCGCAGATCGGTGTGGTGATGATGACTGCCTACGGTGGCGTCGAGACCTATCTCGATGCGATGCGCTCCGGTGCTGTAGAGTACATCATCAAACCGGTACGTCTGGATGATCTCAAGCAGATCATGCAGCGGATTTTCGGCGAGATTCTGCCCGAACCGGCGTGACAAACAGACTCAATTCAGGCGGGTTGTATTGGAGGTTCAGCAATGAAATCCTTTAAAAAGATACTGGTGGCGATCGATTTTTCCGACAGCTCAGACAACGCGTTTCAGGCGGCACTGATGATGGCCAGACAGTTCTCAGCCAGGCTGATGATTTTGCACGTCATCAACGAACCCGTTGATCTGCGCGGTTTTTATGTCCCTCACATTTCCTTTGATAAACTCGAAGAGGAGATTGCCGAAGGGGCTAAAAAACTGATGGAAAGCTTCTGCCGGCAACATCTCAAGGATTTTAAGGATTATGAAACTGTCATCGCTCCAGGGATTCCGTACGAAACGATCATCAATAAAGCGGTGGATGAGCAGGCTGATCTGGTCGTATTGGGTACCCATGGCCGCGCCGGGCTGGATCATGTCCTGTTTGGCAGCAACGCCGAAAAGGTCGTGCGGAAATCACCGTTGCCGGTGATGACGGTCCGCCTCGACAGCGAATAGTCTGGTTCCCGCGGACCGGTTTGTGACATATTTCCATGTTGGAGTCGGCTTTTTTTCTTTGTTACTCTTTCAGCTGGCGCGTGCAGCTTTGCAGGCCAGATGATCCTCGTACATCTTGATCCGCTTATCGTGGGAGGTAGAGTTGAGCCAGTCGCGTTGCTCCACGTAGGTAGCTTTGCGGATGCTGTGAAACTGACAGTCGTGCGGGTTGCCGCCTGACGGACACTGGTTCATCAGTCCGAGCAGCATGGACTTGACAAAAAGCGGATAAAAACCATCTCGATTGGCGTGGACTTCCATATACCCCTCCCATTTTTCACTGATTTCGCTATTTTTATGGATTCATTATACCGCTATTTTTCAAGTTTTCATCGATAAGATCTAATTTTAAACACATTCAATCCATATTTGATCGTCAATCT